>JAGWLO010000013.1 GCA_028872015.1 Burkholderiales bacterium | reverse complement strand
GTCGTACGCCTTGGCTTCACCACCAAACTTGCTCGACAGCACCGTCGTGATCGCCGCCGTCAGCGTCGTCTTGCCATGGTCCACGTGCCCAATCGTCCCCACGTTCACGTGCGGCTTGGTTCGTTCAAATTTGCCTTTTGCCATTTTTCAAGCGCTCCTGGCTGAAGAACTGAAGTCGAAATCCGGTCGGTCAGGTGTCTGGTGCCCATGGCGCGGATCGAACGCGCGACCTCTCCCTTACCAAGGGAGTGCTCTACCACTGAGCCACATGGGCATCGGGACGGGTTTGGCGGCTTGCGCACCGGCAAACCCGTCACGACGCTGGCGTTGTTGTGCGAACGCTCCGTCCCTCAATCACCCCTCGAACCCCTGGAGCGGGAGACGGGAATCGAACCCGCGTCATTAGCTTGGAAGGCTAAGGTTCTGCCATTGAACTACTCCCGCGGGGGATCAGCATCTCTTGGTGGAGGAGGCTGGATTCGAACCAGCGTAGGCGTAAGCCAACAGATTTACAGTCTGCCCCCTTTAGCCACTCGGGCACCCCTCCGGAGAGCCTGCGAGTATAGCACGGGGCCCCGGTCAGGCCAGGGCCCAGTCCAGCCGACCGCGCCCGGCCTCGGCCAGGAAGCGAGTCGCCAGCCCGAAGTGGCCGCTGCCGACGAAGGGGTGCGGCGGGCGGGTGGCCGACAGCGGCGACGGGTGGTTGCAGGCCAGCACGCAATGCGGCGAGCCCCGGGCGGCCGCAGCGGCCGGAATCCGCGCTTGCGCCTGCGCCCCCCAGAGCATGAAGACCTTGGGCGCCGGATCGCCCCACAGCGCATGACATATTGCGTCAGTGAGCGCATGCCAACCTAATTTGGCGTGGGCTCCGGGCCGACCATCCTCGACCGTCAGGCTGGCGTTCAGCAGCAGCACGCCTTGCCGCGCCCAGGCGACCAGCGACCCCGCCTGAGGCCCCGGCACGACCCCGAGGTCGCGCGCCAGCTCCTTGTAGATGTTGCGCAGACTGGGCGGCACGGCCTGGCCCGAGGGCACCGAGAACGCCAGCCCTTCGGCCTGGTCCGGCCCGTGGTAAGGGTCCTGGCCCAGGATCAGCACGCGGGTGGCCGCCCGCGGCGTCAGCTGCAAGGCGCGGAACACCTGCGCCGGATACACCACCGCGCCGGCGGCCACGCGCGCATCGACGGCTGCGATCAGCGACTGGCCGGCAGCGCTGGCGCGCCAGCCATCGACCAGCGGCTGCCAGTCGCCGAAAGGCTCGTCGAGCAGGCGCGCCAGCGGCAGGGCGAGGCGGCTCAATCGGCCAGCCGACCGAACAGCGCCGCCAGCGCGGCGCCGGGGTCGGCAGCGCGCATGAAGGCCTCGCCCACCAGAAAGGCCTGCACGCCGGCGTCGCGCAGGCGCTGCACGTCGGCCAGCGCCAGGATGCCCGACTCCGCAACCGCCAGCCGGTCGGACGGCAGGCGCGGCAGCAGCCCCAGCGTGGTCTGCAGCGAGACCTCGAAGCTGCGCAGGTTGCGGTTGTTGATGCCCACCAGCGACGTCTTCAGGCGCAGCGCGCGGTCGAGCTCGGCGCCGTCGTGGACCTCGACCAGCACGCCCAGGCCCAGCGCCGCGGCGCAGGCCTCGAGATCGGCCAGCTGCGCGTCGTCCAGGCAGGCAGCGATGAGCAGGATGCAGTCGGCACCCAGCGCGCGCGCCTGCGCGACCTGGAACTCGTCGATCATGAAGTCCTTGCGCAGCACCGGCAGCGCGCAAGCGGCGCGCGCCTGCTGCAGGTAGGCGTCGGCCCCCTGGAAGAAGCGCTGGTCGGTGAGCACGCTCAGGCAGGCCGCACCGTGCTGGGCATAGCTGGCCGCGATCTCGGCCGGCACGAAGTGTTCGCGCAGCACGCCCTTGCTGGGGCTGGCCTTCTTGACTTCGGCAATGACCGCGGCACGGCCGCCCGCGACCTTCGCGCGCAGCGCGGCCTCGAAGCCGCGCAGGCTGCGCCGCGCCTCGACCGACTCGGCTTCTTCGCGCCAGCTCGCCAGGCTGCGGACCTGACGGGCCGCCGCCACCTCCTCGCGCTTGACGGCGACGATGCGCTGGAGAATGTCGTCCATCGCGCTCAGGCCGGCTTGAACTGGTTGCTGACCTTGACGAACTGGCTCAGCTTGGCCATCGCCTGGCCCGAGGCCACGGCCTCGCGCGCACGCTTGACGCCGTCAGCCACCGAACTCGCGATGCCGGCACAGTACAGCGCGGCGCCGGCGTTCAGCAGCACCACGTCGCGGATCGGCCCGTCCTCGTTGGCCAGCGCGCGCTGAATGCACTGCACCGACTCTTCCTTGTTCGCCACGCGCAGCACGCGCGAGTCGTACACCGGCAGGCCGAAGTCGCTCGGATGGACCCGGTACTCGCGCACCTCGCCGTCCTTCAGCTCGCCGACCGCCGTCTCGCCCGAGAGCGAAATCTCGTCCATGCCGTTCATGCCGTGGACCACCATCACGTGCTCGCTGCCCAGGCGCTGCAGCACGCGCACCAGGATGCCCACCAGATCGGGGTGGAACACGCCCAGCAGCTGGTTCGGCGCGCCGGCCGGGTTGGTCAGCGGGCCCAGGATGTTGAACAGCGTGCGCACGCCGAGCTCCTTGCGCACCGGCGCGGCGTGCTTCATCGCCGCATGGTGATGCGGCGCGAACATGTAGGCCACGCCTGTCTCCTGAAGGCACAGCGCCACCTGCTCGGGCGTGAGCGTGATGGTGGCGCCCAGCGCTTCCATCACGTCGGCCGAGCCCGAGGTCGAGGACACCGCACGCCCGGCATGCTTGGCCACGCGCGCGCCCGCGGCGGCGGCGACGAAGACGCTGGCGGTGGAAATGTTGAAGGTGTGCGAGCCGTCGCCGCCGGTGCCCACGATGTCGACCAGGTGGCGGTGGTCGGCCACCGGCACCGGTGTGGCGAACTCGCGCATCACCTGCGCCGCGGCGGCGATCTCGCCCACCGTCTCCTTCTTCACGCGCAGGCCGATCGCGAGTGCGGCGATCATCACCGGGCTCATCTCGCCGTTCATGATGCGGCGCATCAGCGCCAGCATCTCGTCGTGGAAGATCTCGCGATGCTCGATGACGCGGGTCAGCGCCTCGGTGTTGGTGATCGTCATGCGGCTCTCCTTACAGGTGCTCGCGCAGCACGGTGATCGCACGCCGGATGTCGGCCGCCGAGACGTCGAGATGGGTCACGAAGCGCAACCGGTACAGGCCCGTGCACAGCACGCCGGCCTCGCGCAGCCGGTCGACCACGCCGGCCGCCTTCGCGGGCGCCAGGTCGACGAACAGGATGTTCGTCTGCGGCGGCGCTACCGTGACGCCGGGCAGGCCGGCCAGGCCTTCGGCCAGCGCGCGGGCGTTGGCATGGTCTTCGGCCAGGCGATCGACATGGTGGTCCAGCGCATGCAGCGCCGCGGCGGCCAGCACGCCGGCCTGGCGCAGGCCGCCGCCGAGCATCTTGCGGATGCGGTGCGCGCGCGCGATGACTTCCTTCGAGCCCACCAGCGCCGAGCCGACCGGCGCCCCCAGGCCCTTGCTGAAGCAGACCGAGACACTGTCGAACGGGCGCGCGATCTCGGCCACCGGCACCCCGCTGGCCACCGCGGCGTTGAACAGCCGCGCGCCGTCCAGATGCGTGGCCAGCCCCTTGCGCCGCGCCAGCGCGGTGGCGGCCTCGATGTAGGGCTGCGGCAGGATCTGCCCGCCCCAGGTGTTCTCCAGCGCCAGCAGCCGGGTGCGCGCGAAGTGCGCGTCGTCGGGCTTGATGGCGGCCTCGATCTCGGCCAGCGCGATCGAGCCGTCGGCCTGCTGCGGCAGCGGCTGCGGCTGGATGCTGCCCAGCACCGCGGCGCCCCCGCCTTCCCAGCGGTAGGTGTGCGCCATCTGGCCGACCAGGTACTCGTCGCCGCGCCCGCAATGCGCCATCAGCGCGCACAGGTTGCTCTGGGTGCCGGTGGGCACGAACAGCGCCGCCTCCTTGCCCAGCATCGTCGCGATGCGCGACTGCAGCGCGTTGACGGTCGGGTCGTCGCCGAACACGTCGTCGCCCACCTCGGCGGCGGCCATCGCGGCGCGCATCGCCGCGGTCGGCTTGGTCACGGTGTCGCTGCGCAGGTCGATCGTCATGTGAGCCCCTCGCTCGTCGCATGCGCCGAGCGATCCCCCGCGGGGATGGCACTCGGCTTGGGGCGGCCCGGCGCCCAGCGCTTCATCGGACTCGCTCCAGGAAGTTCTTCAGCATCGCGTGGCCCTGCTCGCTGAGGACGGACTCGGGGTGGAACTGCACGCCTTCCAGCGGCAGCTCGCGATGTCGCACGCCCATGATCTCGCCGTCTTCCGAGGTCGCCGTGACGACCAGTTCGCGCGGCAAGGACGCGCGTTCGATCGCCAGCGAGTGGTAGCGGATGACGCTGAACTGCTCGGGCAGGCCGGAGAAGACGCCCTGGCGGTCGGTCGTGATCACGCTCGCCTTGCCGTGCATCTGCACCTGCGCCCGCACCACCTTGCCGCCCAGCGCCGCACCGATCGCCTGGTGCCCCAGGCACACGCCCAGCAGCGGCAGCTTGCCGGCGAAGTGGCGGATCGCCTCGACGCAGATACCGGCCTCGGCCGGCGAGCAGGGCCCGGGCGAGAGCACCAGGCGCTCGGGCCGCAGTTCAGCAATGCCTTCGAGCGTGATCTCGTCGTTGCGGAACACCCGCACGTCCTCGCCCAGCTCGCCGAAGTACTGCACCAGGTTGTAGGTGAAGCTGTCGTAGTTGTCGATCATCAGCAGCATATGCGCTCTAACTCTTTGATTTCATTGGATGTTCCGAAGAGCATCCTGATTCGGTACCCGCTTTGATACCCGCCTTTTTGCGACGCTGGCGAGGCCGGCGCGCCGTGCTGGGTGGGGACGGAAGGCGCCCGCTGGGGGCGCATAGGGGTGGTCAGGCTGATGGCTTGCGCCAACGCCAACCGGAGCGCGCTGCCGAGATCGAAGGCTTCGCAGACATATACCGCATTATGGCCGGCTTGCGCGTGGGTCGGCCCAACATCAGCGCGGCGGCACTCGGCATCAGCCGACCTCACGCTCTCGCGGCCACGGTTGGCCCACATGTCTACGCCGTGCCACAAGTCGGACCTCCGGGGTCCTGGTTTATAGAAGGCACTTCGCCTTCGGCTTCCGCGCCAAAACGAGCGCAACAACCCTTGGAGCACGACATGCAAGCATCTGACACCTCGGCTGACTCCGCCGAAACCACCATCAACTGGGCCGTTGACGCCCCTCGCGGTGGACGCACCGTCCTCAATCGCATCCTCAAGGAGAACGCGGCCGTCCCGCTGTTCTTTGCGCAGACGCTGATCTCGTCGCTGCGGGATGTGGGCTACAACCACACCACCTCGGCACTCTGCGAGCACGTCGACAACGCCATCGAGGCTGGCGCGAGCGAGATCCGCATCTTCTACCGCCAGCTCGGCAAAAAGGGTGAGTACCAGATCGACGCGGCCGTGTACGACAACGGCCGCGGGATGGAGCCCAACGTCCTGAAGGTCGCCACCTCGTTCGGCGGCTCCATGAACTACAACAACCGCGACGGCATCGGCCGCTTCGGCATGGGCATGAAGACCGCTGCCCTCAGCATGAGCCCTGTCATGGAGTTGTATTCCTGGCAGGACCGGGGCGCGATCTACAGCATGATCCTGGACGTCGAAGCGATCGGCAAAGATCGTTCGAACGCAGTGAATCTGCCCGATCCGACGCTGAACACAGAGCTGCGCGGAGAGCTCGCCGAGCTCTTCATCAAGCCCATGGGCTGGCCGACGGACCAGAAAGAGCAGGAGCTGTTCGCTACCGATGCAGACGAGCTCATCGAGCGCCTTGGCTCGCACGGCACCATCGTGTACATGCCTGCGTGCGACCGGCTCTCGTCGCGCAAGGCCAGGACCTTGGGCGAGCATGCGGTGAGCGAGATGTCACGCATCTATCGGCGTGCGATCTCTGCTGGCCTGCGGCTCTACGTGAACAACCGCCGCGTCGAGGCCTTCGATCCGACCTACTCGATGGCGAGTGCCCGGCATGTCCGAATGCTGGCGCCGGGGGTGGCGACGACGAGTCGCCTGGTCTTGTCGCGTCCGATCAGCATCCCGATCACCGAGAACGAGCCCAACCGCACTGCAGAAGTCATCGCCAAGGTATTCCGGCTTCCGATCGAGGAGTGGTCGGACCTGGAACGCAAGGTCCAGAGAAACGACCTGCGCATCTTCGACGGCCTGACGGTTTCGATCCTGCGCAACGGGCGCGAGGTGTTCGCTGGCGGCCTGACGAAGCTCACCACGCAGCACAGCGTGACGAACTGGTACCGCGTGCAGATCGAGTTCCCGGGTGTGCTCGACGAGGCCTTCGGCGTCGCGTCGAACAAGCAGGGCGTCCGCATGAAGGACTACGTGCTTGAGAAGATCCGCGAGGCGATCGGGTCGGACATCACGAAGCTGAACGACGAGATCAAGCGCTACCAGGCGGAGAAGGCGAGCCGGATCGAGCCGGCCAAGGCGACGGCGAGCGAGCAACGCGCGAACGAGGTCGACCACCTTCAGGCAAAGGCGCTCGACGCCGACCTTTCCGACGCGGAACGCGAGCAACTCGACGCGAGCCTGCGCGGCTTGGCAGTGACGCTGCGGCGTGAAGAGGAGACGGATGAGCAGGCCTTCGAGCGCGTGAAGTCATCGAAGTACCTGATCGACTTCAAGCACGACGACTACTGGCCGTTCTATCACGTGGACCACAAGTTCGGCCGGATCATCCTGACGATCAACACCGCGCACGCATTCTTCGAACAGCTCTACAGCCCGCTCCGGGAGTTGGCTCGCAAGGCGGCACCCGATGAGCTCGAGGACGGGCCGGGTGCGGAGCCGAAGCGCGTGGACGAGCGGCCGCTGATCGCGCTCGAACTGCTCTTGCTGTCGCTGGCCCGCGCGCAAAGCGTGCTGGCTGTTCGCGACGATGACGCCGGGCGAGTCTTCGACCGGCTGCGCCGGGAATGGTCGGAGGTGTACCGCATCAACCTCGCCGGCTGACAGCCGGTGCCGGGCGGCGTCATTGCCGCCCGGCAGAAGTCTCTTTACAATTTGAACGTCGGCCCGAACTGGCTCGATCGCTCCCCGTTGGCACAGCGTCCAGCGGCGAGATCCCGATCTGGAACGGACAGACGCTTCTCATCAACCCAACCGCGGCAAGACTGTCCGCACAAAAAGGGGTTCGACCATGGCGGATATTCCGCAATCCTGGGAGGCCTATGCGCGCCTCCAACAAGAGCTCTCCTCCACCCACTGCGCAGCCGTTGCCGATGCGCTTGAAGAAGCGCTCAACGTCGTACTGCAACCAGACTTCCGGCCCGACGCTGTCAGCGAAGCCGATCTGTCGCGAGTTGCCGAATCGGCGGCGCGGCGCACGCGCCATCGCAAGCACCTTCTGCGCACAGCGGCCCCCAGTAGCCAACGGGGGTGCCCAGTGGACACGGTAGAAGCGGACGAGGGATTGGCCGCTGCAGCGAGCTCGTCGCTCGACGACGAGGTTCATGCGCGGCGAGAGCTAGCTCGCCTCAAGGCGCTGCTGCGCAGTCCTGACTGGGATCTGCTCACCGGCGTCGCAGCAGGTGCCTCGTATGAGGAACTCGCGGTCGAGCACTCGGCCACGACCGCAGCACTCCGCTCCCGCGTGAGCAGGCTGCGGAAGGCCATTGGCTAGAAGCCCGAGTTCGGCTCGCTGCACCCGCGAGCTCGTTACCGGCCGGCGTCGGCTGGCCGGCAACGGCTTCTGCGTTGTACTCGGTCCTGGCTGCTTCGTGCAGTACATTCGCATCACCGCCACGAGGACGCCATGGCCGCCAGCAAGACCGCCACTCTCACGCTGCGCATCGAGCCCGAGATCAAGGAGGCGCTGCAGCGCGCCGCCGAGCTGGAGCACCGCTCCATCGCCAACATGGTCGAGGTGCTGATCCGCGAACACTGCAGGGTCAAGGGCATCGCCACGGGCGGCACCAGCAACAACAAGCGCGCGGCCAAGGGAGCCACTTCGTGATCAAGACCGTCAAGCAGGCCTGCCGCTTCAATGCGGCGATCCACGACTACCGGATGAGCCAGGGCATCGAGAACCTGGCCGAGCTCATCGGGGACGAGGGCGACGGGCGCGAGTTCTTCTCGCGCAACTTCGTGACGCACGGGATGGCGCAGCTGTTCCGTGAAGGCCTGCTGCGGCTGTCCGGCAAGTCGGACCAGGCCGTCTTCGAGCTGACCCAGGCGATGGGCGGCGGCAAGACGCACATGATGATCGCGTTGGGCCTGTTGGCGCGTCACCCGCACCTGCGGCAGGAAGTGCTGCCGGCCGAGCTGAAAGACCGCATCGACTTCGGCCAGGCGCGCATCGCCGCCTTCAACGGCCGCAACACGCCTGACAACTACATCTGGGGCGACATCGCCACGCAACTGGGCGAGCCCGAGGCGATCAAGCCCTACTGGGCCAACGGCCCGAAGTCCGTCGACCAGGCGAAGTGGAAAGAGATCATCGGCGACAAGCCGACCCTGATCCTTCTCGACGAACTGCCGCCCTACCTGGACAACGCCAGCACCCAGGTCTTCGGGCAAGGCACCCTGGCGAACATGGTGGTGTTCTCGCTCGCCACGCTGATGAGCGCGGCGCTGGAACTGCCCAATTGCTGCATCGTCATCGCCAACCTCTCGGGCAGCTACCAGGCGCAGACCAAGGCGCTGGCCGATGCGATCTCGAATCTGCAGCAGGAAACCCGGCGCCAGGCGATGACGATCACGCCCGTCCAGCTGGCCGGCAACGAGATCTACGAGATCCTGAAGACGCGCCTGATCGACGAGCTGCCCAGCGAGCGCGTCATCGCTGACATCGCCGAGGAATACGCACAGCAGGTCAAGAGGGCCGAGGACGCGGGCTACATCGTCGCGGCCAGCATCGAGCAAATCGCCGAGCAGGTGCGCGAGACCTACCCCTTCCACCCCTCGTTCAAGCACCTCGTTGCCCTGTTCAAGGAGAACGAGGGCTTCCGGCAGACCCGCGGCCTGATGCAGTTCACCGCCCGGCTGCTCAAGAGCGTGGCGCTGCGCGAGGATGACGACGTCCACCTCATCGGCACGCAGCACCTCGCCCTCAACGACGACCAGGTGCGCGACGAGATCGAGCGCATCGCCCCCAAGCTGCTGCCAGCCGTCACGCGCGACATCGCCGACAAGGGCAACGCCATCGCCGAGACCATCGACGCCGAGCTCGACACCGATGCGGCGCGTCAGGTGATGACGCTGCTGCTGGCCTCGTCGTTGTCGCGCGCCGTGGGCGGGCGCATCGGCCTGTCGGAGAGTGAAGTCATCGAGTTCCTCGCCGCGCCCGGCCGCAAGCCCGATGAGTACCTGCAGGCCCTGCAGCGGCTGCGCGAGCAGGCCTGGTACCTGCACCGCGAAGACCAGCGCCTGTTCGTCAAGGAGACCGAGAACCTCTCGCGCCAGATCGAGCGCAACGCCAAGGATGTGCCGCAGCCCAAGATCGACCAGGCGCTGATCAACCGGCTCAGCGGCATCCTCCAGCCGGACAGGCGCCAGGCCTACCAGGACGTGCAGGTGCTGCCTCGCCTCGACGAGATTCGCCTGGGCGGCCCACGCACCCTCATCGTCATCAAGCCGGACGGCAAGGTGCCGCCCAGCGAGCTGCAGAACTTCTTCGACTACCAGCAGGAGAAGAACAACCTGCTGGTGCTGACGGGTCAGGACAGCCACCTGGCCGACGCCGTCGAGGACCGGTTGCGCGAGCTGTACGCCATCGAGCAGATCCACAAGCGCTTGAAGGCTGGCGACACCCTGTTCGAGGAAGCGCGAGATCGGCTCGAAGAGGCGGAAGACCGGTTCGCCAAGGCGCTCTCCGCCGCCTACAACCGCGTCTACTTCCCCAGCACCTACCCCATCGACGGTCGGCAATTCCTCGCCAACGTCACCATCGATAACGGCCTCAAGCTCGGCAAGGGCGAGCAATCCGCAGAGGCCCAGATCGAGGCACTGCTGGCCAGCCCGCGCGCCAACTACAAGCTGGCCGCCAACCTGAGCGAAAGCTTTGGCGAGTACTTCGCCATGGCCGAAGAGGTTCTGTGGCCCTCGGGCAAGGACAACCGCCGCACGCCCTGGAAGGACGTGGTCGCGCGCGCCAAGAGCAACCCGGACTGGCCCTGGATGCCCGGCTCGGGCGGCATGGACATGCTGAAGGCTGAAGCCCTGAAGCAAGGCCGCTGGCGCCTGGGCGAGGACGGGTACATCGAGAAGGGCCCGTTCCCGAAGGACAAGACCACCGTCAACGTTTCGGTCGTCGGCAGCCAGCCGGACACCGGCGCCACCATCCTGAGCCTCACGCCGCGGCACGCGGGCGAGAGCCCGGTGGTGGTCTACGCCACCCGCCCGGAGGGGCTGGTCAACGGACAGTCCATCGACGACCTCGACTGCTTCACCACGACGGATGGCACGCTGTACTTCCTGGCCCGCGACACCACGGGCCACTACGAAACCGGCACGCCCGTTCGCTGGACGGCCGAGCTGAAGATCCGCCACCAGGTGGAGCCTTCCGCCGACAAGCGCCGCGTCACGCTGGCGTGCACGCCCAAGGCCACGCTGACCTACACGTTGGACGGCTCCAACCCGCGCGACGGCCTGCCCTACGAGGGGCCCTTCGAGATCGGTGCTGCCGCCGCGCGCCTGCTCGTGTACGCCCGCGCCGGCGAGGCCAACAAGACGGCGGACTTTCAGATCCCGGCCAGCGGCGACAAGACGGTCCAGATCAACGACACCAAGCCCGTCAAGCTGCAGCCCAAGCGCATCGGCCTGGACACCACCGACCGCGTGTTCGGCGTCATCAACCGCTTCCGTGACCAGCCCGGCACGCTGTTCAAGGGCGTGCGCATCGAGATCGGTGAAGGCGAGAGGACCGTGACCGTGCGCTTCCAGGAGCGCCAGGTCACCGCCAGCGTCATCGAAGGCGTGATCAACAGCCTGCGCCATCTGCTGGCCGAAGACCAAGCGCCCGTCGTCGTGAACATCAGCGACGGCGCTCATTTCGACACCGGCTTCGCAGCCAAGGAGTTCGCCAAGCTGGTGGGCCTGGAGTTGAAGCCCGGCGACGTGGTTCAGGAGGCATGACCCCATGACCAAGCCCAGGACCACCCGCGCTGCCGCCGCCCTGAATGCCAGTGCTGCCTCGCCCGCGGCTGCCAGAGTGCCGGCCGACGTGCGCCCGACCCTGGGCTTCGGAGTGCCTGCAACCTCGGACCCGCACCATTTCAAGGTGATCGTCCCGCGCAGCAACACCGCCCCCGTGCAGGTGAGCGAGTACCTCGGCCTGCAGGCTCTGAGCGACGAGCACTCGGTCATCGACCGCGCCGTGCTCGACCGCGCACGCTGGACGGCTATCCGCGCCGAAGTGCAGCGCGCCTTCAATGCCCGGCTCAGCACGCACAACCTCAAGCCCAGCGCCTGGAAGGCCGGCGACAACCTGGTCGATCGGCTGCTGGGCAAGGAACTCTGCGTGCTGGTGTGGGCCGTTGAGCACATGGAGATGGAGAAGATCCCCGTCGCCGTGCGCAACTGGCTGGCGCTACGCCCGGAAGAGCGCTGGTGGTTGTTCGGCATGACCGCCATGAGCACCGGCGGCATCGGCGATGGCGACAAGGGCTGGCGGCTGGCCCTGCGCCACGCGCTGGGCGACGTGGCGCAGAGTGAGCTGCTGTCGCCGCGCGCGCGCCGCGGCCTGGTCGCCCGCGACAGCGGCATCGCCGATGAGCGACCGACGCTCGACCTGTTCAGCGACGGCACGGCATGACCGCCCAGGAGCTGCTCGAACGCCTGCAGCTGCTCGACGAAACCGAGCGCATCGAGGCCAAGGCGGGCTCCGACGTGGGCAAGTCGGTCATGGAGACCGTGTGCGCCTTCTCCAACGAGCCCGGCATGGGCGGCGGCTGGCTGCTGCTTGGAGTGGTGCGCGAGGAGATGGCGCTCTTCCCGGGCTACTCGGTGGAAGGCGTGGAACAGCCCGAGCGCGTTGGCGCCGACCTCGCCACCCAGGCGGCGAGCATGTTCAATCAGCCCGTGCGACTGGAAGTGCGCACCGAGCAGCTCGAAGGCAAGGTGGTGCTGGTGGTCTTCGTGCCCGAGGCCGCGCCGCAGGACAAGCCCGTTTACCTGAAGGCCCAGGGTCTGCCGCGCGGCGCCTACCGCCGCATCGGCAGCACCGACCAGCGCTGCACCGAAGACGACCTGATCGCGCTGTACCAGGCACGGCAGGTAGAGAGCTTCGACTCCGGCCTGGTGCCCGACACCTCGCTCGATGACCTTTCTCCCGAGGCCATTGCCGACTACCGCGTCGCCCGCCGCGAGGCCAACCCCGACGCCGAAGAACTGCGCTGGTCCGACGAAGAGCTGCTTCAGGCCCTGGGCGCCGTACGCCGCAACGCGCAGGGCGCCTGGCAGCCCACTGTGACTGGCCTGGTGCTGCTGGGCAAGCCCGTGGCGCTGCGCCGCTGCTTCCCGATGACGCGCGTGGACTACATCCGCGTGCCCGGCCGCGACTGGGTGCCTGACCCCGACCGTCGCTTCGACACGGTCGAGTTACGCGACCCCCTGTTCCGCCTGATCCGCCGCGCGCAGGCCGCCATCCTGGACGACCTGCCTAAGGCCTTCGGCCTGGCCGAGGGCGAACTGCAGCGGCAGGACAGCCCGCTGGTGCCCCAGCGCGTGATCCGCGAGGCCGTCGTCAATGCCCTGATGCACCGCAGCTACCGGCTGCAGGCGCCGGTGCAGATCATCCGGTACAGCAACCGGCTGGAGATCCGTAACCCGGGCTTCTCGCTCAAGTCGCCCGACCACCTGGGCGAACCGGGCTCCGTCCCACGCAACCCCAAGGTGGCCGCCGCGCTCTACGACACCCGCTTCGCCGAGACCAAGGGCAGTGGCGTGCGGGTGATGCGCGAGATGTGCGAACGCGCCGGCCTGGCGCCGCCGCTGTTCGAGTCCGACCGCGGGCAGGACCAGTTCACGCTGCGCCTCTTCTTCCACCACTTTCTGGGGCCGGACGACCTGGCCTGGCTGGCGCGGTTCAAGGAGTTGCAGCTCTCCGAGGCCGAGGCCCGGGCCCTGGTCGTGGCCCGCGAGGCCGGGGCCATGGACAATCAGACCTACCGCGAGATCAACAAGGTGGACACCCTGGCCGCCAGCAAGGCGCTGCGCCGGCTGCGCGACGCCGGCCTCTTCACCCAGAAGGACCGCGGCTCGGCCACCTGGTACCAGCCCACCGCCCGGATGCTGGCCCGCGATGAGCCGGGCGGCGGCAAGGGTGGCGCTGGCGGCGCCCAACCCGCCGCCGAGCTTGCTGCCCAAGGCGCCGGCGGGGCTGGCTTATCCAGCAACCCCGGCGGCTTAACCAGTAACCCCCAGGCCTTATCCAGCAACCTCGCCGGCCTAACCAGTAACCCCGAGGCGCTGGACAGCAACCCGGGCACCCGAGACGACCCGCTCAGCGACCCACGTCGGCAATCCCTCTTGAACGAACTGCCTGGCGGGCTGGCCGCCCGGGTGGGTGCCATCGGCCGACGGCACCCGCCCGATGAGGTGAAGGACCTGGTGGTCACCCTCTGTGAACTGCGCGACTGGCGGGCCGAAGAGCTGGCCGCCTTGCTGGGCCGCAAGGCCGAGACGGTACGCCAGGACTACCTGCGCCCCCTGTTGCGCGCCGGCCGGATTGCCATGACCCGGCCCGACAAACCGAATGACCCGGACCAGGCCTACCGCGCCTCGGCCGCCGCATGAACAACCCAACCACCCTCACCCCGGGCACTCTCAGCGACGCGCCGGCGCTGATCGAATCGGTCTTCCCCGCCCAGAAAGTCTCATTCGAAGCACAGAAAGAGCGCAAGGCCCAGGCGAGCCAGACACTGACGGCCCTCGGTTCATTCTGGAAGGGCCGCAAGCCCCTGATCCTGGTGCGAGCCGTCGTGCTTGGGGCGCTGCTGCCTGGTCGATCATCAGCAGCATGACATGGACCCCCACGGCGCGTTCCGCGCCTGCCCCCCGAGGGGGCGTGCGCCTGACCTGAGGCGGCTCGGCGTCCGGCGCATCAGAACCCCTCCTCGACCAGCTCGGCGGCGCGGATCAAGGCCCGCGCCTTGGCCTCGGTCTCGCGCCATTCCAACTCGGGTACCGAGTCGGCCACGATGCCGGCGGCGGCCTGCACATACAGGGTCTGGTCCTTGACGATGCCGGTGCGGATCGCGATCGCGAGGTCCATGTCGCCGGCGAAGCTGAGGTAGCCGCAGGCGCCGCCGTAGATGCCGCGCTTGACGGGCTCGAGCTCGTCGATGATCTCCATCGCCCGGATCTTCGGCGCGCCGGTCAGCGTGCCGGCCGGGAAGGTGGCGCGCAGCACGTCGAGGTTGCTCATGCCGGGCTGGAGCAGGCCCTCGACGTTGCTGACGATGTGCATCACGTGGGAGTAGCGCTCGACGGCGAACGATTCGGTGACCTTGACGCTGCCGGTCCGGGCGATGCGGCCGATGTCGTTGCGCGCCAGGTCGATCAGCATCAGGTGCTCGGCGCGCTCCTTGGGGTCGTTCGACAGCTCCACCTCCAGCGCCTTGTCCTGCTCGGGCGTGGCGCCGCGCGGCCGCGTGCCGGCCAGCGGCCGGATCGTGACCTTGTCGCCGGCGGGCGTGTGCTCGTGGCGGACCAGGATCTCGGGGCTGGCGCCCACGATCTGGAACTCGCCCAGGTCGTAGAAGTACATGTACGGGCTGGGGTTCAGCGAGCGCAGCGCGCGGTACAGGCTGAGCGGGCTCTCGGTGTAGCGCTTCTTCAGCCGCTGGCCGATCTGCACCTGCATCATGTCGCCGGCAGCGATGTAGTCCTTGCTCTTGGCCACCGCCGCCAGGTAGTCGGCCTTGGCGAACTCGCGCTCGACCGCGTACGACGGCCCGCGCCGCACCGGTGGCGCGGTCACGCTGTAGCGCAGCTGGTC
Organism: Burkholderiales bacterium; assembly: GCA_028872015.1. GTDB lineage: Bacteria > Pseudomonadota > Gammaproteobacteria > Burkholderiales > Burkholderiaceae_C > Rubrivivax. The sequence continues at coordinate 48,187 of JAGWLO010000013.1, read as the reverse complement.
GGCCAGTTCGGCGAGCCGCTTCTTGCCGTTGAAGTAGGCCTCGGGCCGCGACGGGTCGGCATAGACGATGAGGTAGAGCCGGCCCGAGAGGTTGTCGATGACCGCCAGCTCTTCGGTCTGCAGCAGCAGGATGTCGGGGGTGTCGATGCCGCCGGCCTTGCTGGTCTTGGCCAGCTTGGGCTCGATGTAGCGCACCGCGTCGTAGCCGAAGTAGCCCGCCAGGCCACCGCAGAAGCGCGGCAGCCCGGGCCGCAGCGCGACCTTGAAGCGCTGCTGGTAGGCGGCGATGAATTCGAGCGGGTTGCCGTCATGGGCCTCGACCACTGCGCCGTCGGACACGACCTCGGTACGGAAGCCGCGGGCGCGCAACAGCGTGCGCGCCGGCAGGCCGATGAACGAATAGCGCCCGAAGCGCTCGCCGCCGACCACCGATTCGAGCAGGAAGCTGTGCTTCGCGCCGCCGGCCAGCTTGAGGTAGAGCGACAGCGGCGTCTCGAGGTCGGCGAAGGCCTCCTGGATGAGCGGGATGCGGTTGTAGCCCTCACGGGCCAGGCTCTGGAACTCGAGTTCTGTGATCACTTCTCGCACCTGTGGGTTGCGGCGGGCAGCGGCCGCCGCGTCGGGCGGTGGGGCGATCGCGGCCCCGGGTGGCGGCAGCGCGGTCGCGCGTCGGGCGTGGCGGGTCAGGCCCGCCAGGGCCAGGCTCCCCGGTCGCGCGGACCGGGCCGGCGGGCGGCCCGAACAGGTGGAGCGAAACGCGGTTGTGCGAACATCACGCGGCGAGTCTAGCAGCGCCGTCCCAGGCGACCAGCGGCCCCGCAGCGCAGCAGCCCCAAGCACCCCCCCAGCGACCACGGCGCAGCCCATGGCGCGGCCCGGAGACACGACCCGATGGACACAACCTTGACCCGCGGCCCCTGGCGCCGCTGGCTCGCCGCCGCCGCAGTGTGCGCCGGCAGCCTCACCGCGGCTTTCGCGCAGCCGGCGCCGGTGGAACTGGCCGGCGTCAAGTTCGCGCCCACGCTGCCGGTGGCCGGCAGCACGCTGGTGCTGAACGGCGCCGGCATCCGCTACAAGCTGATCTTCAAGGTGTATGCCGCCGGCCTGTACCTGGCGCACAAGGCCGCCACGCCCGAGGCGGTGCTCGACCAGCCCGGCCCCAAGCGCATGCAGGTGGTGATGCTGCGCGAGATCGACGCCAACGAGCTGGGCCGGCTGTTCACGCACGGCATGGAAGAGAACTCCACGCCGGCCGACTTCATCAAGACCATCCCGGGCACGCTGCGCATGGCCGAGATCTTCTCCGCCCGGCGCAGGCTGGTGGCGGGCGACAGCTTCGCCGTCGAATGGGTGCCGGGCGCCGGCACCACGGTGCTCGTGAACGGCCAGCCACAGGGCGAGCCGATCAAGGAGCCCGAGTTCTTCCGCGCCCTGATGCGCATCTGGCTCGGGCCGCACCCGGCCGACCGGCTGCTGAAGAGCGCGCTGCTGGGCGGCAGCAACGCGGTGTCGGGCTCAGGGCCGGGGCAGTAGGGCCAGCAGCGGCGGGATCTGGTCGATGCGGTCCACCACCGCGTCGGCCTGCGCGGCGGCCACCGGCTCGCCGTGGTTGTAGCCGTAGCTGACCAGCACCACCGGGCAGCCGGCGGCGCGCGCCGCCACGGCATCGTTGCTCGAGTCACCGATCATCAGCGTGCGCGCCGGCAGGCTGGCCAGCGCCCGGCAGGTCTGCAGCAGCGGCAGCGGGTCGGGCTTCTTGCGCGCGAAGGCGTCGCCGCCGAAGGCCTGCTCGAAGTAGCCGTCCAGCCCCTTCTGCGCCAGCAGCGGCCGCGCGAAGGCGCCCGGCTTGTTCGTCAGGCAGGCCAGGCGCAAGCCCGCGGCACGCAGCGCCTGCAGGCCGGCGGCCACGCCGTCGAAGACGCGTGAGTGGCGGCCGTTGATGGCCAGGTAATGGTGCTGGTAGCGGGCCCAGGCGGCCTCGTACAGCGATGCCGGCGCGCCCACCTCGGCCAGCGTGCGCGTGAGCAGGTGCTCGGAGCCCTTGCCCACGGTGCGGGCGATGAAGTCGCGGCCCACGGGCGGCCAGCCCAGGTCGGCCAGCGCCAGACCGAGCGCTGCCTCGAAATCGCCCACGGTGTCGACCATCGTGCCGTCGAGATCGACGATGGCGGCTTCGAAACGGGTGTGATTCAAGCAGGCAGGGTTCACAACGGGCACATGGAGGTCCGACGCGGTCTGCCGATGCTAGTCGCCACAGGCCGATGACGCTTGAAAGCTCGGGCGAGGGTTGGATTGCGGCGGTTGCCGTCGGTCGCTGCCGGGCTCCGAGTTCACGCTGTGCGCCACCCAGCGGTTGCAGGCGCTGGCGATCGCCTGCAGCACCAGGCTCGGCCTTCGGGGCTGCGCGGACGTCGACGCTGCTTGCGAGGGTCGGCCGGGCGCCGCCGACCGGCGCTGAGTGCCGGCCTGGGCGTGGCGTTCAGACGCCGAGAAACTCGGCCAGCGTCGCGTCGTCGCGCAGCGCGGCGCTGGCCCCCTGCAGCACCACCGCGCCCTTTTGCAGCACGACGGCACGGTCGGCGTGCGCCAGCACCTTGCGGTAGTCGCGGTCGACGATCAGCGTGGCGATGCCGTCGGCCCGGATCTCGCCGATGACGCGCCAGATCTCGGCCACGATCAGCGGCGCCAGGCCCTCGGTGGCCTCGTCGAGGATGAGGAGCTCGGGCTGCGTCATCAGCGCGCGGCCGATCGACAGCATCTGCTGCTCGCCGCCCGACAGCTGCCCGCCGAGGTGGCCGGTGCGCTCGGCCAGCCGCGGGAAGGTGGTCATCACGCGGTCGTAGCTCCAGCCCTGGCCGCGCGTGGCCACCTTGGCGGGCTTGGCCGCCATCACCAGGTTCTCGCGCACGCTGAGGTTCGGGAACACGCCGCGGCCCTCGGGCACATAGGCCACGCCGCGGCGCGCCACCTCGTGCGGGCGGCCGCGGCTGAAGTCCTCGCCGGACAGCCGGATCTGGCCCTCGCGCTGCGCCACGTGGCCCAGCAGCGTGCGAATGAGCGTGCTCTTGCCCATGCCGTTGCGGCCAAGCAGCCCGACGGTCTCGCCGACGTCGACGACGAGGTCCACGCCGTGCAGCACGTGGCTGCTGCCGTACCAGGCGTGGATCTGGCGCGCATCGAGGATGGGGTCGCTGTGGGGGTCCATCGTCAGTGACCCCCCAGGTAGGCGGCCTGCACCTGCGGGTCGTTGCGCACCGCCTCGGGCGCGCCCTGCGCGATGACCCCGCCGTTGACCATCACCGTGATGCGGTCGGCCACACGGAACACGGCGTCCATGTCGTGCTCGACCAGCAGGATCGCGTGATCGGCCTTCAGTTCGCGCAGCAGGACCAGCATGCGCTCGGTCTCCTCGGCGCCCATGCCGGCCAGCGGCTCGTCGAGCAGCAGCACCTGCGGGGCGGTGGCCAGGCACATCGCGATCTCCAGCTGCCGCTTTTGGCCGTGGCTCAGCAGGCCGGCGGGGCGCTCGAGGACGGCCGCCAGTCCCGTGCGCGCCGCGGCCTCGCGCGCGGCGGTGTTACTGGGCCGGCAACGCGCGGCCGGCTCCCACAGCGCCCAGGGCCGCGGCGTGCGCGCCTGCGCCGCGAGGCGGCAGTTCTCGAGCACCGAAAAGCTCGGAAAGATGGTGTTTCGCTGGTAGCTGCGGCCCAGCCCGGCGCGCGCACGCCGGGGCTGCGACCACGCGGTGACGTCCTGGCCCATCAGATCCACCGTGCCGGACGAGGGTGGGATTTCGCCCGAGAGGATGTTGATGAGCGTGCTCTTGCCCGCGCCGTTGGTGCCGATGACGGCGTGCAGCGCGCCGCGCCGAAGCTCCAGCGACACGTCGCTCACGGCCACCAGCCCGCCCCAGCGGCGCGTGATGCCGCGGCCCCTGAGCAGGACCTCGCCGGGTAACGCCGCGCCGGGCGATGCCCTCATCGTGCTCATCGCCGCCCCTTCAGGCCAGGGTGCGACTCGGCGCGGCGCGACGCGCGACCGGCCAGCCGCGCGGCCCACTGCGCCGGGATGCCCGCCAGCCCGCGTGGCAGCAGCGCCACGCTGGCGATGATCGTCAGGCCCAGGCCCAGGTGCCAGTGCTTGGCAAAGCCGCCGAAGATCGCCTCGCTCTGGAAGAACTCCTGCAGCAGCGCGTACGCGAAGGCCCCGATCAGCGCACCGCGCAGGTGGCCGATGCCGCCGAGGATGACCATGATCAGCACCGAGCCCGAGAGGTGCCAGCTCATCAGCTCGGGATTCACGAAGCCGTCCTTCACCGCGACCAGGAAGCCCGCCAGGCCGGCGATCGCGCCGCTGAGCGTGAATGCGGCCAGCTTGTACGGGTAGGTCGCGAAGCCGGTGGCGCGCATGCGCTGTTCGTTGACGCGGATGCCCGCCAGCGCGCGCCCGAAGCGCGAGCGCTTCACCGCCGCCAGCAGCGCGAACACGAGCAGCAGCGACACCCACGCGAAGACGTACACCACGACGCCGCCCTTGAGCTCGAACAGGCCCGGGACGCCCGGCATGGCGTTCAGGTAGATGCCGTCGGTGCCGCCGCCCAGCGACGTGTCGTGCACTACGTAGTACGCCATCTGCGCGAAGGCCAGTGTCACCATGATGAAGTACGCGCCTTGGGTGCGCAGGCTCAGGGCGCCCACGGCCAGCGCGTACAGCGCCGCGGCGGCCACGCCGGCCGGCAGCAGCCACAGCAGATTGGCGGCAGCGTAGCCCGGGCTCAGCAGCACCGTGGCGTAGGCGCCGATGCCGAAGAAGGCGGCGTGCCCGAAGCACACCAGGCCGGTGCCGCCCACCAGCAGTTCCAGGCTCAGCGCGAAGATCGCGAAGATCATGATCTTCGCCACCAGATCCAGCCCGTAGCTGCCGGCCACCAGCGGGTAGGCCGCCAGCGCCGCGAAGGCCGCGACGACGAAGCCGATCTGCCCACGAGTCACCATCATCGCGCGGGCCTTCCATCGAGCGGCCGCCGAGGAACCGGCTCTGCCGGGCCGCTGGCGGCGCCCCCTCGAGGGGGAGCGCCGAAGGCGCTGCGGGGGCGGTCCATCATCATGCCTTGAAGAGCCCGTCGGGCCGCCCCAGGAGGATCAGGGCCATCAGCACGTACACCAGCACGCCGGCGGCCGACGGCAGCAGCACCTTGCCGAAGGTGTCCACGAAGCCGATCAGCAACGCCGCCACCAGTGCGCCGCGGATCGAGCCGATGCCGCCGATGACCACGACGACGAAGCAGATGATCAGCACCGACTGACCCATGCCCGGGTAGACGCTGCTGACCGGCGCGGCCACCATGCCGGCAAAGGCCGCCAGCGCCACGCCGGCCGCGAAGACCACGCGGTAGAGGAACGAGATGTCGATGCCCAGCGACTGCACCATCTCGCGGTTGGTGCTGCCGGCGCGGATCATCATGCCCAGCCGCGTGCGCGTGAACACCAGGTACATGCCCAGCGCCAGCGCGATGCACACGCCCGAGATGAAGAGACGATAGACCGGGTACGTCATCACCTGGCCCAGCGGCAGCGCCGCGCCAAGCAGCGGCGGCACCGGCACGCCGTGCACGTCGTCACCGACGAGCAGGCTGCGAGCCTCCTCGAACACCAGGATCAGGCCGTACGTCATCAGCACCTGCTGCAGGTGCTCGCGCTCGTAGAGGTAGCTGTAGAAGGCCCACTCGAGCGCGTAGCCCAGCAGCACCGCGAGCACCACACCCACCGCCAGCACCGAGAAGTAGCCACCGCCGAAGGTGGCCGCCACGGGCGGCGACAGCGCGAACGCCATGTACGCCCCGATCATGTAGAAGCTGCCGTGAGCCAGATTGATGACGCCCATGATCCCGAAGATCAGCGTCAGCCCGCTGGCCACCAGGAACAGCAGCAGCCCGTACTGGACTGCGTTGAGGCACTGGATGAGAAAGGTGGCGAGGTCCATGCGATCCTGGCTTCGATGCCCGTCGGCCCGTCGTCAGCGCAGGTTGCAGCCGCGGGCCGGGTCGGCCAGCATCTTCACGGCGACGCCGGTCATCTTGTTCTCGTTGCCTCTGACCTCGCGGACGTAGAAGTTCTGCACCGGGTTGCCCGCCGCCGACAGCGTGTAGCGGCCGCGCGGGCTGTCGATGCTGGCCTTGCGCATCGCGCTCAGCAGGGCCTCGCGCTGGCGGGTGTCGCCCTTCACGGCCTGGAGGCCCGCGGCCAAGGTCTGCGCGGCGTCGTAGCCCTGCACCGCGTACACGTCGGGCTGCAACTTGTAGGTCACCGCATACCGGGTGCGGAAGGCCGTGTCGCGCGGCGTGTTCAGCCCGTCGGCGTAGTGCAGCACCGTCAGCAGCCCTTGAGCCGACGAGCCCTGGGCCTCGAGCGTGCCGTCGGTCAGGAAGCCCGAGCCGATCAGCGGCACCGTGCGTCGCAGTCCTGCGGCATCGTAGTCCTTGACGAACTTCACCGCGCCGCCGCCGGCGAAGAAGGCGAACACGACGTCAGGCTTCTGCGCCGCGATCTCGGTGAGCAGGGCCTGGAACTCCACGTTCGGGAACGGCAGGTTGAGCTCCTTGACCACCTTGCCGCCGCCCTTCTCGAAGGCCTCGGTGAAGCCCTTGACCGTCTCGTTGCCGGCGGCGTAGTTCCAGGTGATCGTCATCGCGCGCTTGTAGCCCTTCTGCGCCGCGACCACGCCGGTGGCGTAGCCCGGCTGCCAGTTGCTGAAGCTGCTGCGCACGATGTTCGGCGCGCACAGCGGGCCGGTGATGGCGTCGGCGCCGGCGTTGGGCACGATCAGGAGCGTGCCCGTGTCGCGCGCCACGCGGGCCATGGCCATCGCCACGCCGCTGTGCACGGTACCGACGATGACGTCGACGTGGTCGCGCTTGACGAGCTTGTTGACGTTGTCGGTGGCCTTCGAAGGGTCGGACTCGTCGTCGACCTTCACGAACTCGATCTCCCGCCCGGCCAGCCGGCCACCCTGCTCGGCCACATAGAGCCGGAAGCCGTTCTCGATGGCGGTGCCCAGCGAGGCGAAGGTGCCGGTGGCCGGCAGCATCAGCCCGACCTTGAGCTTGGCCGCGGATTGGGCCTGCGCAGCCAAAGGCAGGGTGGCGGCCAGCAGCAGGGCGGCCAGTGCGGTGCGACGAGCGTTCATCGTGTGTCTCCGGGGGTGTTGTCGTGGATGAAGGCGGTGACGGCGGCCAGCAGCGCGTCGGGCTGGTCGCGGTGCGGGGAGTGCCCGCAGTCGGGCAGTTCGAGCAGCGCCGTCTGCGGCAGCCGCCGCGCGATGCCGCGGATCTGCTCCAGCGTGCCGTATTCGTCGTCCAGGCCCTGCGCTGCCAGCAGCGGGCAGCGGATCGTGCCGATCTCGTCCTCGATCGACCACTGGCGGAACGGCGGGTGCAGCCAGATGCGGTTCCAGCCCCAGAAGGCCGAGTCCGGGTCGTCGTGGTGGCGGGCCAGGCGCTGCCGCAGGTCGGTGGTCTCGTAGGCGACGCGGGCGCGCTCGATGCTGGCCACCGACAGGTCCTCGACGAGGATGTGCGGCGCCAGCACCACCGCGCCGGCCACGCGCTCGGGGAAGCGGGCCGCGTGCAGCAGCGCGATCGAGCCGCCGTCGCTGTGGCCGAACAGCCAGGGCCGGTGGCTGGCGGTGTCCACGTCCAGCGCCCGCAGCAGCGCCGGCAGCACCTCGTGCGCCTGGCGGTGCATGAAGTCCAGGTCCCAGGCCTCGTGCGGGTCGCGCGGCGTCGAGCGACCGTAGCCGGGGCGCGAGTACACGAGCCCGCGCACGCCGGCCGCGGCACACAGGCGCGCCGGGAAGTCGCGCCACATCGACACCGAGCCCAGGCCCTCGTGCAGGAACACGACCAGCGGCGCGTCGCGGCGCGCCGGCTCGATCCATTGGTGCTCGATGCGCACGCGGCGGCCGCGCCAGGCGATCTCGGCGAAGGCGGCCGGCCCGGCGGTGGCGTGGGCGGGGCTGCCGGTGTTCACGCGCGGCTCTTCTCGAGATCGCGCAGCTTGAAGCGCTGGATCTTGCCGGTGGCCGTCTTCGGCAGTTCGCCGACGAACTCGATCAGCCGCGGGTACTTGTACGGCGCGAGCTTGTCCTTCACGAAGGCCTTCAGCTCGGTGTCGGTCGCCTGAGCGCCGGGCTTGAGCACGACGAAGGCCTTGGTCCTGGTCAGGCCCTCGAGGTCGGGCACGCCGATCACCGCGGCCTCCAGCACCGCCGGGTGCTGCACCAGCGTGGCCTCGACTTCGAAGGGGCTCACGTAGATGCCGCTGACCTTGAGCATGTCGTCGCTGCGGCCGCCGTAGGTGTAGCTGCCGTCGGCGTTGCGGATGTACTTGTCGCCGCTCTTCGTCCAGCCGCCCTGGAAGGTCTCGCGCGTCTTCTCGCGGTTGCCCCAGTACATCATCGCCGCCGAGGGCCCGTGGACGTACAGGTCGCCGGGCTCCCCGTCGGGCACCGGGCCGCCATCGTCGCCACGCAGCGCGATGGTGTAGCCCGGCACCGCCCAGCCCGTGGTGCCATAGCGGACCTGGCCGGGGCGGTTGGAGATGTAGATGTGCAGCATCTCGGTCGAGCCGATGCCGTCGACGATGTCCACGCCGAAGTGCGCCCTGAACCGCTCGCCCAGCTCGCCCGGAAGGGCCTCGCCGGCCGACGACACCAGGCGCAGCGCCACCTGCGCGCGCGGCGGCAGGCTCGGCGAAGCCAGCATGCCGGCGAAGCCGGTGGGCGCGCCGTAGAACACGGTGGGCTTCAGGCCGGCCACGCCGCCGGTCAGGCGCCGGAAGGTGGCGTCGGGCGTGGGCCGCTCGGGCATCAGCAGCACCGTTGCGCCCACGCTCATCGGGAAGGTCAGCGCGTTGCCCAGGCCGTAGGCGAAGAACAGCTTGGCAGCGGAGAAGCAGACGTCCGACTCGCGCAGCTGCAGCACGCCCTTGCCGTACAGCTCGGCCGTCCAGTAGGGGTTGGCGTGCGAGTGGACGGCGCCCTTCGGCCGCCCGGTGGAACCCGACGAGTACAGCCAGAAGCAGGGGTCGTCGGCGCGGGTGGCTGCCGGCCGCTGCAGCGGCGCGTGCTGCGCCAGGAAGGCCTCGAACTCGACCTCGCCGAAATCCACCGGCGCCACCGGGCGCGAGACGATCACCTTCTGCACCTCGTGGTCGGACTTGACCAGCGCCGTCTTCAGCGCCGGCAGCAGCGCCCCGCTGACCAGCACCGCCTGCGCCCGCGAATGCTCGAGCATGTAGGCGTAGTCGTCGGCGGTGAGCAGCGTGTTGACGGCCACCGGCACGACGCCGGCGTAGATCGCGCCGAGGAACGACACCGGCCAGTCGATGGTGTCCTGCATCAGCAGGAGCACGCGCTCCTCGCGCCGGATGCCCAGCGCGCGCAGGCCGGCGGCGACGCGGCGCACGCGCTCGTCCAGCTGACCGTAGGTGACCCGGCCCAGATCGTCGGCGAACGCGGGCTTCGCGGCGCGGCCGGCGTGGGCCGCCAGCAGGTGCTGTGCAAAGTTGAAGATGGCCGGCGGGGGCTGGACGCCGTCGGGAAGGACATCGGGCATGCCGTTCATCGCCTGTCTCCTCGGCCTCGTCGGGCCTGCTCGTGAATCTCGGTGCGCGGTCGTGCGGGGTCGGGCCGTCTCAGCCCAGCGCCGCGAGCACCGCGGGCGAGGCCTGGACCGCTGCACGGCGGTGGTAGAAATTCAGCGCGCGCAGGCCGCCGAGTTCCTCGCCGCCGCCAGCCCGGCCCGGGCCGCCGTGCAGCGACTGCGGCATCACGTTGCCGTGGCCGGTGTGGCTGACCGCAGCCTCGGGCGATACGACGTGCACGCGACCGTGCCCCTCGGCCAGCGCCAGCGCCGCGGCGCCCAGCGCCGCGTGGTCGCAGCCGTAGAGCGAGGCCACCAGCGAGCCCTGCCCGCGGCCCACCAGCTGCAGCGCGTGGGCGGTGTCGCGGTACGGCATCAGCGTGGCCACCGGCCCGAAAACCTCGAGGTCGTGCACCTGCGCTGCGCCGTCGGCGTCGCATGCGCCCAGCAGCGTCGGGCCGACGATGCAGGCCACGGCCGGGTCGGCGTCGACCAGCGCGTGCCGGTCGCCGTCGTGCAGCACCTTCGTCACCGACTTCAGCGTCGCCAGGCCCTCCCGCACCGCGGTCAGCTGGGCGCGGCTGACCAGCGCGCCCATGCGCACCGCCTCGCTGCGCGGGTTGCCGACGGTGGCCTTCGCCAGCCGCGCCGAGAGGGCCTCGGCCACCGCGTCGAACAGCGGTTCGGGCACGAACACGCGGCGGATCGCGGTGCACTTCTGGCCCGACTTGACCGTCATCTCGCGCGCCACTTCCTTGACGAGCGCGTCGAAGGCCGCCGAGCCCGGCGCCTCGCCGGGCAGCAGCAGCGCGGCGTTGACCGAGTCGGCCTCGATGTTCACGCGCACCGAATCGCGCGCCACCGCGGCGTGCGAGCGGATCGTCGCCGCGGTGGCGGCCGAGCCGGTGAACGACAGCACGTCCATCGGCTGCAGCGCGTCCAGCAGCCCGGCCGAGCGACCGCACACCACGTTCAGGGCGCCCGGAGGCAGCACGCCGGCGTCCACGACGTCCTTGACCATGCGCTGGGTCAGCCAGGCCGTCGCGGTGGCCGGCTTCACGACCACCGGCACACCCGACAGCAGCGCGGGTGCGGCCTTCTCCCACAGCCCCCAGGCCGGGAAGTTGAAGGCGTTGATGAACAGCGCCAGACCGCGCACCGGGGTCTGCACGTGGCGCGCCAGGAACGTGCCGTCCTTGGCCAGGGATGCGTCCTCGCCGTCGACCAGGAAGCGCGCGTCGGGCAGCGACGCAGCGAGCTTCGCATAGGTCGACAGCGTGTAGATCGCGCCGTCGATGTCCACCGCGGAGTCGTTCTTCACCGTGCCGCTGTTGGCGGTGGCGATCTCGAAGTAGGCGTCGCGGTGCGCCTGCAGCACCTCGAGCGCAGCGCGCAGCATCGCGCCACGCTGCCGGTAGGTCAGAGCGCGCAGCGCCGCGCCACCGCGGTCGCGCGCGTAGGCGAAGCCGGCGGGCAGGTCCAGGCCGGCGGCGTCCACGCGCACGAGCTCGGTGCCCAACACCGGGTCGAGCAGCGCGGTGCCGGCGCCGCGGCCGGCGACCCAGCGGCCGCCGAGGCAGTTGTGCAGCAGTTCGCTCATCAGGGGGTGCCTCAGCGAGTGAATTCGATCGCGCCTTGCGGCAGCAGGTACAGGACCAGCGCGCGGCCCTGCGTGACGGTGGGCCGGTGCGCGCTGCCTGGCGGCATCACCACCCAGCCGGCGGGCCGGCCGTCGAAGCGCGCGTCGGGCGACAGCGGCATCACCAGGTCGATCTCGCCGCGCGGGTGCACGTGGTGCGGGCCGGCGATGTCGGCCATGTCGACCACGTCGACCGAGAACCCGTGCAGGTCGTCGGCCGGCTTGAAGATGCGGCCGTAGCGAATGCCGCCGCCTTCGCGCTGGCACAGCCAGCCGGCGGCGACGCCGGCCTCGCAGGCCTGCTTGAACTGCCCGTACGCGGGGCTGGCGGGGCCGGCCTCGGTGTTCAGCCAGTTGTCGAGCGCGGCATCCAGCGGGCGGCCGGCGATGCGTGCGGCGAGGTCGGCGACCATGACGCGGAGGCTCTCAGGCGTGAAGGTGTGACTGGCGGCGTCCATCGGGGCGGGTGTCTCGTGGCGCCGGATTTGCCGGCTCACCGCGAATGCAGTATTGTGCGTGCAGGCACTCTAGGACCGCGCCCAGCCCATGTCAAGCACTATATTGCTACCTACCGGGTTAACACCGACCGACGCCGGGCCGGACACCGCAGCCGGGCGCGGTGCCGAGGCGTCGCAGGGCATGGCGCCCCCCGGGCTGCCCGAGGCGGGTCTGGCCGGCTCGCCGGCCAAGCACCCGTTCCTGGTGGCGCTCGGCGAGCGGGTGCGCTCGCTGCGCGCGCGCCGCGGCATGACGCGCAAGGCGCTGTCGCTGGCCACCGAGGTCTCCGAGCGCCACCTGGCGAACCTGGAATACGGCGTCGGCAACGCCTCGATCCTGATCCTGCTGCAAGTGGCGCAGGCGCTGCAATGCTCGCTGGCCGAGCTGCTGGGCGACGTGACGACGAACTCGCCGGAATGGCTGCTGATCCGCGAGCTGCTCGAGGAGCGCGACGAGGCCACGCTGCGCCGCGTGCGCGCCGCCATCGGCGAGATGCTGGGCACCGGCGGCGACCATGCCAGCGGCGGCAAGGCGCGCAGCGCCTGCATCGCGCTGGTGGGGCTGCGCGGTGCGGGCAAGTCCACGCTGGGCGCGATGCTCGCCGAGGACCTGGGCTACCCATTCATCGAACTCAGCCGCGAGATCGAGAAGTTCGCCGGCTGCAGCGTCGGCGAGATCCAGAACCTCTACGGCCAGAACGCGTACCGACGCTACGAGCGCCGCGCGCTGGAAGAGGCGATCCAGATCTACCCGGAGGTGGTGATTGCCACGCCCGGCGGCATCGTCTCCGACCCGGCCACCTTCAACCTGCTGCTGGCGCACTGCACCACGGTGTGGCTGCAGGCCACGCCCGAGGACCACATGCGGCGCGTCACGGCGCAGGGCGACACCCGACCGATGGCCGCCAGCAGCGAGGCCATGGACGACCTGCGCTCCATCCTCACCGGACGCCGACCCTTCTATTCGAAGGCGGAGTTCCACGTCGACACCAGCGCCCGACCGCTGGATCGCACGTTCCAGGAACTGCGCCGGGTGGTGCGCAGCGCGTTGCAGATCCCCGCGTAAACACTAGGCACCAAAGTGCATGTTTTAGTTGACGTCCGCAGAACACGCAATATGATTCATATTGTCGCAGCCGACTGAACTGCACCTACTCCTGGAGACCGCCGTGAGCCCAGACCTTCGCGTCGAATACCGAACCCATCCCTCGCAATACCGGCACTGGAAGCTCAGCTTCGAGGGGCCCGTCGCGACGCTCGCGGCCGACTTCGACGAGCACGGCGGCCTGCGCCCCGGCTACAAGCTCAAGCTCAACAGCTACGACCTGGGCGTCGACATCGAGCTGAACGACGCCATCAACCGCATCCGCTTCGAGCACCCCGAAGTGCGCACGGTGGTCGTCACCAGCGCGAAGGAGAAGGTGTTCTGCTCGGGCGCCAACATCTTCATGCTGGGCGTCAGCAGCCACGCGTGGAAGGTGAACTTCTGCAAGTTCACCAACGAGACGCGCAACGGCCTGGAAGACTCGTCGCAGCACGGCGGCCTGAAGTTCCTGGCCGCCGTCAACGGTGCCTGCGCCGGGGGTGGCTACGAGCTGGCGCTGGCCTGCGACGAGATCATCCTCGTGGACGACCGTTCCAGCGCCGTGAGCCTGCCCGAGGTGCCGCTGCTGGGCGTGCTGCCCGGCACCGGCGGCCTGACCCGCGTGACCGACAAGCGCAAGGTGCGCCACGACCTGGCCGACATCTTCTGCACCACCAACGAGGGCGTGCGCGGCCAGAAGGCCAAGGACTGGCGCCTGGTCGACGAGATCGCCAAGCCGGCGCAGTTCGCCGCCCGCGTGCAGGAGCGGGCGCTGCAGCTGGCCGCGCGGAGCGACCGCCCGGCCGACGCGCGCGGCGTGACGCTCACGCCGCTGCAGCGCACGACCGAGGCTGACGCGCTGCGCTACGGCCACGTCAGCGTCGAGATCGACCGCGCCCGGCGCACGGCCGTCTTCACGGTGAAGGGACCGTCCTCCGAATCCGGCGCGCAGCCCACCGACGCCACCGGCATCGAGGCGCTCGGCGACGCCTGGTACCCGCTGGCGATGTGCCGCGAGCTGGAGGACGCGATCCTGCAGATGCGCACGAACGAGCCCGAAATCGGCATGTGGCTGGTCCGGACGGAGGGCGAGGTCGGCGCCGCGCTGGCGCTGGACCAGACGCTGGCCGCGCTGCAGGGCCACTGGCTGGTGCGCGAGACCATCGGCTACCTGCGCCGCACCTTCAGCCGGCTGGACCTGTCCTCGCGCAGCCTGTACGCGCTGATCGAGCCGGGCTCGTGCTTCGCCGGCACGCTGCTCGAGCTGGCCCTGGCCTGCGACCGCAGCTACATGCTGATGCTGCCCGACGACGCGGCGAAGACGCCCCGCATCGCGGTCAGCACGCTGAACTTCGGCACCTACCCGATGGCCACCGCGCAGTCGCGCCTGCAGCGCCGCTTCTACGACGACGAGGCCGCCCTCGGCGCGGTGCGCGCGACGCTGGGCACGCCGCTGGACGCCGACGCCGCGTTCGCCCTGGGCCTGGTCACGAGCAACCCCGACGACATCGACTGGGCCGACGAGACGCGCATCGCCATCGAGGAGCGCGTCGCGATGAGCCCCGACGCGCTGACCGGCATGGAGGCCAACCTGCGCTTCAACGGCCGCGAGACGATGGCCACCCGCGTCTTCGGCCGCCTGACGGCCTGGCAGAACTGGATCTTCCAGCGCCCCAACGCCGTCGGCGAGAAGGGTGCGCTGAAGGTCTACGGCAAAGGCGACAAGGCCGCCTTCGACTGGAACCGGGTTTGAACATCAACGATCACGTGGAGCACACAGCATGAGCGCCATCAACTACGCCGACAAGATCCCGAACAACGTCAACCTCGCCGAGGACCGCACGCTGCAACGCGCGCTCGAGCAGTGGCAGCCGAACTACCTGAGCTGGTGGAACGACATGGGACCGGACGGCAGCCAGGACTTCGACGTCTACCTGCGCACGGCGGTCAGCGTCGACCCGTCCGGCTGGGCCCAGTTCGGCTTTGTCAAGATGCCCGAGTACCGCTGGGGCATCTTCCTGAATCCGGCCGAGAAGGACCGCAAGATCCACTTCGGCGACCACAAGGGCGAGCACGCCTGGCAGGACGTGCCCGGCGAGTACCGCGCCAACCTGCGCCGCATCATCGTGACGCAGGGCGACACCGAGCCGGCCAGCGTGGAGCAGCAGCGCCACCTGGGCCTGACCGCGCCGAGCCAGTACGACCTGCGCAACCTGTTCCAGGTCAACGTCGAGGAAGGCCGCCATCTCTGGGCCATGGTCTACCTGCTGCACAGGTACTTCGGTCGCGACGGCCGAGAGGAAGGCGAGGCGCTGCTCGAGCGCCGCAGCGGCCAGCAGGACAACCCGCGCATCCTGCAGGCGTTCAACGAGCCCACGCCCGACTGGCTGTCGTTCTTCATGTTCACCTACTTCACCGACCGCGACGGCAAGTTCCAGCTCTGCGCGCTGGCCGAGAGCAGCTTCGACCCGCTGGCCCGCACCACGAAGTTCATGCTGACGGAAGAGGCGCACCACATGTTCGTGGGCGAGTCCGGCGTGGGCCGCGTCATCAACCGCAGCTGCCAGGTGATGAACGAACTGAAGACCGACGACCCCCAGCGCCTGCGCCAGGCCGGCGTGATCGACCTGCCGACGCTGCAGCGCTACCTGAACTTCCACTTCAGCGTGACGATCGACCTGTTCGGCGCCGACGAGTCGAGCAACGCCGCGACGTTCTATTCCACCGGGCTGAAGGGCCGCTATGAGGAAGGCAAGCGCGCCGACGACCATGTGCTCAAGGGTCAGAGCTACCGGGTGCTGCAAGCCAGGGACGGCCGCCTCGTGGAGAAGGAGGTGCCGATGCTGAATGCGTTGAACGAGGTGCTGCGCGACGACTACATCAAGGACTCGATCGCCGGCGTCGAGCGCTGGAACAAGCTCATCGAGAAGGCGGGCATCCCGTTCCGCCTGAAGACGCCGCACAAGGCCTTCCACCGCAACATCGGCGCGCTGGCCGGCGTGAAGGTGGCGCCCAACGGCGAAGTCGTCAGCGAGGCGGATTGGAACGCCCATGTCGACCAGTGGCTGCCCAGCGCACAGGACCGCGCCTTCGTCGCCAGCCTGATGGGCCGCGTCGTCGAGCCGGGCAAGTTC
The DNA here is from genome assembly GCA_028872015.1 of Burkholderiales bacterium. Lineage (GTDB taxonomy): Bacteria > Pseudomonadota > Gammaproteobacteria > Burkholderiales > Burkholderiaceae_C > Rubrivivax. Next base: position 32,193 of record JAGWLO010000013.1, on the reverse strand, counting down.
GCCAACTGGATCGCCCCGCCGGTGATGGGCATCAACCGCCAGCCGGTCGACTTCGAGTACGTCCGCTTCAACTGAGGGCGCGACCATGGACATGGTGGCCACCGTCTTCCAGCAGCACCTGATCGACCCCGAGATCTGCATCCGCTGCAACACCTGCGAGGCCACCTGCCCGGTGGGTGCGATCACCCACGACGCGCGCAACTACGTCGTCGATGCCGACAAGTGCAACCTGTGCATGGCCTGCGTGCCGCCTTGCCCGACCGGCAGCATCGACAACTGGCGCACGGTGCCGCGGACCCGCACCTACGGCGTCGAGGAACAGCTGGGCTGGGACGTGCTGCCGGCCGAGCTGTCGCCGGCCGAGCTCGCCGCGGCTGGCGGGGCGCCGCCGGCGGGCATCGACGCCCCGGCCGAAGCTGCGCCGACAGCCACCGCCCCCAACCCGGCCCTGACCGCCGGCGCGTCGGGCGAGACGGCCTTCAACAGCGCGCAGTACGGTGCCGCGCTGCCGCCGTGGTCGGCGGCACACCCGTACACGAACCTCTACGGGCCGAAGGCGGCCGCGAAGTCGATCACCGCCACCGTGGCCGGCAACGTGCGCGTCACCGAGGTCGGCAGCGACTACGACACGCACCACCTCGTGCTCGACTTCGGCGCGATGCCGTTCCCGGTGCTCGAGGGCCAGTCGATCGGGATCGTCCCGCCCGGCGTCGACGCCGCAGGCCGGCCGCACCACGCCCGCCAGTACTCGGTGGCCAGCCCGCGCAACGGCGAGCGGCCGAGCTACAACAACGTCTCGCTGACGATCAAGCGCGTGCTCGAGGACCACCAGGGCCTGCCGGTGCGCGGCGTCGCCAGCAACTTCTTGTGCGACCTGAAGGTCGGCGACACGGTGCAGGTGATCGGCCCCTTCGGCACCAGCTTCCTGATGCCGAACCACCCGAAGAGCCACCTCGTGATGATCTGCACCGGCACCGGCAGCGCCCCGATGCGCGCCATGACCGAGTGGCGGCGCCGGCTGCGCGCATCCGGCAAGTTCGAGGGCGGCAAGCTGATGCTGTTCTTCGGCGCCCGCACGAAGGAGGAACTGCCCTACTTCGGCCCGCTGCAGAACCTGCCGAAGGACTTCATCGACATCAACTTCGCATTCAGCCGCGCCGCCGGGCAGCCGAAGACCTACGTGCAGGACCGGATGCGCGAACGCGCCGCCGACCTCGCGGTGCTGCTGACCGACCCGAACGCCTATTTCTACGTCTGCGGACTGAAGGCGATGGAAGAGGGCGTCGTGCTGGCGCTGCGCGACGTCGCCACCCAGGCCGGTCTGGACTGGGACTCCGTGGGCGCGGCGCTGCGCCGCGAGGGCCGCCTGCACCTGGAGACCTACTGAAGTGACCTCGCACGACACACGGGCGCTGACCCGCCGCGCACCTGCGCGGCACCTGCGCGGCACCCGCAAGGCGCACGCAGGCTTGGCCGCCTTCCGGAGCCGGCGGCCCGCGAACTGGAGGCCCCGGGCATGAACCTCTCGCTGCAGAACGCCCCGGTGCTGGTGGTCGGCGCCGGCATCATGGGGGCGGGCATCGCGCAGGTGGCGGCGCAGGCCGGCCACCCGGTGTGGCTGTTCGACCTGCGCCCAGGCGCCGCTGCCGAGGCCCGGCAGCGGCTGGCCGCGACGCTCGACGGCCTGGTCAGCAAGGGCCGGCTCGCAGCCGACGCGGTGCAGGCCACGCTGTCGCGCGTCACCCCCGCCGAGACGCTGGCGCAGGCCGCCGGCGCGGCGCTGGTCGTCGAGGCCATCGTCGAGCAGCTCGAGGCCAAGCGCACGCTGTTCCGCGAGCTCGAAGGCCTGGTCGGCGAATCGGCGGTGCTGGCCACCAATACCTCGTCGATCAGCATCACGGCCATCGCCAACGGCTTGCGCCACCCCGGGCGGCTGGTCGGCATGCACTTCTTCAACCCGGTGCCGCTGATGAGGCTGGTCGAGGTCGTCAGCGGACTGGCCACCGAGCCTGCAGTGGCCGAGGCCATCTTCGCGCTGGCCCGCGCCTGGGGCAAGGTGCCGGTGCACGCGAGGAGCACGCCGGGCTTCATCGTCAACCGCATCGCGCGGCCGTACTACGCCGAGACACTGGCGCTGCTGCACGAGCAGGCGGCCGCGCCCGCCGCGCTCGACTCCGGCCTGAAGGCTGCAGGTTTTCGCATGGGGCCGTGCGAGCTGATGGACCTGATCGGTCACGACACCAACTTCGCCGTGACGCAGTCGGTGTTCGAGGCCAACTTCTTCGACCGGCGCTTCGGGCCCTCGCTGGTGCAGCGCGAGATGGTCGACGGCGGGCTGCTGGGCCGCAAGACAGGCCGCGGCTTCTACCGCTACCCGCAAGGCGCCCCGGCCCTCGCCACGCCCCCCCGGCTCGCGCCACCCCGGCCGCGCGCCGCGGCCGTGCACGGCGAAGGCCCCCTGGCCGACAGCCTGCACGCCGCGGCCACCGCCGCGCTGGCCGACACCGGCCCGCCGCCGGCGCGCAAGCGCGGCAGCGGCTGGACGGGCTTGGAGATCGACGACGCACGGCTGGCATTGACCGACGGCCGCCCGGCGCACGAGGTCGCAGCCGCGGCGGGCGTTGCCGACGTGGCCGTGTTCGACCACCCGCTGGTGCAGCCCGCCGCACCGGGCACGGCGCTGGCGTACGCGGTGAGCGCCGGCGCGTCGCCGGCCTGGCGCGCAGCCGCCCCGGCCTGGCTGCAGGCGCTGGGCTTCACGCCGCTGTCGCTCCAGGACACCCCGGGTCTGGTGGTGGCACGCACCGTGGCGATGCTCGTCAACGAGGCCGCCGACGCCGTGCTGCAGGGCGTGTGCACCGAGGACGGCGCTGACGCCGCGATGAAGCTCGGCCTGAACTACCCGGCCGGCCCCTTCGAGTGGCTGGCGGCGCTGGGCGCCGCGCGCGTCGTCGCCATCGTGCAGGCGCTCGACGCCACGTACCGCGGCGAGCGCTACCGCGTCAGCCCCTGGCTGCGTCGCCGGCTGGCGGCCGGCTGACGCGCCCCGACGCCGCGCCATGCGCTTCGAGCAGTTCACCGCCGGCAGCGTGCTGCGCCTCGGCCCCCGCACCGTCCACGAGGACGAGATCGTCGACTTCGCGGCGCGCCACGACCCGCAGTGGTTCCACACCGACCCGGCGGCCGCGCGGCGGGGTCGCTTCGGTGGCCTGATCGCCAGCGGCTGGCACACCTGCGCGATCGCAATGCGGCTGGTCGTCGATGGCGCTCTGGCAGGATCGGAGTCGTTCGCCTCGCCCGGCCTCGAGCGGGTGCGCTGGCCTCACCCGGTGCGGCCGGGCGACACGCTGCGGCTGACGGCCACCGTGCTGGAGGCGCGCCGCGCGCGGTCCAGCCCCCACCTGGGCGTGCTGCGCTGGCGTTGGCAGCTGCACAACCAGGCCGGGGTGGAGACGCTGGACCTCACCGCCACGAGCCTGTTCGACCTGACCCCGACACCCTGCACCGAACCGACCACCCCATGACGCTGCACGCCTACATCTGCGACGCCGTTCGCACCCCCATCGGCCGCTACGGCGGCGCGCTCTCGTCGGTGCGCACCGACGACCTCGGCGCCGTGCCGCTGAAGGCGCTGATGACCCGCCACGCGCAGGTCGACTGGGGCGCGGTGGACGACGTCGTCTTCGGCTGCGCCAACCAGGCCGGCGAGGACAACCGCAACGTCGCGCGCATGTCGGCGCTGCTGGCGGGCCTGCCGAAGGAGGTGCCCGGCGCCACGGTCAACCGCCTGTGCGGATCGGGCCTCGACGCCGTGGGCACCGCCGCGCGCGCCATCCGCACCGGCGAGGCCGCGCTGATGATTGCCGGTGGCGTGGAGAGCATGAGCCGCGCGCCCTTCGTGATGCCCAAGGCCGAGACGGCCTTCTCGCGCAGCAACGCGGTGTACGACACGACCATCGGCTGGCGCTTCGTCAACCGGCTGATGAAGGCGCAGTACGGCGTCGACTCGATGCCCGAGACGGCCGAGAACGTGGCCGCCGAGCACGGCATCGAGCGCGAGGCGCAGGACCGCATGGCGCTGGCCAGCCAGCGCAAGGCCGTGGCCGCGCAGGCCGCGGGCCACCTGGCGCGCGAGATCGTGCCGGTGAGCGTGCCGCAGAAGAAGGGCGAGCCGGTGCTGGTGACGCTGGACGAGCACCCGCGCGAGACCAGCCTGGAGGCGCTGGGCAAGCTCAAGGGCGTGGTGCGCCCCGACGGCACCGTGACGGCGGGCAACGCCAGCGGCGTGAACGACGGCGCCTGCGCGCTGCTGCTGGCTGGCGAGGCCGCCGCGGCGCGGCACGGCCTGACGCCTCGCGCCCGCGTGGTGGCGATGGCCACCGCCGGCGTGGCGCCGCGCGTGATGGGCATCGGGCCCGCGCCCGCGACGCACAAGGTGCTCGCGCTGGCCGGCCTGCGGCTGGACCAGATCGACGTGATCGAGCTCAACGAGGCCTTTGCCGCGCAGGGCCTGGCGGTGCTGCGCCTGCTGGGCCTGCGCGACGACGACGAACGCGTCAACGCCTGGGGCGGCGCCATCGCGCTGGGCCACCCGCTGGGCGCCAGCGGCGCGCGGCTGGCCACCACCGCCGTCAACCGCCTGCACGCCACCGGCGGGCGCTACGCGCTGGCCACGATGTGCATCGGCGTCGGGCAGGGGATCGCGGTGGTGCTCGAGCGCGTGTAGGCCCCGAGGCGCCCAGGGGCAGCCCTCGGCTCGTCATGCCGGCCGCGCCGACGGACCGCGGAACGGCCGCCCGCGACCGCGCCGGCGGCGATCGGGCCTGGGTGCGGACGCGCGTGCTGCCGACGACGGCACTTCCGGGTTGGGACCGGCCCCGGCGTCCGCAGGTTCACGGCGGCCCCTGCAGCGTGTGTTGCTCGATCCAGTCCAGGAACTCACCGTACCACTGGCGCGAGTTGCGCGGCTTCAGCACCCAGTGGTTCTCGTCCGGGAACCACAGCAGCCGGGCCCCGACGCCGCGGGCCTTCAGCGTGTTGTAGTAGGCCAGGCCGTTGCAGTCGGGCACGCGGTAATCCCGTGCGCCGTGGATCACCAGCGTCGGCGTCTGCATCCGCCCGGCGAAGGCGTGCGGGCTTTGCGCCAGCACGCGCGGCAGGTCTTCCCAGTAGCGCGCGGCCAGGTCCTTGGGCCGCGTGGGGTACGAATCGGCGCTGAAGGTGGCGATGCGGTCGAACACGCCGGCGTGGCACACGTAGGCGCGGTAGCGGCCGGCCGCAACGTGCCCGTTCATCCACGCCACCAGAAAGCCGCCGTAGCTGCCGCCGGTGGCCACGAGGCGCCGGCGGTCGGCCCAGCGCTGCTGCAGCAGCCAGTCGGTGCCGGCCTCGATGTCCTGCAGCTCGAGCTCGCCCTGGCGCCCGATCAGGCTGTGGCGGAAGGCGTGGCCGAAGCCGCTCGAGCCGTGGTAGTTGACCTGCGCCAGCACATGTCCGCGCGAGGCCAGCACGTGCGGGTTCCAGCGGTAGCCCCAGGTGTCGCCGGCGGCGGCGTAGGGGCCGCCGTGGATCACCTGCATCAGCGGATGCTTGCGCCGCGGATCGAAGCCGGGCGGCATGAACAGCCACATCTGCACCGGCTCGCCGAGGGCACCCCGGATCTCGAGCTCGCGCACCGGGCTCAGGCGCACGCCCGCCAGCAGCCGGTCATTGAAGTGCTCCAGCCGTTGCGGCGCTGCGCCGCCACGGCGTGCCAGCACCTGCACCGGGTGCTGCGCACTGTCGGTGGCGATGGCCAGGGTGTCGCCGGCCAGGTCGTAGCCCTGCACCCAGCCGCCTTCGTGGGCGATGGCGAAGCCACCCGCGGCCAGGTCGTGGCGCCAGAGGTGGCGGCGGCCGCGCTCTTCGGCCAGGCCGTACACGCCGGCACCGTCGGCCGACCAGCGCAGCGGGCCGATCAGGTCATGGTCCCAGTCCTGGCCCAGCGCCTGCCAGCCGCGACCGGGCCGCACCAGGGCCAGCTGCGCCAGCGCCGTGTGGGCACGGCCCACGGGCGCGGCCGTGGCGGCCAGGCACCGGCCGTCGGGGCTGTAGCGCGGGCTGTTGAAGTCCCAGGCCGGGTCGTCCACCAGGGCCCGGATGCGGCCGCTGGCCAGGTCGATCTCGGACAGCGCCTGCGGATTGCCCGACAGCGCCTGCCGGGCCGGGTCGTGCACGAAGGCGATGCGCCGGCCGTCGGGCCGCACGTCGAAGGCGTCGCTGCCCAGGCCCTCGCGTGGCAGCTCGTGCCGGCGGCCCTCGAACAGGTCGGTGATGCGGCCGCTGGCCAGCTCGAGCAGCAGCAGGTGCAGCACGCGGCCCTGCGGCAGGTTGTGGTCGAAGTGGCGGTAGAAGGCCTCGCCGGTGGCGTAGCCGCTGTCCTGGCGCTCGCCCCAGGCCTGGTGCCGCCGGGCCTGCGCCGCGGCGCCCTTCAGGTCGGGCCAGACCCAGGCGCTGAAGACGACGCGCCGGCCGTCGGGCAGCCACTTGAAGGCCTCGATGCCGGGGGCGAAGCGGCTCATGCGCCGGGCCTCGCCGCCGCCGGCCTCGATCACGTACAGCTGCGGCGTGGCGTCCTTCGAGCCCTGCTGCTCGCGCTGGGCGATGAAGGCGATGCGCTCGCCGGTGGGCGACCACGCGGGCTGGCCGTCCCGCTCGCCGCCCGTGGTCAGCCGCCGCGGCGCGGCGCGGCGCGTGGGCAGCAGCCACAGGCTGGTGGCGCCCCGATTCTCGTCCATCGAGTGCCGGGTGACGGTGCACACCGCGCGCTCGCCGTCGGGCGCCAGCGCCAGGCCGGCGATGCGCTCGATCTGCCACAGGGTGTCGACGTTCAGGGGCTGGCCCGCGCTCATCCCCCGAAGTGTCACCCAATGCTCTCGACCTGCCGCGACTGCTGGTAGGCGCGGCCGAAGCGGTTGGCCAGGAAGGCCGGCAGCGCGACCTGCTCTTGCCGGATGAAGCCTTGCCGCGGCAGCTGGCCTTCGCGGAACAGGTCGACCGCGGCGCACACGCCGGCGGCGGTGGTGATCTGGATCGCCGACAGCGGCGCCGTCTCGCTGCGCTCGGCGAAGATCTTGCGCGCGAACACTTCCTGCACCAGGCTGCCATCGCGCAGGCCGCTGACGGTGACGAACACCAGCACCACGTCCTGCATCGTGCTGGGGATGGCCTTGCGCATGATGGCCTTCAGCGTCTCGGTGTCCTGGTTCAGCTGCAGGTCCTCGAGCAGCATCTTCATCAGGTCGCGGTGGCCGGGGTAGCGCACGCTCTTGTAGTCCAGCGTCTGCACCCGGCCGGCCAGCGTCTCGCACAGCGTGCCCAGGCCGCCCGAGGTGTTGAAGGCCTCGTACTCGGTGCCGTCGAGCGAGAAGTGCTCCAGCCCTTCGAGCGGCAGGGCCTCGATGTTGCGGCCCTCGCGGATCGCCTCGCAGGGGTGGCAGTACTCGTTGATCAGGCCGTCCACGCTCCAGGTCAGGTTGTACTTCAGCGCGTTGGTGGGGAAGGCGGGCAAGGCGCCGACGCGCATCTTCACTTCCTGCAGCGTGTCGAAGCCCTGGGCCAGGTGGTGCGCGACGATGCCGATGAAGCCGGGCGCCAGCCCGCACTGCGGCATGAAGGCGGTGCGGGCGCCGGCGGCCAGCCGCTGGATCGCCTTGGTGGCGGCCACGTCCTCGGTGAGGTCGAAGTAGTGGCAGCCGGCCTCGCGCGCGGCGGTCGCGGCCAGCGTGGCCAGGTGGTACGGCAGTGCGTTGATCACGGCGTCCTGGCCGCGCAGCGCGGCCAGCAGCTCGGCGCCGGCCGCGGTGTCGATGGCGCGCGTGCCCACCGCCGGCCCGGCGATGTGCGCCAGCGCCTGCGGGCTGCGGTCGACCACGGTGACGGCGTAGTCGCCGCAGTCGGCCAGCAGGCGGGCGATGGTCTGGCCGATGTGACCGGCGCCGAGCAGGGTGATGCGCATGGGAGTCTTTCCGTCGTGGATGGCAGTGCCCGCACTCTAGGAGCGGGCCCTGACGGAAGAAAGCGACGATTCGTCGGGGCCGGCGCCGATGCCGACGAAGCGCCGGCGCGCGCCGACGAATCGACGCCCGAGCGGCGCCCGACTCAGCCGCCGGCGTTGCGCTGGGCCTGCAGCAGCTTGTGCTCGCGCGCGGCCGCGCGCTTGGCGCGCGTGGTGGCCTTCTCGTAGGCGGCCTCGGCTTCCTTGCGCATCTCGATCGCCCGGTCCAGCGCCTTGTAGTAGCGCGCCAGCGTGTAGGTGTTCTCGGTGCCGATGTAGATGGTGCGCCGTCGCGGCTTCTGGCCGAAGCGCGGAATCAGCACCGACAGGCTGCAGTCGCGCGTTCGGCCGCCGCGACGCACGCGCACCACCGGGCCCGAGATGCCCACCGGCAGGTCGCTGCTCTTGTTCTGGCTCGGGCCGCGCTGCAGCAGCGACGGCGCCGGCAGCACCGCGATGCGCTTCAACAGCTCCTTGGTCGCCTTCTCGAGCGACGCGGCGGCGCCGCTGCCGTCGCTCGTGTGGTCGGAGAACAGCTTGGTGCCACCGTATCGAAGCTGCCAGCCATGGGTGGCTCGGTGGTCGATTCTCTGGATGCCTTGCGGCACGTCGTAGGTGTCGCCATTGAAGATGGCGATCTGTCGTAGTTTGATGCTCATGCGATGCCTCTGGCACGTGTCGGTGTTTCTCCCTGACTGCTTTTCTGCGTCCACCTAACCCTCAGGTGACGCCGGGGAAGGACTGTAGGCCAGTCCGCCGCCGCTGGCGATGGCGACGCCCCGCGGGTCCCCGGGCCGCGACAATCGGGACCCGCCACCTGCCAGCCTCTGCCGCCATGCCGCTGGACACGCTCGACCGCCGCCTGCTCGCCCTGCTGCAGACCAACGCCCGCACCAGCGCCACCGATCTGGCCCGCCAGCTGGGGATCGCGCGCAGCACGGTGCTGGCGCGCCAGGCGCGGCTGGAACGCGAGGGCGTCATCGTGGGCTACACCGTGCGCCTGGCGCAGGACGACGGCGCCGGCACCGGCGTCCAGGCCTACGTGGGCATCAGCACCGCGCCCAAGGCCGCGGCGGTGGTGACGCAGCGGCTGGCCGCACTGCCCGAGCTGCGCCAGCTGTGCTCGGTCAGCGGCGAGTTCGACTACCTGGCGCTGCTGCACGCCGCGTCGCCGGCGCGGCTGGACGGGCTGCTGGACGAGATCGGCGCCATCGACGGCGTGGTGCGCACCACCACGTCGGTGGTGCTGGCGCGGCGGATCGACCGGACCTGAATCAGCCCAGCTCGGCGCGCATCGCGTCGATCACGGCCTTGTAGTCGGGCTGGCCGAAGATGGCGCTGCCGGCGACGAAGGTGTCGGCACCGGCATCGGCGACACGCCGGATGTTGTCGACCTTGATGCCGCCGTCGACCTCGAGCCGGATGTCGCGGCCGCTGGCGTCGATCAGGCGCCGCGCCTGCTCGACCTTGCGCAGCGCGCTGTCGATGAAGCTCTGGCCGCCGAAACCGGGGTTGACGCTCATGATCAGGACCAGGTCGATCTTGTCGATGACCCAAGGCAGCACGTCCAGCGGCGTCGCGGGGTTGAACACCAGGCCGGCCCGGCAGCCTTCGGCGCGGATCAGCTGCAGCGTGCGGTCGACATGCGCGCTGGCCTCGGGGTGGAAGCTGACGAGGTCGGCCCCGGCCTTGGCGAAGGCGCTCGCCAGCGCGTCCACCGGCTGCACCATCAGGTGCACGTCCAGCGGCACGGGCCTGCCGTCGGCGCGCTGGCAATAGGGCTTGATCGCCTGCGCCACCTGCGGGCCGATGGTGAGGTTGGGAACGTAATGGTTGTCCATCACGTCGAAATGGATCCAGTCGGCGCCGGCGGCGATGACGCGCTCGACCTCGTCGCCCAGGCGCGCAAAGTCGGCCGACAGGATGCTGGGAGCGATGCGGTGGCTCGTCATCCGGTCATTCTAGGAGGCCTGCCTACAATGAAACCGATGGTCAAGCCCGAGTTCAGCTGCGAGGTCAGCGTGCAGTACCTGCCCGAGCAGTCGCAGCCCCCCGAGGGGCCGTACGCATTCGCGTACACGGTCAGCATCCGCAACACCGGCAACATCACGGCCCAGCTGGTCGGACGGCACTGGGTCGTCACCGATGCCGACGGCCAGGTCGAGGAGGTGCGCGGCCTGGCCGTGGTGGGCCACCAGCCGCTGCTCAAGCCGGGCGACCATTTCGAGTACACGAGCTGGACCCGCATCGCCACGCCGCACGGCCAGATGCGCGGCACCTTCTTCTGTATGACCGAGGAGGCACGGCCCTTCGACGCGCCGGTGCCCGAGTTCCAGCTCGTCTTCCCCGGCCTGCTGCACTGAGGCAGCCACGACCCGCGGCGCCGCTGGTGCCGCCCCGACCCGGAGGTCTTGCATGGACACGCCGACCCTGATGATCGGCATCAGCGCCGCCGTGCTGCTGTCGTACTGGTTCAACCACCTCGGGCGCGTGCTGCGCTTCCCGTCGGTGGTCTTCCTGCTGCTGACCGGCCTGCTGCTGCGCGCCGCCACCGACGCCCGCGGCCTCAGCGTGCAGCCCCCGGCGGCGCTGCTGTCGGTGCTCGGCACGCTGGGGCTGATCCTGATCGTGCTCGAGGGCGCGCTCGACCTCGATCTCGTCGCCGGCCGGCGCGGCTTCCTGCAGCGCACCTTCGCCTCGGCGGCGCTGGGCGTCGTCGGCGGCACCGCCGTGCTGGCCGCGGTGCTGAAGCTGCTGTTCGCGATATCCTGGCCGGCCGCGGTGATGGTCGCGATCCCGTTCGGCGTCATCAGCAGCGCGGCGGCGATCCCAGGCGCCGAGGTGCTGCCCAAGGAGGAACGCGAGTTCGTGATCTACGAGAGCTCGTGGTCCGACATCCTGGGCGTGATGCTGTTCAACGCCGCCACGGTGGCGCTGGCCGCTGGCGGCGGCGGCTTCACGCTGAACCTCTTCGGCGGCGCTGCGGCGGTGCTGCTGATCGGCGGCGTGCTCGGTCTGGGCATGGTCTGGCTGGTCGGCAACCTCGAGGGCCACGTCAAGTTCCTGCCGCTGATCTTCGGCCTCGTGCTCGTCTACGCGGCGGCCGAGGTCATGAACCTCTCGCCCCTGCTGATCGTGCTCGTGCTCGGGCTGATGCTCAACAACCCCCACCTGCTGCGGCGGGTGAAAGGCCTGGCACGGCTGCAGAGCCGGCACTACCCGGCCGAGCTGCTGCGCCTGAAGCACCTCACCGCCGAGGCCACCTTCCTGGTGCGCACCTTCTTCTTCCTGCTGCTGGGCTACAGCACCGACCTCGGCACGCTGGCCGACCCCCGCGCCTGGGGCGTGGCCTTGCTCATCGTCGTCTGCGTGTTCGGCCTGCGCTGGCCGCTGCTGTGGCTGTTCAACGGCCGCCGGCCGCGGCCGCTGCTGTGGGCCGCGCCACGGGGCCTGATCACCGTCGTGCTCTTCTACAGCCTGCCGCCGGCGCTGCTGCCGGCCGCGCTGCCGCACGGCGCGCTGATCCTGGTCGTGCTGCTGAGCTGCATCGTGATGGCGCTGGGCCTGCGCCGCGACGGGGCGCAGGCCGGCGACGAAGCCGGCGCCCCGGCCCCCGAGGCTCCCGCGCCGGCCGCGTCCACGACCGCGCCCGAATCCGCGTCCTGAGGCGTGCCAGACCGGCCGCTCAGTGTGCCGGCCTGCGCCCGGCCCAGCGCAGCGTCTGCTGGCGCACCACCTCGGGCAGCAGCCGTTCGCGGTCCTGCGTGGCGCGGATCCAGCCGGCATCGTTGCCGTGGCCGGCCAGCTCGTGGCGCAGCAGGCGCAGCGCGGCCTCGGCCCGCAGTTCCACCGCATGGTGCTCGAGCCGGCCCAGCGTGTGCAGGATGTCGTCGCGCAGGCTGCGGTGCTCGCCGGTCTTGGGATCGACGAACTCGCCATCCAGACCGAAGCGGCAGGCCTGGAAGCGGTTGAAGGTGTAGGGCAGGTAGTCGTCCTCTTCGGGCGGATAGGGCTTCTCCACCCGCAGCCAGCGCGCCAGGCACTGGATGAAGCCGGCCATCGCCGCCGCCTTCTCGATCGTCAGCGGCGTGTCGAGCACCCGCACCTCGATCGTGCCGAACTCGGGCTTGGGCCGGATGTCCCAGTAGAAGTCCTTCATGCTGCTCACGACGCCGGTGCGCGTCATCTTGTCGAAGAAGACGCCGAAGTCGTCCCAGGTCTGGACGAAGGGCGCGCGGCCCGACAGCGGAAAGGCGAACACCGAGTTCAGGCGTGCCGAGTCGAAGGCGGTGTCGGTGCCCTGCACGTAGGGCGAGGAGGCCGACAGGGCGATCAGGTGCGGGATGAAGCGGCTCATGCCGTGCAGCAGCACCAGCGCCTCGTCGGCCGAGGGGCAGCCGATGTGCACGTGCTGGCCGAAGATCGTGAACTGCTTGCTCAGGTAGCCATAGAGCTCGCTGATCTGCTTGAAGCGCGGCTTGTCGAAGATGCGGCGCCGGCTCCAGTCCTGGAACGGGTGCGTGCCACCGCCCGACAGGGCCACGCCGAGCTTGTCGGCCGCGGCCACCAGCGCATCGCGGATCTCGCCCAGCTGCGCCAGCGCATCGCCATGGCCTGCGCAGATGCCGGTGGACAGCTCGATCATGCTGTCGGTGATCTCGGGCACCACCAGCCCCGGCAGCTTGCTGCGCCGCAGCTGGCGCAGCAGGTCGGCCGCCACCGGCGCCAGGTCGTAGTCGTGGCAGCCCACGATCTGCAGCTCGAGCTCGACGCCCAGCGTCAGCGCGCGCGAATCGGAGAAGCGCTCCAGGCCCATGGCGCGTCAACCTTCCGCGGCCGCGCGCAGCGCCCGCAGCGGCCGGCGCACCGGCTCGGGGTGCTGTTCGGCCGCCAGGCGCAGCCCCCATTGCGCGGCCAGCGGCCCCAGCAGGCTGGTGAAGGCGATGGCCGACAGCAGCACCGGCGCCACCTGCGCGGCGAAGGCGGGCACGCCAGCCTGCAGGTCGGCCAGCAGCACCAGCGTCGTGCCCGACAGCGGCACCAGCGTCAGCGACAGGCCCAGCCCCTGGCGCAGCCGCAGGCCGCTCCAGGGCGCGAACAGCAGCACGGCCGCCGTCTTGGCCGCCGCGCGCGCGCCCAGCAGCACCGCCGCGGCCAGCGCGCCGGTGGCCACCGCCGCCACCGACCACGCGCTGCCCACCACCACGAACAGCATCAGCACCAGCATGCCGCCGGCACTGCCGAAGTGGCGCGGCCAGACCCAGGGCCGCTCGGTCGCGTTGCGCAGCAGCACGCCAGCCAGCAGCGGCGTCAGCAGCGTCGACAGGTTGAGCGCGCGCGCGGCCATCAGCGCCAGCACGATCAGGCCCAGCAGCAGCAGCGAGGCGTTCTCGTCGCGCAGGTCGAGCCGGCGCGCCACCCAGGCCACCACGCCGGCCAGCAGCGCCGCCAGCAGGCCCGAGCCGGCCAGCGCCCACAGCGGTTGCGAGATCGCGCGCACCCAGTCGCCTTCGACGTCCACGTGCAGCCAGCCCACCACCAGCTTGTGCGCCAGCACCGCCACCAGCGTGTTGACCGCGGTCAGCACCACCATGCGCTCGGTGACCTGGCCCGCCGCCCCGAGCTCGGCGGCCACGCGGGTGACCACCGCGCCCGAAGCGCAGGTGGCCAGCGCGGCGCAGCTCAGCGCCACGTTGGGCGCCAGGCCGAACCAGCGCAGCGCGGCGGTGACGGCCACCAGGCTGGCCAGCGCCTCGGCCAGTGCCGTCAGCAGCAGCGCCGGATTGGCGCGCAGCCAGCGCAGGTGGACGCGGCTGCCCAGCTCGAACAACAGCAGCGCCAGCGCCAGATCCACCACGAGCCGCGCGCTGCCCGCCAGCGGCCAGGCACCCAGCCCCAACGCGCCCAGCACCAGGCCGACCGCGCTGTAGCCCACGATCCGGGGCAGGCCCAGCCCGCGCCGCACCAGTTCGCCCAGCAGGCCGCCGGCCACGAGGGCCAGCGCAGCCCAGAACGGCAGTTCGGGCAGCGGCGGCCAGGGGTGGATCTGCAGGTAGCCCGCGATCTCGCTCAGCATCGGATGTTCTCCTCGTCGCATCGGCCCAGGCTGACCCGCGCCGGACGGCCCGGGTTCCCGTGCGGCGTGCCGGGCGCTGCCGGCACGCTCAGCCCGGGCCGTCGTCGCGGCGCTCGCGCGCGCGGCCGGCGAACATCACCCACCAGACGATGAACACCGCGATGCCCAACGCGAGCAGCACTTCCAGCATCAACAGCCACATGGCCGCAATGTAGCGCCGGCCGCCTCACGCCGGCCGGCGCCGCGGCCACAGCGTGTTCAGCGCCAGGCCCAGCAGCACCAGCAGCGCGGCCGCCAGCTTCCACGCCGGCAGCGGCTCGCCCAGCCAGGCCACCGAGGCGCCGATGCCGAACACCGGCACCAGCAGCGCCAGCGGCGCCACCGTGCCGGCCGGGTGGCGCGCCAGCAGCCAGCCCCAGGCGGCGTAGCCGAACAGGCTGTTGCCCAGTGCCTGCCAGGCCACGGCCAGCCAGACCGCGCCATCGGCGGCGGCCAGGCCGCGCACCACGCTGTGCCAGCCCTCGAACGCCAGCGTCAGCGCCAGCAGCGGCGGCAGCGCGAAGGCGCTGGACCACACCACCACGCCCAGCATGTCCACCCGCCCCATGCCGCGCGCCACCTGGTTGCCGCCGGCCCAGGCCAGCGCCGCCAGCAGCACCAGCGCCAGCCCCAGCGGCGTGGTGCTGGCATCGGTGTGGCCGGCAATCACGGCCAGCCCGGCGAGGGCCAGCGCCAGCGCCAGCCCTTGCACGGGGCGCAGCCGCTCGCCGTCGGCGGCCATCGCCAGCGCGATGGTGAAGAACACCTGCACCTGCACCACCAGCGAGGCCAGCCCGGGCGAGATCTGCCCCGCGATGGCCAGGTACAGCAGCCCGAACTGGCCGGCCCCGATGAACAGCCCGTAGGCCGCCAGGCGGCGCCAGCGCACGGCCGGCCGCGGGATGAACAGCGCCGCCGGCAGCAGCACGAAGCCGAACCGCAGCAGCGCCAGCAGCAGCGGCGGCAGGGTCTGCAGCGCGACCCGGATGACGACGAAGTTGGTGCCCCACACGGCCACCACCACGAGGGCCAGCAGGGCGTGCCGCAGCGGCAGGCGGGCCGGGCCGGGGACGGCGGCGGCGTCGCTGCGCCCGCCGGTGGCGCCCGGGGCCACGGCCGGCCTCACGCCGCCACCACCACGCGGTTGCGGCCCTGCGCCTTGGCCTCGCGCAGGGCCTGCTCGGCGCGGGCCAGCGTCTGCTCCACCGTCTCGCCGGCATGGTGCTCGGCCAGGCCGCCCGACAGCGTGATGCCCAGCGCGTGCTCGGCGTGCACGATGCGCAGCGCCGCCACGCGCTGGTGCAGCCGCTCGAGCCCGCCGCGCGCGAGCGCGGCGCGGGTGTCCGACAGCATCAGCACGAAGACCTCGCCGCCCCAGCGCGCCAGCACGTCGCTGACGCGCACATGACGCTGCGCCTCCTGCGCCGCGGCGCGCAGCACGGTGTCGCCGACGGCATAGCCGTGTGCGTCGTTGACGGCCTTGAAGCGGTCGACATCGAGCATGGCCACGCAGAAGGTCTGCCCCGAGCGCACACAGCGCTGGTGCTCCTGCGCCAGCACCGTCTCCATGTGGCGGCGGTTGGCCAGGCCGGTGAGCTCGTCGCGCGTGGCGTGCTCGCGCAGCCGCGCCAGCGCGTGCGCGAGCTCGGCCCGCTGCTGGCGCGCGCGGTGGCGCAGCCGCGACAGCCGTGCCGCCAGCAGCGAGACGCCGGGCAGCATGAGGGCCACGATCAGGAAGTGACCGCCCTCGATCGCCGGCGGGTACTCGCGCGGCCGCAGCCGCGCCATCACCAGCATGGCCAGGCCCAGGGCCACCACGGCATACAGGCTGATCCAGCGCATCTGGCGCGGCGAAGCGATGAACATGCCGAACATCAGCACCACCATCACCATCGGGAACACGGCCCCGCGCCCGGCGCCCAGCAAGGTGTAGGCAATGGCGCCGCTGGTGAGCGCGAACACCATCTGCGGCACCGTCATCGAGGGCTCGTGCAGCCGGCGCGACCAGCCGCTGCGGATGAGACCGAAGAAGACGCCCATGCCGGCCACGCTGACTGCCGCCCACCCACCCACCTCGGCGCCGCGGGCGGCGCCGATCCACACGAAATACCACATGCCCAGCACGCCCGCGGCCAGCAGCAGCATCGCCAGGGCCGCCTGCGTCAGCCGCACGCGCTGCACCGGGTCGGTGGTGAGCAAGGCGTCGAGCAGTCGGCTCATCGAGGGCGTGGGACTTTCGCGCGGGCGGCGCAGCGGGCAGGGGCCGCAGCGTAACCCAGCCGGCGCCGCCCCCGCGGGGCGCCCTCCGGGCCGCTTCATCGACGCTTCAGGGCCGGGGCACCAGATGCGCCAGCGGCAGCGCCGCACCGGCCTTGACCTCGCCGAGCGAGAAGCTGGTGTGCAGGTCCTTCACGTTGGGCAGCTTGAACAGCGTCTCCATCGACCAGCGGGCGTAGGCATCGAGGTCGGTGCACATCACCTGCAGCTCGAAGGTGCCGGCGCCGCTGATGTAGTGGCAGGCCACCACCTCGGGCAACGCCCGGATGGCCGCCTCGAGCGCGCGCGTGGCCTCGGCGTTGTTGCGCTCGGCGTCGATGCGCACGAAGGCCAGCACGCCCAGGCCGATCCGGCGACGGTCGATCTCGGCCCGGTAGCCGGTGATGTAGCCCTGCTCTTCGAGCCACTTGACGCGGCGCCAGGTGGGCGCGGCCGACAGGCCGATGCGCGCCGCCAGGTCGGTGTTGCTCAGCCGCGCTTCGGCCTGCAGCGCCGCGAGGATGGCGACGTCGTAGCGGTCCAGCCCGGCGGGTGGCGCGGCGGCGGGGGGCGCCGGCGGAGGGCTCCGGTCTTTCCCTGATCTGGGTTCTTTTAGCGCGTTTTTCTTTTGCATCCGATATTTTGAGCAAGCTTGTTTCTCACAGCATGCCTGACAGGGCATCAAAAGAAAAGACACGCCGGCGCCGATTTCCTACACTGTTCGGCTGCCGCTGCCTGGAGTTGCCGCCATGAATGCCCCGCTGCCCGAGTCCGTGCGCAAGGCGCTCGGATCCGTCACCCTCGACGACAAGTACAGCCTGGCCGCCGGCCGCGCCTTCATGAGCGGCGTGCAGGCCCTCGTGCGGCTGCCGATGCTGCAGCGCCAGCGCGACGCGATGGCCGGGCTCAACACGGCCGGATTCATCAGCGGCTACCGCGGCAGCCCGCTGGGCGGCTACGACCAGGCGCTGTGGGCGGCGAAGAAGCACCTGGACGAGAACCACATCGTTTTCCAGCCCGGCGTGAACGAGGAGCTGGGCGCCACCGCCGTGTGGGGCACGCAGCAGCTCGACCTCTACCCGCAGGCCGGCAAGTACGACGGCGTGTTCGGCATCTGGTACGGCAAGGGCCCGGGGGTGGATCGCTGCAGCGACGTGTTCAAGCACGCCAACATGGCCGGCACCAGCCGGCACGGCGGCGTGATCGCCATCGCCGGCGACGACCACGTGGCCAAGAGCAGCACGGCCGCGCACCAGAGCGACCACATCTTCAAGGCCTGCGGGCTGCCGGTGTTCTTCCCGAGCAACGTGCAGGACATCCTCGACATGGGCCTGCACGCGCTGGCGATGAGCCGCTACTCGGGCGTGTGGAGCGGCATGAAGACGATCCAGGAGGTGGTGGAGAGCTCGGCCTCGGTGGTCGTCGACCCCGATCGCGTGAAGATCGTGCTGCCCGAGGACTTCACGATGCCGCCGGGCGGCCTGCACATCCGCTGGCCCGACGCCGCGCTCGAGCAGGAGGCGCGGCTGTTCGACTACAAGTGGTACGCGGCGCTGGCCTACGTGCGCGCCAACCGGCTCAACCACGACGTCATCGCCGGCCCGAACGACCGCTTCGGCCTCATCGCCAGCGGCAAGGCCTACAACGACACGCGCCAGGCCCTGGCCGACCTGGGCCTGGACGACGCCACCTGCCGCGCGCTGGGCATCCGGCTGCACAAGGTGAACGTGGTCTGGCCGCTGGAAGCCACCATCACGCGCGACTTCGCCCAGGGCCTGCAGGAGATCCTGGTGGTCGAAGAGAAGCGCCAGGTCATCGAATACCAGCTCAAGGAAGAGCTCTACAACTGGCGCGCCGACGTGCGCCCCAACGTGCTGGGCAAGTTCGACGAGCCGGAGGGTGACGCCACGGGCGGCGAGTGGAGCAGGCCCAACCCGAGCGAGAACTGGCTGCTGCGGGCCAAGGCCGACCTGACGCCGGCGATCATCGCCAAGGCGATCGCCAAGCGGCTGAAGAAGCTGGGCGTGGACGCCGACATCGCCGCGCGCATGGACGCGCGGCTGGCGGTGCTGGCGGCGCGCGAGCGCCAGCTGACCGAGCTGAAGGCCGACACCGGCGAGCGCGCACCCTGGTTCTGCAGCGGCTGCCCGCACAACACCAGCACCCGCGTGCCCGAGGGCAGCCGCGCGCTGGCCGGCATCGGCTGCCACTACATGGCCACCTGGATGGACCGCAGCACGAGCACCTTCAGCCAGATGGGCGGCGAAGGCGTGGCCTGGGTCGGCCAGGCGCCGTTCACCACCGACCGCCATGTGTTCGCCAACCTGGGCGACGGCACCTACTTCCACAGCGGGATCCTGGCGGTGCGGCAGAGCATCGCGGCCGGCGTCAACATCACCTACAAGGTGCTCTACAACGACGCCGTGGCGATGACCGGCGGCCAGCCGGTGGGCGAGCGGCCCGAAGGCCACAGCGTGCTGCAGATCGTGAAGAGCCTGGCCAGCGAAGGCGTGCAGAAGCTGGTGATCGTGACCGACGAGCCGGCCAAGTACCAAGGGGTGTCGCTCGAGCCCGGCGTGACGGTCCACCACCGCGACGAGCTCGACGCGATCCAGCGCCGGTTCCGCGAACTCAAGGGCACCACCGTCATCGTCTACGACCAGACCTGCGCCACCGAGAAGCGGCGCCGGCGCAAGCGCGGCAAGCTGGCCGACCCCGACCGGCGCGTCGTCATCAACGAGCTGGTGTGCGAAGGCTGCGGCGACTGCAGCGTGCAGAGCAACTGCCTGAGCGTGGAGCCGGTCGAGACCGAGTTCGGCCGCAAGCGCCGCATCAACCAGAACAGCTGCAACAAGGACTACAGCTGCGTGCAGGGCTTCTGCCCCAGCTTCGTCACCGTCGAGGGCGGGCAGCTGAAGAAGCCGAAGCGGGAATCGAAGGGATCGCTCGCCGGCCTGCCGCCGCTGCCCGAGCCCAGGCTGCCGGCCACCGCCGCGGCCTGGGGCATCGTGGTCGGCGGTGTCGGCGGCACCGGCGTCATCACCATCGGCTCGCTGCTGGGCATGGCGGCGCACCTCGAGGGCAAGGGCGTGGTGACGCAGGACGCCGGCGGCCTGGCGCAGAAAGGCGGCGCCACCTGGAGCCACATCCAGATCGCGGACCGTCCCGAGGCCATCCACACGACCAAGGTCGACACCGCGCAGGCCGACCTGGTGATCGCCTGCGACGGCATCGTCGGCGCGATGAAGACCACGCTGGCGGTGATGCAGCAGGGCCGCACCTTCGTGGCCCTCAACACGCACGCGACGCCGACCGCGAGCTTCGTGACCGACCCCGACTGGCAGTTTCCGCTCGGCCACTGCGAGGCAGCGGTGCGCGCCAGCGTGGGCCCGGCCCTGGTCGGCGCCTTCGACGCCGAGCAGGTCGCGGTGCAGCTGCTCGGTGACTCGATCTACACCAACCCGCTGCTGCTGGGCTATGCCTGGCAGCAGGGCCGGGTGCCGGTGTCGCACGCGGCGCTGATGCGCGCGATCGAGCTCAACGGCGTGCAGGCCGACAACAACAAGGCGGCCTTCGAATGGGGCCGGCGCTGCGCCCACGACCTGGGCGCGGTGCAGGCGCTGTTCCAGGCGCGCAGCGTGATCCAGTTCGTGAAGAAGCCCGGCCTGGCCGAGACGATCGCCCGGCGCGCGGCCTTCCTCACCGCCTACCAGGACGCCGCCTACGCCGCGCAGTACCAGGCCTTCGTCGAGCGCGTGGGCGCGGCCGAGGCGCAGGCCGTGGGGGCGCAGGGCGGCACGGCGCTGACCGAGGCCGTGGCGCGCTACCTGTTCAAGCTCATGGCCTACAAGGACGAGTACGAGGTGGCGCGGCTGCACACCGACCGCGCCTTCACGGACCAGATCGGCGCGATGTTCGAAGGCGACTACAAGCTCGTGCACCACCTCGCGCCGCCCGGTGTGGCCAGGAAGAACGAGCGCGGCGAACTCGTCAAGCGGCCTTTCGGGCCCTGGGTGCGCGGCGCGTTCGGCGTGCTGGCCCGGCTCAAGGGCCTGCGCGGCACCGCGCTCGACCCCTTCGGCCGCAGCGAAGAACGCCGCACCGAGCGCGCGCTGATCGGCGAGTACCGCGCCTGCATCGAAGAGCTGCTGCGCACGCTGGACGCCGGCAACCGCGGCCTGGCGGCCGAGATCGCGCGCCTGCCCGAAGACATCCGCGGCTACGGCCACGTCAAGGCGCGCCACCTGCAGGCCGCGCGCACCAAGTGGCAGGCGCTGATGCAACGCTGGCGCGCCGGCACGCTGCAGCAGGCGGCGTGAACTGGGCCGCGCTGGCCGCCGCGCAGCGCGGCCCCGCGGCGGGCGACAGCGGGCGCGTGCCGTTCTTCATCGGCGGCTGCCGCGTCGGCACGGTGGCGGTCGCGGCGCTGCCCGCGCTGCGCGCCTGGCCGCAGCACCTGGCCGTCGAGGCCCAGGGCGTCGCGCTCACCACGCCGGCGCCCGGCCGCGACGCGGCGCTGGCCGCCATCCACGCCGCCCTGCGCGCGCAGGGCCTGGTGCAGGGCTGGCGCGACGAGCTGGTGGCGGTCGTCGACCCGCAGGACGGCCCGCCCGCCGGCCTTCAAGCGGCGGGACGGCGCGGCGACCCCGGCGCGGCACCGCCGCTGGCGCTGATCGAGCGCGCGGCGGCGCGCTTCTGGGGCACGCTGACCCGCGGCGCCCACGCCACCGGCTACGTGGCCGACGCGCGCGGCCGGCCGCAGCGGCTGTGGATCGCGCAGCGCGCGGCCACCAAGGCCACCGACCCGGGGCTGCTGGACAACCTCGTCGGCGGCGGCGTGCCCGCCGGCCAGACGCCGTGGCAGGCGCTGCTGCGCGAGGGCTGGGAAGAAGCCGGCCTCGGTCCGGCGACGATGCAGAGCGCCCGGCCCGGCCGCGTGCTGCGGCTGCAGCGCCCCCTGCCCGAGGGCTGGCAGTGCGAAGACCTGCACGCCTACGACCTGGCCTTGCCGCCCGACGTGCAGCCGGCCAACCAGGACGGCGAGGTGCAGGGGTTCGCCTGCCTGCCCGTGCCGCAGGCGCTGGCGCTGGCCGCCGGGCCGCGGATGACGGTGGACGCGGCGCTGGTGACGCTGGACTTCGCGCTGCGCCACGGCCTGCTGCCGCCGCCACAGGCCGCGGTCCTGACTCCGAAGCTGGAGGCCTGGTTCCGCGGCGTGTCTGTCGTCGACGCTCAAAGCCCTTGAACGCAGCGCGCCCCGGCGGCTGGCCATACTTCGGCGGGTGAAGCCGCGTCCGCCCGCCACCCGCTACACCCTGACCGCGATCGTGCTGCACTGGCTGCTGGCCCTGATGCTGACGGTGTCGTTCGGCGTCGGCTGGTTCATGAGCGACCTGCCGTTCTCGATCCAGCGGCTGAAGCTCTTCAACTGGCACAAATGGGCCGGCATCACGATCCTGGCGCTGTCGCTGCTGCGGCTGCTGTGGCGCCTGACGCACCGGCCGCCGCCCGAGCTGCCGGCACCGCACTGGCAGCAGCAGGCCGCGCGCGCCACCCACGGGTTGATGTACGCGCTGTGCTTCGCCGTGCCGCTGGCCGGCTGGGGCTACAGCTCGGCCGCCGGCTTCCCCGTGGTGCTGTTCGGCGTGCTGCCGCTGCCCGACTTCGTGGCCCCCGACCGCGCCCTGGCCGCCACGCTGAAATCGCTGCACGGCACGCTGGCCTGGACGCTGGCGGTCGTCGTGCTCCTGCACGTGGCGGCCGCGTTCAAGCACCATCTCGTCGACCGCGACGGGCTGCTGCTGCGCATGCGTCCCGGCCGCCCCTGAGCCGATGCCCTCGAAGCCCCGACCGAGAACCCCGCGATGAACCCGATGCACGCCTTCGACCGACCTTGGGCGGTGAGGCTCGCCGTCATCCTGGTGGCGGCCACGCTGGCCGCGCCGGCGCAGGCGCAGCCCCCGGCGGCGCGGCTGCTGCCCGCGCAGAGCGAGATCGCCTTCACCACGCGCCAGATGGGGGTGCCGGTGGAAGGCCATTTCGGGCGCTTCAGCGCCACCGTCGCCTTCGACCCGAAGCAGCCGGCCCAGGGCAGCGTGGTCATCACCATCGACACCGGCAGCGCCCGTTTCGGCTCGCCCGAACTCGACGCCGAGATCGGCAGGCCCGAGTGGCTGGACGTGGGCCGCTACGGCCAGGCGCGCTTCCAGTCCAGCGCCATCCACGCCGCCGGGCCCGGTCGCTTCGACGTCAGCGGCCAGCTCAGCCTCAAGGGCGTGGTGCACGCGATGGTGGTGCCGGTGCAGCTGGTGCAGAACGGCAGCTCGGGCGTGGCCAGCGGCAGCTTCACCCTCAAGCGGCTCGACTACAAGGTCGGCGAGGGCGAATGGACCGACACCTCGATGCTGGCCGACGACGTGCTCGTGAAGTTCAAGCTGGCCCTGGCCGGGCTGCCGGCCCCTTGATGGATTCCGGGCGGCCGCCGGCGCGAGCCCCTCAAACCCAACCCCAGGAGCTTCCATGAGAACCATCCTCCTTGCCACCGCCGCGCTGGCCGCCCTGGCATCGGCCCAGGCCGCGCCGGTCACCTACAGCGTGGACCCCAGTCACGCGGCCGTCTTCTATGCCGTCAGCCACTTCGGCACCAGCACCAACCGGGGCCGCTTCAACGTCAAGAGCGGCACGATCGAGATCGACCGCGCGGCCCGCACCGGCAAGGTCGACATCACCATCGACACCGCCCACGTCGACAGCGGCGTGCCGGCGCTGGACGAGCACCTGGAGAGCAAGGACTTCTTCGACTCCGCGGCCTACCCGACGGGCCGCTTCGTGGCCGACAAGATCGGCTTCGACGGCGACAAGGTCAGCACCGTCTCGGGCCAGCTCACGTTGCGGGGCAAGACGCAGCCGGTGACGCTGATGGCCGAGCGCTACAACTGCTACACCAGCCCGGTGTTCAAGCGCGAGGTCTGCGGCGGCGACTTCAAGACCACCGTCAAGCGCAGCCTGTGGGGCATCGACTGGGGCCTGAACTACGGCTTCCCCGACGACGTGCCGCTGGTCATCCAGATCGAGGCGATCCAGCAATCCTGAGCCCCGCGATGCCGACGTCGCCGGGCCGCAGGCCGGCCACCCACGGGCTGGCCCTGGCCGCGCTGCTGCTGGCCGGCGCAGCGCGGCCGGCCGCGGCAGCGCCGGCCGTGTACGACCTGATCCCCGAACAGACCTTCGTGCAGTTCTCGCTGCTGCACTTCGACACCTCGACGCTGCGCGGCCGCATCGGCCCGGTGGCGGGCACGGTGACGCTGGACCCCGAGGCCGGCACCGGCTACGTCGGGCTGACCATCCCCACCGGCACCGTCGACGCCGGCCTCCCGGTCTTCACCGCGCGCATCCGGCGCGCCGACCTGCTGGCCACCCAGGCCTGGCCGCAGGCCTATTTCGTGGCCAGCCACATCCGCTTCGACCACGGCCAGCCGGCCGCGCTGCGCGGCGAGTTCACGCTGCGCGGCGTGAGCCAGCCGCTGACGCTGCGGGCCGAGCATTTCGCCTGCCGCACCGAGCGCAGCGGCGCGGCACCGGTGCAGGTGTGCGGCGGCGACTTCGAAGCCGCGTTCGACCGCAGCGATTTCGGCATCACCTTCGGCCTGCCCTTCGTGGGCAACCGGGTGCGGCTGCAGATCTCGGTCGAGGCCCGGCGGCGCTGAGCGCGCCGTCGGGCGCGGCGCCGGCCATCCGGCGCGCCGGCAGCCTGTCGGCGCGGTGCCGCGCTGCGTCGCCCGGCGCTGGCACCGCGCCCGGGCCTGCGTACAGTGGGTTCCGTGACAGCCCGCCGCCCGCCCCGATGACTGCCCCCCCCGCCGGCCCCGACGCCCCGCCCCCGGGGTCCGCCGCGTCCTGGCGCCTGCAGCGGCGCCAGCGCTGGCAGGAGCTGGCCGCCACCGGCCTGCGCGCCTACCACGCCTACGCCAACTGGCTGGTGGGCATCAGCTGGCGCCGCTTCATCCTGCTGTCCGTGGCCCTGCTGGTGGCGGTGGACATGGTGCACGACGTGCCGCCGCTGACCTGGCGCATCACCGAGCAGCTGCCGCCCGCGCGGCGGCTGCCGTCCCCGCCGCCGCCCATGTCACCGGTGGCACCGGCAGCACCCGCGGCGCCGCCCGATGGCAGCGACGGCAGCGTCGGCACCGACCACGCCCCCGAAGCCGGCACGAGCATCCACATCACCAAGCCGCAGTCGGGCGAAGGCGTGGAGATCGACATCGGCAAGGACGGCATCCGCATCGGGCCCAAGCAGCCGCCGAACGCCGCCCGGCCGGCCGCCTCGGGCGCCGAGGCGGGCGTGCACATCTCGCTGCCGCCCGGCGCCGCCAGCGACAGCGTGCGCCAGGCCCTGGAGCAGGCGCGCCGCGAGGTGGCCGATGCAGAGCGGCAGGCGCGCGCGCAGGTGGCGCAGGCCCGGGCCGAGGCGCAGCAGGCGCGGGCCGCGGCGGCTCAGGCGGCCGCCGAGCTGTCGCAGGCCGACGACCTGCCGCGCACCCGGGTCACGCGGGTGGGCATCGGCGACGCGCTGCGCCAGTTCACGCTGCTGTGGATCGTGGCCTCGGCGATCATCAAGTACACCTACAAGGGGCGCCTGCAGGCCGAGGTGAAGGCGGCGCAGGCCACCGAGACGGCCGAGGCCGAGTCGCTCAAGCGCCAGGTGGTCGAGGCGCGGATGGCGGCCATGCAGGCCCAGGTGGAGCCGCACTTCCTGTTCAACACGCTGGCCTCGATCGACCACCTGATCGAAACCGATCCGCCGCGCGCGAGCACGATGCAGAAGAACCTGATCGCGCTGCTGCGCGCCAGCATGCCGACCATGCGCGAGGCCAGCGGCAACGGCAGCCCGGGCGTGCGCGACCTGGGGCGCGAGCTGGCGGTGATCCGGCCCTACCTCGAGATCCTGAAGGTGCGGATGGAAGAGCGGCTGGCGACCGAGATCGCGGTGCCCGACGGCCTGCTGTCGGCCGAATTCCCGCCCATGATGATCCAGACCCTGGTGGAGAACGCCATCAAGCACGGCCTGGAGCCCAAGGCCGAGGGCGGCCGGCTGCGCCTGGCGGCCGAGATCGTGCACGGCAAGCTGCAGGTGACGGTGGCCGACACCGGCCTGGGATTCGGCAAGGCCGCCACCGCCGGCACCGGCGTGGGCCTGGCCAACATCCGCGAGCGGCTGCAGCTGCTGTACGGCCCGAAGGCCACGCTGACCGTGGCAGCCAACCCGCCGGGCGGCACGGTGGTGACGATCACGGTGCCCTACCGCACCGTCGAAGGAGCGCACGCATGACCGACGACGACATCCGCGCCTTCCGCCCCGCGGCCGCGGCCGGCGCCCGCCCGCCCGCTCGGCGCCGCCGCTGGTGGCCCTGGCTGCTGGCCGGGCTGCTGGTCACCGGGCTGGCCCTGGCGGCGCTGACGGCCCAGGCCCTGCTGGGCCTGGCCCGCCACGACGGTGCCGGGCTGCATGTGCAGATCGGCAGTGCCGATTGGGGGGACTGGGCGGACTGGGGCCGCTGGGGCAGCGCGGGCGGCGCAGGCGATGGCGGCCCGGTGGTGATCGACGGCCTGCCGCTGCCGCCCGAGGTGCAGGCCCACGGGGGCCTGCTGCTGCTGGGCCTGCCGCTGGCGCTGGCCGCGGTGTTCACCGTGCTGGCCGTGGTCGTGCCGCTGGCGGTGCTGCTGGGCTTGCTGGCCGCGGTGGTGGGCGTGGGCGTGGCGCTGCTGGCAACGGCCGGCGTGGCCGCGCTGCTGCTGGCGCCGCTGTGGCTGCCGGCCCTGCTGCTGTGGCTGCTGCTGCGGCGGCGTCCCGCCGTGGCCTGAGCACGCCGCCCGCGGCTTAGCATCGCGCCATGAACAGCCCCGACACGCTGGCGCCGCGCGCCGTGCTGGCCGACGACGAACGCCTGATGCGCGAGCAGCTGCGCGCCCGCCTGGCCGAGGTCTGGCCGGCGCTGCAGATCGTGGGCGAGGCGCGCAACGGGCTGGAGGCGGTGGAGATGGTCGCCGCGCTGCGGCCCGAGATCGTGTTCCTGGACATCCGCATGCCCGGGCTCACCGGCGTGGAGGCGGCGCGCCAGATCGCGCAGCTGCCGCCGCGCGAGGGCGCGGGCGACGACGACGAGCCGCTGCCCGAGATCGTGTTCATCACCGCCTACGACCAGTACGCGGTCGAGGCCTTCGAGCAGGGCGTGGCCGACTACGTGCTGAAGCCGGCCGAGCGCGATCGGCTGCTGCTGACGGTGCAGCGCATCCAGCAGCGCCTGGCGGCCCGGGCCAGCGGCGCCGAGGGCCCGCCGGGTCCGCACCTGCAGCAGCTGCTGCACCGGTTGTCGGCGCGGCTGAACCCGGGCCAGGCGCCGGCCTACCTGCAGTGGATCCAGGCCACCGTGGGCCCGGCGATCCAGATGATCCCGGTCGACGAGGTGCTGTTCTTCATCAGCGACGAGAAGTACACGCGGGTGCAGACGGCGCAGGTCGAGGCGCTGATCCGCAAGCCCATCAAGGAGCTGGTGGACGAGCTCGACCCGCGCCTGTTCTGGCAGATCCACCGCAGCACGCTGGTGGCGGTGAAGTCGATCGCCGGCGTCACGCGCGACTTCCGCGGGCGCCAGATCGTGAGCGTGAAGGGCCACCCCGAGAAGCTCGAGGTCAGCCGCAGCTACACGGGGCTGTTCAAGGGCATGTAAGCGCCCGCCCGCCGGGCCTGATGCGGTCGGCGCCTGCGGCCCGCGATGCCGTCGACGCCCGCCGGGCGTGCAGCAATTCACGCCCGTTGCGGCCCGCGCGCGAGGCGGAAGCATCTGCTCGCAGATGTGCACCAGCGGTCACCGCTGGCGCGCAGGGCGGCCGCTACCGTGCCGGCACGCCTTGCGCCGCGGCCCCCGCGCGCGCCCCACCGGAATCGCCGCCGCCATGCTGTTCGCCACCACCCGACCGGGCCAGCTCCAGTTCGACTTCCACACGCGCGGCATCGCGCGTGCCGCCGGCGGCTGGCTGAAGCGCGAGGAAGCCATCATGGGCACGGCGATCACGGTCGAGCTGTGGGCCGACGACCGCCGCCAGGGCGAAGCCGCCGCCGCCGCGGTGATGGACGAGATGCACCGCATCGACCGCCTGATGAGCCCGCACAAGCCGGGCTCGGAGCTGTCGCGCATCAACCGCGAAGCGGCCCAGCGCGCGGTGCCGCTGTCCGAGGAGATGGGCCGGCTGGTCGAGCGAGCGCTGGCGTTCTCGCAGCTCAGCGGCGGCGCCTTCGACATCAGCTACGCCGCCGCCGGCCAGCTGTACGACTACCGCCAGCGCGTGCGCCCCGACGCCGCCGCGCTGGCCGCCGCCTGCGAGTGCGTGGGCTGGAAGGGCCTGCGCCTGGACGCCCGCGCGCGCAGCCTGCGCTTCGCCCGCGAAGGCATGCGCATCGACCTGGGCGGCTTCGCCAAGGGGCACGCCGTGGACAACGCCGCCGCCATCCTGCGCCGGCGCGGCATCAGCCACGCCATCGTCAGCGCCGGCAGCGACAGCCGCGTCGTGGGCGACGGCCGCGGTCGACCCTGGAGCGTGGCCCTCCGCGACCCGCGGCGGCCGGGCGCGGACATGGCCGTGCGGCCGCTGCGGGACGTGTCGATCTCCACCTCGGGCGACTGCGCGCGCGGCGTCGACGACCGCAACGGGCATGGCCACCCGCTGATCGATCCGGCCACCGGCTGCAGCCCGCGCGGCGTGCGCAGCGTCACCATCCTGGCCGACGACGGGCTCACCAGCGAGGCGCTGTCCAAGGCCGTGTTCGTGCTCGGGGTCGAGCGCGGCATGGCGCTGGTGGCCGGCGTGCCCGGCACCCAGGCCGTGGTGGTGGACGCGCAGGGCGTGCTGCACGCCTCGCCCGGTCTGTTGCTGCCCGCCGCGGCCGACTAGCGGTGGCCGGCGCCGGCCGCTGGCAGCCACGGCCCGCCGCGGCGGGGCGGGACGGTGCTTGCGCTGACCATCGCGCCGCCGGCCCGGTGACGCGGCTGCACCTGGGGTCCGGCGAACTCAAGGCGCCCGCGCCGTGGCGCTGCGGCGCAGCGACATTCGCGGGCATACTCGCCGCCGAACCCGCCCGCCACCCCGATGACCTCCGTCCGAGCCCTCCTGTTGACCGATGTGGTCGACAGCACGCGGCTGTCAGAGCAACTCGGCGATCAGGCCATGGCCGCCGTCTGGGCCGCCCACGACCGCGCCGCGCGCGACCTGCTGCCGGCCTGGCGGGGCCTGGAGATCGACAAGACCGACGGCATGCTGCTGCTGTTCGAGCACGCGGCCGATGCCGTGGGCTACGCGCTGGCCTACCACCGCGCGCTGGGCGCGATGCCGGTGCCGCTGAAGGCCCGTGCCGGCCTGCACGTGGGGCCGGTGATCCTGCGCGAGAACAGCCCCGAGGACGTGGCCCGCGGCGCCAAGCCGCTGGAAGTGGACGGCCTGGCCAAGCCCGTCGCGGCACGCGTGATGTCGCTGGCCGTGGGCGGGCAGCTGCTGCTGACCGCCGAGGCGCGGGCCGCCCTGGGCGAGACCGCCTTGCGCGCCGAATCGCATGGGCATTGGGTGATGAAGGGCGTGACCGAGCCGGTCGAGCTGTTCGAGCTCGGCGGGCCCGAGGCGCCGTTCGTGGCGCCGCCCAACGGCGAGAAGGTGTACCGGGTGGTGCGCAGCGGCGAGCGCTGGCTGCCGGTGGCCGAGATCCCGAACAACCTGCCGCAGCAGACCAGCTCGTTCATCGGCCGCGAGCGCGAGCTGGCCGAGATCAAGGCCCGCATCGCCGGCGCGCGGCTCCTCACGCTGCTGGGCATGGGCGGCCTGGGCAAGACGCGGCTGTCGCTGCAGGCGGCCGCCGAGGTGATGCCGCAATACCCCGACGGCGTTTGGTTCCTCGACCTGGCGCCGATCCGCGACCCGGCGCTGGTGCTGGGCGAGGCGGCCCAGGTGCTGGGCCTGCGCGAGGAGCCCGACCGGCCGCTGCTGCAGACGCTGTGCGCCTACCTGAAATCGCGCCGCGTGCTGTTCGTGATGGACAACTGCGAGCACCTGGTGAAGGCCGCGGCCGAGCTGGCCAACGCGGTGCTGCGCGCGGCCCCGCAGGTGCGCTTCATCGCCTCCAGCCGCGAGGCGCTGCGGGTGCCCGGCGAGCAGTGCGTGCCGGTGCTGCCGCTGCCGGTGCCGCAGCGCGGCGATGACCTCCAGACCCTGCGCCGATCGACCGCGGTGCGCCTGTTCGTCGACCGCGCCCAGCTCCACAAGCCCAGCTTCGCGCTGACCGAGCGCGAGGCGCCGGCGGTGGCCGAGCTGGTGGCGCGGCTGGAGGGCATCCCGCTCGCGATAGAGCTGGCCGCCGCGCGGATACGCACGCTCGGCGTCAGCGACATCAACGCGCGCCTGAAGGACCGCTACAAGATCCTCACCGGCGGCGGCCGCGTGCTGCTCGAGCGCCAGCAGACCCTGCGCGCGCTGGTCGACTGGTCGTACGACATGCTGGAGCCGAACGAGCGCACGCTGCTCGATCGCCTGAGCGTGTTCGCCGGCGGCTTCGATCTCGCCGCGGCCGAGGCGGTCTGCGGCGACGAGCCCTTGGCGCCCGAGGACATGCTCGACCTCGTCGAGTCGCTGGTCGAAAAGTCGCTGGTGATGCTCGACGAGCGCGAAACGAGCTCGCGCTACCGCATGCTGGAGACGATCCGCGACTACGGGCGCGAGAAGCTCGAGCAGGCCGGCCACGCGCAGGCCACCGCAGCGCGGCACGCCGAGCATTTCCTGACCATCGCCAAGGCCGCGAACCAGGGGCTGACCGGCGCCGAGCATGCCGAGTGGATCTGGCGCCTGGAGGCCGAGCTCGACAACGTGCGCGCCGCCATCGCGCTGGCGCTGGCCGGCGGCGTCGACCGCATCATCGCGGTCAAGCTGGCGGTGGCCCTGCAGGGCTTCTGGATCCTGCGCGGCTATGCCGGCGAGGGCCGCGGCATCGTCCGCGCCATGCTCGCGCTGCCCGAGATCCAGGCCTCGGACCGGGTGTACGCCCACGCCCTCTACGTCGGCGCCGCGCTGGCCGAAAGCCAGAGCGACTACGCCCAGGCGCGCCAGATGCTGGAGGCCTGCCTGGCGCTGCGGCGGCGCCTGGCCGACAGCTTCGACATTGCCGCCACGCTGTCCACCCTGTCGATGGCACGGCTGCCGGCCGGCGACGCGGCCGCCGCGCGCGAGAGCGAGCTCGAGGCGCTGGAGCTCTTCCGCGCCCTGGGCGAGACCGTGGGCGAGGCCATCGGCCTGCTGCACCTGGGCCAGATCGACGCCTATGCCGGCAACGCGCAGCGCGCGCGCAGCACGCTCGAGGAAGGCCTGGCGCTGAGCCGCCGCATCCAGCACCAGGAAGTCGAGGGCGAGTGCGAGCTGGCCCTGGGCGAGCTGGCCTTCGAGGCCGGCGAAACCGCCGCCGCGCGCGCGCGCTTCCAGCGCTCGCTGATCGTCTGCACCGAGGCCGGCGACAAGCGCGGCGAGGCGCGCACCCAGCGCTGGCTGGGCAAGGCCGACATGGTGGACGGCCAGGTCGAGGCCGCCGAGCAGCGGCTGAGCGACGCGCTGCGGGCCTTCCGGGCGCTCGAGATGCGCGAAGACCTGCTGGCCTGCCTGGACGACCACTCGGCGCTGGCGGTGCGCTGCGGCCGCGACGACCTGGGCGTGCGGCTGGCCGCCGCGGTGGACCATGCCCGCGAGCGGCTGGGCGTGGTGCTGCCGCCGCGCCGCGCGCCGGCCCGGCGCGCCAAGCTCGACCGCGTGCGCGAGGCGATGGGCGAGGAGCGCTACGCCCAGGCCTGGGCCGAAGGCTCGGCCTGGGACCTGGACGACGCCGTGCGCGCCGCGCTGGCCCGCACCGCCCCGGCGGCCGTGGCCGCCTGAGCGCGGGCGCCTAGCCGCGCCGGGGTGCGCGGCGGCGGACGACGAGGCCCAGCGTCAGCGCGCCGAGCGCGAGCGCGAGCGAGCCGGGCTCGGGGGTCTCGAACGTGGTGGCGGCAACGTTCGACGACGACGACGCGCAACCCGTGCTCGCGGCATTGCCCGTGCAGAGCGTCTCGCCGGCCACGAACAACCGCGATTGCTGCAAATCGGCCAGCGGCTGGTCGTCGAGATCGCCGTCGTTGGAACTCTCAGGGCCGGGAGGGTGGTTCTCCCCCGTGCCGATCACCGGGTTGGTGGTGCCGAACAGCAGGTAGAACGAATAGCCACCGAGGCTGGTGGAGGTGCCGATGAGCGGGTTGGCCGACGACTGGATGCCCAGCACCTGGCCATCCTTGACGTACATGCCCAGGATCGAGCTGCTGCCCGGCGCATCGGGCGCAAAGGTGACGCTGCCGATCAAGGGGCTGGGCGAGGGGGTGGAAAAGTTGACCTGGGCACCGAGGAAGCTCATGCCGGACCCGCCGCCACCACAGTTGTAGCTTTGGTAGATGAAGGCGCCGACGTTGGCCGGCAGCAGGCTGAGGCAGGCATCGGCAATCGAGAACGTGGCCGTGCCGGCGAAAGAGGTGCCCGTGAGTACGCTCCCGAATAATGGGTCGAGCCGGCCGGTGACGAGCGCGCCTTGCGCCGAGCCGACGGCCCCCAGGCCGGCCGCGAGGGCCAGCAGCGCCGAGCAGAGCTTCTTGATGATCGGGTGGGTCATGACAGCATGGAGGTTGCGGGCGTGAGCGCCAATGGAGCGCAGGACGCAAATCGCATGCCGCAAGCC
>JAGWLO010000080.1 GCA_028872015.1 Burkholderiales bacterium | reverse complement strand
GACCTCGTGCTGCTGGCCGCCGGCGGCGCCATCTTCTGGCGCTATGCCGGCAGCGGCTACAGCCTCGTGCTGGCCACCGAGGGCGTGGCCCAGACCGCCGTCCACTACGAAGCCTTCCTGGCCCCGCTGTGCCTGTGGCTGGGCGCCGGGCTGCTGTGGATCCGCCTGGCCCGCGGCGCGCTGTGGCTGGGGGCGGGCCGGCTGGCGGCGTGGCGCTTCGATGCGCGCGGCCTGGGGCCGCCCATCGCCGCGTCGATGTCGCGCCAGCGCCCCCGCGTGGCGCGGGCCACGGCGCTGGTGGCGCTGGCCTTTGCCTTCGCCACCGCCACCGCCGTCTTCAACACCACCTACGACGCGCAGGCCCGGGTCGATGCGCTGTTGACCAATGGCGCCGACGTGGCCGTCACCGGCACGGTGGCGGCACCGGCCGGCGCGCTGCTGGCGCCGCTGCGGGCGCTGCCCGGCGTGGCGGCGGCGGAACCCCTGATGCACCGCATGGCCTACGTGGGGGCCGACCTGCAGGATCTGTTCGGCATCGACGCCGCCCGCATCGGCCGCGTCGCCCCGCTGGCCGACGCCTACTTCGGCAACCACGACGCCGCGGCCACGATGGCCGCGCTGCGCCGGGTGCCCGACGGCATCCTGGTCGCCCAGGAGACGGTCCAGGACTATCAGCTGCACCTGGGCGACGAGCTCAACCTGCGGCTGCAGAGTGCGGCCGACCACCCGTTCAAGCGCGTGCGCTTCCACTTCGTGGGCGTGGTCAAGGAGTTCCCGACTGCGCCGCGCGATTCGTTCCTGGTCGCCAACGCGGCCTACCTGGCACAGGCCACGGGCAGCGCCAGCGCCGAGGTGGTGCTGCTGCGCAGCGCCGGCCCGGTGCCCGCGCTGGCGCA
Source organism: Burkholderiales bacterium (assembly GCA_028872015.1). Taxonomy (GTDB): domain Bacteria; phylum Pseudomonadota; class Gammaproteobacteria; order Burkholderiales; family Burkholderiaceae_C; genus Rubrivivax. The sequence goes on along the minus strand of JAGWLO010000080.1, from coordinate 13,942 downwards.
GGCCGCGCGCACGGTGGCGCGGTCGGTGCCGGCGCTGACGGTGACCTCGATCGGCCAGACGCAGGCCGTGATCAGCTCCAGCCTGACCGCCGTCGACCTGCACCGCCTGACCGCGCTCGAGCTCGGCTACTCGGTGCTGCTGGTGGCCGTGATCGCCGGCATCGTGCTGGGGCTGGACCTGGCCGAGCGGCGCGCCGATTTCGCGGTGTTGGCGGCGCTGGGTGCGCGGCCGGCGCAGGTGGGCGCCTTCCTGCGCGCCGAGGGCCTGTTCGTGGTGCTGGGTGGCATGCTGCTCGGCTGCCCGACGGGGCTGGCGCTGGCCCAGGTGCTGGTGTCGCTGCTCGCGGGCGCCTTCGACCCGCCGCCCGAGGTGCTGGTGATCCCCTGGGCCTACCTCGGCGCGACTATCCTCACCGCTCTGGCCTGCGCCGGTGCCGCCCTGGCCCTGATGCAGCGCCTGGCGGCGCGCCCCGACCTGCAGGCGCTGCGAACCCGATGAGCCGACCGCTCCGCGGCGATGACCCACCGAGAACCCGAGATGACCCGATGATCCACCCCCGGCCCCCGACCGTGCGGCTGGCGCGCGCCGCACGGCCTGCGCTCACCGCGCTGGCCGCGCTCATCACGCTCGCCGGCTGCGCCACCTACGCCCCCCGCCCGCTGTCGCAGACCGTGGCGCTGCCGGGCTCGGTGCAGGCGCTGAGCGTGCGCCCCGAGCAGCTGCCGTTCGCCACCCTGCGCGCGCACCGCTACGACCCCAGCGACGGCCTGGACATCGACGAGGTGGCCATGCTCGCGGTGGCGAACAACCCGCAGCTGCGACTGGCGCGCGACAGCCTGGGCATCGCGCGCGCGCAGGCCTTTGCCGCCGGCCTGCTGCCCGATCCGCAGCTCGGCCTGACCGGCGACCACCCGACCAACGGCGGGCCCGGCAACACCAACGCCTTCAACCTCAACCTGGGCTACGACGTCGGCGCGCTGCTGACGCGCTCGTCGCGCGTGGCCGGCGCCGACGCGGAGGTCCAGCGCGTCAACCTCGACCTGCTGTGGCAGGAGTGGCAGGTGGTGAGCCAGGCGCGGCTGCTGTTCACGCGGCTGCGCTCGCAGCAGCAGCTGCTGGCCACGCTGCAGCGCGGGCGCGCGCTGCTCTCGGCGGCCGCCGAGAGCAGCCACCGGGCGCTGGAGGCCGGCAACCTGACGCTGGACCTGTCGGTCAGCGACCTGGCCGCCTTGCAGGGGGTCGAGCGCCAGATCAACGAGCTCGAGCGCAGCCGGCTGCAGGACACCCTGGCCCTGAACAGCCTGCTCGGCCTGGCCCCCGGCGCGCCGCTCGAGCTGGTGGGCGAGCCGGGCAGGCCGGACGGGCCGCCGATGCCCGACCCCGCGGCCGTGCGCGCCGGCCTCGTGCCCAAGCTGGCGCGCCGGCCCGACCTGCTCGCGCTGCAGGCGGGCTACCGCTCGCAGGAGGCGGCCTTTCGCGGCGCGGTGCTGGCGCAGTTTCCGGCGCTCAACGTCGGCCTCACGCGCGCCCGCGACACCAGCGGCCTGTACACCATGGGCTTCGGCCTCAGCCTGAGCCTGCCGATCTTCAACGGCAACCGCGGCAACGTGGCGATCGAGCGCGCCACGCGCGCCAGGCTCCACGACGAGTACCAGCAGCGGCTGGCCGCGGCCGACAGCGAGGTCGAGGCGGCACTGGCCAACATTCCGTTGCTGCAGACGCAGCTGCAGCGCACCGACGCTGCGGTGGCGGTGCTGGGCCGCCTGGCCATGCGCGCCGATGCGGCCTTCCGCGAGGGCAACCTCGGCGCCGCCGACCACACGCGCATGACCATGGCCTGGCTCGACAAGCAGGTCGAGGCTATGCAGCTGCGCGAAGCCCTGGCCGAACAGCAGATCGCCCTGCAGACCCTGCTCGGCCCCGAAACCCCACCCAACGAAGAGACGCCCCGATGAAGAGCTTGCGCGCCAGCCTGGGGCTGGTCCTGACCACGCTGGTGCTGTGCGGCGCCGCATCCCCTCACGCCGCCGCGCAGGACCCGAGCGTGCAGATCGAGACCGTGCCGCTGAAGCAGCAGGCGCTGGTGGACCGCGTCACGGGCTACGGCGTCATCGGGCCCGACGCGGCCAACCTGGAGACCCTGAGCCTGCCCCGCGCAGGCCAGGTGCTGCGGCTGCGCGTGCGCCCCGGCGAGCCGGTGAAGCAGGGCGAGCTGCTGCTCGAGTTCGGCAACAGCGCCGACGCCGACCTCGCCTGGCGCCAGGCCGAGCAGGCGCTGCGCTTCGCGCGCGACGAAGCGCAGCGCGTGGCCGCGCTGCTGGCGCAGCAGCTGGCCACGCGCTCGCAGCTGGCGGCGGCACAGAAGGCGGTGGCCGACGCCGAGGCGGCCGTGCGCGCGCAGCAGCGCATGGGCGCCGACCGCCCGCGCGACGCCCTGCGCGCACCCTACGATGCAGTGGTGATGGCGGTCTCGGTGGCGCAGGGCGACCGCGTGGCCGCCGGCGCACCGCTGCTGCAGCTGGCCCGCAACGGCGCCCAGCGCGTGTTGCTGGGCCTGGAGCCCACCGACGCGCGCACGGTGCGGCCGGGCATGCCGGTGCGCCTGCGCTCGGTGATCGATGACTCCGAGGAGGTGCGCGGCCGCGTCAGCCGCGTCTTCGGGATGATCAACCCGCAGACCCAGCTCGTGGACGTGCAGGTCGACGTGCCCGCCAGCGGCCTGCTGGCCGGCAGCCGCGTGAGCGCCCAGGTCGAGCTGGGTCGCACCACGGGCTGGGTGGTGCCGCGCTCGGCGGTGCTGCGTGACGCGAAAGGCGCCTACCTGTTCCAGGTCGTGCAGGGCAAGGCCCGGCGCGTGGACGTCATCGCCGGCCTGGAGCAGGGCGGGCTGCTCGCGGTGCAGGCCGCCCCGGGCGCCCGGCTCGAGCCGGCGCAGCCGGTGGTGAGCCTGGGCAACTACGAGTTGAAGGACGGCATGGCCGTGCGTGGAGCGGCGAAGTGAACTTCAGCGCCTGGATGCAGGGGCACCGTCGCTCCATCCTCTTCCTGCTCGCCCTGCTCTCGATCGCAGGCGCGCTGGCCGCCTTCCGCCTGCCGGTGACGCTGTTCCCGAACGTGGACTTTCCGCGCGTGGTCGTCGCCATCGACGCCGGCGACCGCCCGGCCGACCTGATGATGCTGTCGGTGACGCAGCCGGTGGAAGAGGCGGTGCGCCGCGTGCCCGGCGTGCGCGACGTGCGCTCCACCACCAGCCGCGGTTCGGCCGAGGTGTCGGTCAGCTTCGACTGGGGCATCGACATGGGCCTGGCCACCTCGCAGGTGAACGAGGCGGTGAACCAGATCCTGCCCGGCCTGCCGGCAGGCACGCAGGCCATCACGCGGCGCATGGACCCCACCGTGTTCCCGATCCTGGCCTACAGCCTGACCTCGGACACGGTGTCTCAGACCGCCCTGCACGACCTGGCGACCTACCAGCTGCGGCCGCTGCTGTCCAGCATCAACGGCGTGGCCCGCATCGGCATCACCGGCGGCGCGGTGGAGGAATTCCAGGTCACGGTCGACCCGGCCCGGCTGACGGCCTACGGCCTGACGCTGGCCGACGTGGCGCAGGCGCTGACGGCGGCCAACGTCGTCACCGCCGTGGGCAAGCTCGAGGACCACTACAAGCTCTACCTGACCATCGCCGACACCCGCCTGGCGAACCTGGCGCAGATCGGCCAGACCATCGTCAAGAGCGGCGGCAACGGCGTGGTGCGGCTGGATGACGTGGCCCGGGTCAGCGACGGCGTCGTGCCGCAGTGGATCAAGGTCAACGCCGATGGCCACCCCGCGGTGCTGCTGAACATCTACCAGCAGCCGGGCAGCAACAGCGTGCAGATCGCGCACGACGTGCAGGCGCGGCTGGCCGATTACGGCTCGCAGCTGCCGGCCGGGGTGCACCTGGCCAACTGGTACGACCAGAGCGTGCTGGTGCTCGATTCGGCGGCCAGCGTGCGCGACGCCATCCTCATCGGCACCGGGCTGGCGGTGCTGGTGCTGTTCGCCTTCCTGCGCAACCTGAAGATCACGCTCATCGCCGCCATCGTCGTGCCCACGGTGCTGTCGGCGACCATCGTGCTGCTGTACGCGCTGGGCATGAGCTTCAACATCATGACCCTGGGCGGCATGGCCGCCGCGGTGGGACTGATCATCGACGACGCCATCGTGATGATCGAGCACATCGTGCGCCGCCTGCGCGGGGCGCCGGCCGAGCACCACGGCCGGGTGATGTCGGCGGCGATGGAGTTCGTGCGCCCGCTGGCGGGCTCGTCGGCCTCCACGATCGTGATCTTCCTGCCGCTGGCCTTCCTCACCGGCGTCACCGGCGCGTTCTTCAAGGCGCTGTCGCTGACCATGGCCGCGGGCCTGGTGATCTCGTTCCTGGTCACCTGGCTGGCGGTGCCGCTGCTGGCCGACCACTGGCTGGGCGAGAAGGACGCCAACCAGGACGAGGGCGGCCGCGTCACCGACTGGCTGCACCACCGCTACGAGCAGGTGATGCAGCGGGTGCTGAAGCGGCCGGTGCTGGTGCTGCTGCTGGTGCTGCCGCTGCTCGGGCTGGGACTGCTGGCCTTCGGCCGCGTGGGCTCGGGCTTCATGCCGGCGATGGACGAGGGCGGCTTCATCCTCGACTACCGCAGCCCGCCCGGCACCTCGCTGAGCGAGACCGACCGGCTGCTGCAACAGGTGGAGGCCATCATCCGCGCCAACCCCTCGGTGCAGACCTACTCGCGCCGCACCGGCACCCAGCTCGGCGGCGGCGTGACCGAGGCCAACGAGGGCGACTTCTTCATCCGCCTCAAGCCCACGGGCCGGCCACCCATCGACGAGGTGATGAACGACATCCGCACCCACGTCGAGAGCCAGGTGCCGGGGCTGAAGATCGAGCTGGCGCAGCTGATGGAAGACGTGATCGGCGACCTCACCTCGGTGCCGCAGCCGATCGAGATCAAGCTCTTCGCCGACAACCCCGACGAGCTCAAGGCCGCGGCCACCAAGGTGCAGGCCGCGATCCAGCGCGTGGCCGGCGTGGTGGACACGCGCGACGGCATCAACCCCGCCGGCGATGCGCTGGAGATCCACATCGACCGCGTGAAGGCCTCGCTGGAGGGCATGAACCCGGACAGCATCACCCAGATCGTGAGCGGCGACCTCGCCGGCGTGGTGACGACCCAGATCCAGAGCGGCCCCAAGCTGATCGGGGTGCGCGTGTGGACGCCGCAGAACCAGCGCGCCATCGTGCCCGACGTCGGCCGGCTGCTGATCCGCGCCCCCGACGGGCACCTGTTCCCGCTCAAGCGCGTGGCCGCCATCGTGCCCGTCAGCGGCCAGCCCCAGATCACGCGCGAAAACCTGAAGCGCATGGTGGCGGTGACCGGGCGCATCAGCGGTCGCTCGCTCGGCCCCGTGATCGCCGACGTGCAGCACGCGCTGCAGGCCCCGGGGCTGCTGCCCAAGGGCATGTACTACGAGCTCGGTGGCCTGTACAAGCAGCAGCAGATCGCGTTCCGCGGGCTGATAGCGGTGTTCGCCGCCGCGGTGGGCCTGGTGTTCCTGCTGCTGCTGTTCCTGTACGAGAGCTTCATCATGGCGCTGTCGATCCTGGCCATCCCGCTGATCGCCGTCTCGGCCGTGTTCGTGGGCCTGTGGGTCACCGGCATCGAGCTGAACATCTCGGCCATGATGGGCATGACGATGATCGTGGGCATCGTCACCGAGGTGGCCATCTTCTACTTCTCGGAGTTCCGCGAGCTGGCCGGCGAGCGGCCGCTGCACGAGGCCCTGATCGAGGCCGGCAAGAACCGCATGCGGCCGATCGCGATGACCACCTTCGCCGCCATCCTGACGCTGCTGCCCCTGGCCTTCGCCATCGGCCAGGGCTCGGCGATGCAGCAGCCGCTGGCGGTGGCCATCGTCTCAGGGCTGCTGGTGCAGCTGCCGCTGGTGCTGGTGGTGATGCCGGCGCTGTTCCGTGCGTTGCAGGGCCGGCGGCCGCTGGGGGCATCGCGATGAGACGCGGGCCAGACGCTGCGCCTGCACCGCCGCCCTCGCGTCGCTGCGGCAGGCGGCGCGGCCGGGACCATGACGGCAGCGGGTGCTGCCCTGCCCGGCCCAACGCGCTGCGGCGATGCACGTCAGGATCTCCTTGAACCTGAGGGCATTGAATCTGCAGGCCATCCGTGCCGAGTTTCCGGCCCTGGCCGGCGAGACGGTGTTCCTCGACAACGCCGGGGGCTCGCAGGTGCTCAGGCGCGTGGCCGACCGCGTGCACGAGTACCTGCTGACCAGCAGCGTGCAGCTCGGCGCCAGCTACGCCGCCTCGGTGGCCGCGGGCGAGAAGGTGCTGGCAGCGCGGCGCGCGGTGGCCGAGCTCGTGAACGCGCCGCAAGACGACGAGGTGGTGATGGGCGGCGCCACCACGGCGCTGGTCTTCGTGCTGACGCAGGCCTTGAAGGCCACCCTGCAGCCGGGCGACGAGATCATCGTCACCGACACCGATCACGAGGCCAACATCGGCGGCTGGATGCGCCTGCGCGAGGCCGGCGCGGTGGTCAGGGTCTGGGGCGTGAACCCCGAGAGCCTGGCCCTCGAGCTGACCGACCTGGACGCCCTGCTCGGTCCGCGCACCCGCTGGCTGGCGCTGACCTGGGCCTCCAACATCCTGGGCACCGTCAACCCGGTGGCCGAGGTGGCGCGCCGCGTGCATGCGGCGGGCGGCCGGGTGTGCGTGGACGCCGTGGCCTACGCGCCGCACCGGCTGGTCGACGTCCAGGCCAGCGGCGCCGACGTGGTGGTGTTCAGCTTCTACAAGGTGTTCGGCCCGCACTACGCCGTGATGTGGGTGCAGCGCGAGCTGCTGCTGCAGCTGCCGAGCCTGAACCACCACTTCATCGGCCCCGAGGTGCTGCCGTACAAGCTGCAGCCCGGCAACGTGAACTACGAGCTCAGCTACGGCTGCATCGGCATCCGGGACTACCTCGTCGACACCGGCACGGCGCTGGGCGCGGCGGGAACGCCGCGCCAGCGCATGCAGGCCGCGTTCGATGCCTTCGAGGCGCACGAGAACGCGCTGGCCGAGCGCCTGCTGTCCTACCTGCGCGGCCAGCCGGGCCTGCGCCTGATCGGCCGGCCGCGGGCGGACGACGCCCAGCGCGTGCCCACCATCAGCTTCGTGCCCGCGCGTGTGGCGCCCGAGGCCGTGGTGCGGCATCTCGACCGCTTCGGCATCGGCATCCGCTGGGGCGACTTCTATGCCCGGCGGCTGATCGAGAGGCTGGGATTGCCCGACGGCGTGGTGCGCGTCTCGATGGCGCACTACAACACGGCCGCCGAGATCGACCGGCTGGTGGTGCATCTCGACGAGGCGCTGAGCTGAGTTCCCCCGGCCCCTGGCCGCCGGGGGCGCTGAGGTCGGTCGGAACGGCAGGCAAAAACCAAGGGGCCGACGCTGGGGTGATCGAAGCCGATGCCGCGCCCTGTGCCGCTTCGGCACCGACGGACGCTACGGCCGGGTCGACCCCCGCGGCTGGCTAGCCGCTCCAGGGCGCGGGCGGCGCCTCGCCCGCCGTCGGCACGGCGCGGCCGAGCACCGCCAGCGCGGCCAGCACGATGCTCTCGGCATCGACCTCGAAGTAGCGGCGCAGCTGCTGGCGCGTGTCGCTGCGCCCGAAACCATCGGTCCCCAGGGTCACGTAGGGGGCGTCCACGTACTCGGCGATCAGCTGCGGCCAGGCGCGCACGTAGTCGGTGGCGGCCACCACCGGGGCAGGCCCCGCGAGGAGGCGTCCGACATGGCTGGTGCGCGGCGCGGCCAGGGGGCTGATGCGGTCCAGGCGTTGCTGCTCGCGCGCCTGGCGCGCCAGCTCGCTGAAGCTGGTGACGCTGAAGACCTCGCTGGCGATGGCATGGCGCTCGGCCAGCAGGCGCGCGGCCGCGATCACCTCGCGCAGGATGGCGCCCGAGCCGAGCAGGCGCACCTGCGGCGCGGCAGCCGGCGGCGTGGCCTCGGCCAGCAAGTACATGCCCTGCAGCAGGTCGGCACTGGCGCCCGACGGCAGGCTGGGCATGGCGTAGCTCTCGTTCATCAGCGTCAGGTAATGGAACTCGTCGCACTGCTCGACCAGCATGCGCGTCATGGCGTGGTGCACGATCACCGCCACCTCGCAGGCGTAGGCCGGGTCCCAGGCGCGGCAGGTGGGCACCGTGGAGGCCACGAGCAGGCTCGAGCCGTCCTGGTGCTGCAGGCCCTCGCCGCCGAGCGTGGTACGGCCCGCGGTGGCGCCGAAGAGAAAGCCGCGCGAGCGCTGGTCGGCGGCGGCCCAGATCAGGTCGCCCACGCGCTGGAACCCGAACATCGAGTAGTAGATGTACATCGGCAGCATCGGCAGCCCGTGCACGCTGTAGCTGGTGGCCGCGGCGATCCAGGAGCTCAGCGCCCCGGCCTCGTTGATGCCCTCCTCGAGCAGCTGCCCGTCGCGGAGCTCGCGGTAGTACAGCATCGTCTTGGCGTCTTCGGGCACGTAGCGCTGGCCCTCGGGCGCGTAGATGCCGACCTGGCGGAACAGATTGGCCATGCCGAAGGTGCGTGCCTCGTCGGCCACGATGGGCACGAGCCGCGGCCCGAGCACGGGAGCTTTCAGCAGATTGGCCATCATGCGCACCGCGGCCATGGTGGTGGACATCTCCTTGCCCTCGGCCTGCAACGCAAACTCGGCCCAGTCCGCCAGCGGCGGCACCGGCAACGCCGGGCTGGCGGCATTGCGCAGCGGCAGCGCGCCGCCCAGGGCCGCACGCCGCTGGCGCAGGTAGCGCATCTCGGCGCTGTCGGGCGACGGCCTGCACAGGCGCAGGTCGGCCACCTCGGCGTCGGACAGCGGCAGCGCGAAGTGGTCGCGGATGGCGCGCAAAGCGTCCAGGTCGAGCTTCTTGGCCTGGTGCGCGGTCATCCGCGATTCGCCCACGCCGCCCATGCCGAAGCCCTTCTTGGTCTTGGCCAGGATCACGGTGGGCTGGCCCCGGTGGGCCTGCGCCGCGGCCAGCGCCGCATGCAGCTTGCGCACGTCGTGGCCCCCGCGCTTGAGCCCGTCGATCTCGGCCTCGCTCAGGTGGGCGACCAGCTTCTGCACCTCGGGGTCGCGGCGGAAGAAGTGCTCGATGTTGTAGGCGCCGTCGTTCGCGCCCAGCGTCTGGTATTCGCCATCGACGGTGCGGCTGAGCGCGCGCAGCAGCACATGGTGGGTGTCGCGCGCGAACAGGGCGTCCCACTCGCTGCCCCACAGCACCTTGATCACGCGCCAGCCCGCGCCGCTGAACAGGGCCTCCAGCTCCTGGATGATCTGCCCGTTGCCGCGCACCGGGCCGTCCAGCCGCTGCAGGTTGCAGTTGACGATGAAGCTCAGGTTGTCCAGCTTCTCGCGCGCGGCCAGGGTCAGCCCGGCGATGGACTCGGGCTCGTCCATCTCGCCGTCGCCGAACACGCCCCAGACGCGCCGGCCTTCGGTGTTGGCCAGCCCGCGCGCCTGCAGGTACCGCATGAAGCGCGCCTGGTAGACCGCGTTCAGCGGGCCCAGGCCCATCGAGCCGGTGGGGAACTGCCAGAACTCGGGCATCAGCCAGGGGTGCGGATAGCTGCACAGGCCCGGTGCGCCGATCTCCTGTCGGTAGCGGACCAGTTGCGCTTCGCTCAGCCGCCCTTCGAGAAAGGCGCGCGAGTACACGCCGGGCGCCGAGTGCGGCTGGAAGTAGACCAGGTCGCCGCTCTGGCCGTCGGCGCTGCCGCGGAAGAAGTGGTTGAAGCCGACCTCGAAGATCTCGGCCGCGGAGGCATAGCTGGCGATGTGGCCGCCCAGCTCGCCGTGGGCTTCGTTGGCGCGCACGACCATCGCCAGCGCGTTCCAGCGCATCAGCGCCGTCAACCGCGCTTCCAGGGCCGCATCGCCGGGGTACGGGCCTTGCTGCTCGAGCGGGATGGTGTTGCGGTAGGCCGAATACGGCTGCGCGTGCGGCACGATGCCCAGTTCATGCGCCCGCGCCAGCAGCTGCTCGATCAGGAAGGTGCCCCGGGCCGGGCCGGCGCTGGCCACGACGGCGTCGAGCGACTCGATCCAGTCCTGCGTCTCCGAGGGGTCGGTGTCGGCCGGATCGGCGGGCTCGGCCGGCAGCAGCGGGGCCGTCACCTGGGCACCTGCCTGACCTCGAGCACGAGCTGCGGCGCCCAGGCCGATGCCCGGAAGGCGGGCGGCCTCGGGCGCGCGTCGCGCGTCCTCGTCACAAAGGCGATGCGGCCGATCGCGCGGGTGATGGCGCCGAGCGCCGCCGGCATCGGCCCGATGTCGGCGCGAGGGCCCGGTCCCCCGGGACAGGCGCTCACCGGCAGCGGCACCGCGCCGGGGCTCACCGGCTTCGAGATCTTGCCGAGCCGCCTCGTGGCGCTGCACGCGTCGGCGAGGTCATCGACGGCCGGCAGGGCGGAGCGGACTTGCACGTTCGGCTTCAAGGGGTGGAAGGCGTCGGGGGATCGGGACCCGGAGCGCCGAGCATCAGACCCGCCAGGATACTGCCGCGGCGAGACCGGTCTCGTCGTGGAGACGGGTCGAGCTTGCGCCCTGCTCGCGCCCGTGCGGCGCTGGGGCCATGCGGTTCGATGACCTCGTCGACGACGGCTCGGCCGGTGTCCCCGCAGCGTCCGGCTGCAGCTCGCGGAGCAGCCGTTCACCGACCTCGACCAGGTTCCGGTCCACGGCCTGGGCGGCAAGCCGAAGCAGGCCCAACACCGGGCGCCCCCTTCGGCAAGGTGCCGGTACTCGACCACGAGGGTCTCCGCATCCTCGGGACCTGGGCGAACGTGTGTTACCTGAACGTCGCGCCGAGGTGCCCGACCTTCACGTAGATCAGGGCCCCCTCGCGGCCGGTGCGCGGCGTGTGGCGGCTGAAGCGAGGGCTGCGCAGCCAGCTGCCGGCCGGGTACTCGCCATGCTCGTCGCGGAACAAGCCCTCCAGCACCAGGATCTCTTCGCCGCCGGGGTGGACATGGGTGTTGAAGCGCGTGTGCGGCGCCCAGCGCACGAGCGCGGTCGAGATGCCGTCGTGTTCGTGCAGCGGCAGCACCGCCAGGCCGGGAACCAGGCCGGGCCGCCAGTCGCCGCGCCGCGTGTCGATCTCCACCGGCTCGGTGTCGCCAGGCCCGAACTGCCAGAGCTTGACGAACAGCGTGCAGCCCTCGCGCGAGAACGGCGCGTGCGCCGTGCCCGGCGGGTTGCGCACGTAGCTGCCAGCGGCGTGGTCACCCCGCTCGTCGGAGAAGGTGCCGTGGAGCACGAGGTACTCTTCGCCGCCGCCGTGCACATGGTGCGAGAAGCGCGAGCCGGCGTCGTAGCGCACGATGCTGGTCGCGCGGGCCACTTCACCGCCGACGCGGTCGAGCCGGTGGCGGTGCACGCCCGCCTCGGGTGTGGGCTGCCAGCTCGCCGCGTCGGGCGGCGGCACGACGATGCGGCGGTCGAAGTCGGCGTTCAGGCGCAGGTCGGTCATGGTCGCGGCATCAACGCTGTGCATGGGCCCGCCGAGCATCGCTGCCACCCTCGCCGGGCGCCCGCGGGCGGGCCTTCCGCGGAAGCACCGACGCCGTGGCGCGACGCCCCTCAGTTGAAATGGTAGTGGTCGCGGTTCAGCGCTGCCGCGATCGAGATCAGCGCTTCGGGCGACAGCTTCAGGTTCAAGGACTGGCTGCACCGCCCGACCTGGGCGAGCAGGGCGGCCGGCGTGTTGATTCTTCCGTGCGGACGGAAGATGGCCGAACCATCCCCACCGACCTGGCGGCTGTGGCACTCGGCGCACTTGTACTCGCGGAACAGCTTCTCGCCCAAGGCGAGGTCAGCGCCCTTGAAGAGGCTGGCGGCATCCTGGGCCGCCGCCAACACGGGCGCCAGGGTGACCAAGAGGGCGAGCGCAGCGAACGGCTTCATGAACGGTCCTCCGACGACGGTGGTGGGGCATGGTAGTCCGAGCGCGTGGGCCGGCCTGTCCCGAACCGGGCCTGCGCCTGCGCCTTGGCCCTTGCCGCCTCGGTGTCGCGATGGCCAAGCCCGGCGGTCGTGACCAGCGATGCGATGAACGTCCTGGCCTCGGCCGCGACCGCAGCAACCGCCTGCTCGAAGGCCGCTTCGTTGGCTTTGGATGGAACCGTGAAGCCCGAGAGCTTGCGCACGAACTGAAGCGACGCGTCTCGAATCTCCAGCTCGGTGGCGGGTGGCTCGAGCTTGAACAAACCCTTGATGCCTCGGCCCACGGCAGGAGCACTCGGTCCGGTGTGGCCGCGGCGCGGGCTCGTCGTGCCGGCCTCACCCTGTCCCCGTCCTGGCGCGCGGCCGCTCAGGGCCTTGCCAGCAGCTCTTCGGGCGAGGCCACGGGAATCAGCGCACCCACGGCCTGCTTGAGCGCCACATCGCGGACCACGAGCGCGTCGGCCTGCAGCTTCGTCAGCGCCACGTACTCGGCCACGAAGGTGTCCTTCCAACCGAGCTGCTCGGCGACCTCCCAGGCCATCCGCTGCAAGACCCGGTCGCCGAGCAATCGCAGGTTCAGCCCGCGCAGGTGGTCCAGGCGCAGGCCGGCCTCCTTGCGCGTGAGCAGGCCGGCCCGCGTCTGCGCATAGAGCTGGGCCAGCACTTGCGAGCGCAGGAGCGTCGGCGCCAGCAGCCTGTGGCCGGCGGGGATCGGGTCCCGCCGTTCAGCCAGCATCAGCGCCACGTCGGGTCCGATCACGTACCGCGTCACGATCACCTCCGAGAATTCGGCCCCGCCGGGGGCGAGGCCAGTATCTTCGAACGGCAGCACCGGCACGCGCCGGGCCGAACGATGTCGTCCGGCTCCTGCAGGCCCGGCGGCTCCCGGCCCGATCGAAGACCATCAGGCCGGGCAGACCCGCCATCGACAAGCAGCGCACGATGGCTTCAACGATCTCGGGTGCCCTTCGCGGGCGCGGCCCTTGCGGCCCGGCGGGACGATCAGCCGAAGGATGGCGCCCTGCGCAGCGCCAGACCCAGCAGAGCCAGCCCGACCAGCGCCAGCGAGCCGGGCTCGGGCACCGATACGGCGTTGGGATTGAAGCCGCGGCTCGGAGCGTAGCCCGAGGTGCTGGTGCTCCCGGCGTTGAGCCACAGGCCATCGGCATAGAAGCTTCCGCCCGGCCCCGCACCGTAGACCAGCGCGCCGCCGTAGCTGTTCGTGGTTTGTGTGAAGGTCTGGGTGATGCTGAGGTATTCCCATGCGCCCGTGGCCGCTTGCGCGACGCTGAACGCGGCATTGCTGCCGCCGTTCCACGCCAAGCCCAGGTTGACCGACCCGGTCAGCACGTAGACCCAGCCGGAAAGCGTGTACGTGCCGCTGGCGAGCGACTGGTACTGGTAGAGCCCGTCGTAGCGGTTGGTGGTCATGAGCGCACTGTGCGTGCCGTCCACCACCTTGCTCGTCACCCACGACGACGTGACGGGGCCGGTGTTGGCGTACTGATTCCAGCTGCTCAGCGCCGACGACCCGATGCCGCTGAACGTGCCGGCCATGCCGGATTCGAAGTTGCCGTTGATCAGCAAGTTGCCCGCCTGGCTGATCACCGGCGCCGCCTGGCTCAGGCTGACCCCAAGCAGCAGGGCAGTCGACCAGACCGCATCACGTGCGAAGCGGGCGAGGGCAGCAGGCGTCGAGGGCGGCATCGGTACTCTCCACACGGTCGGTTGCTTGCTCGCCGAGTTTGCAAGAAAGGTGCCACGGTGGTCTGCGACCTCGCCCACCCGGGACAGGCGGGCCGTCACAGCGAGACACGTGGCTTCTGGCTGTAATGAAATTCGACGGGCCTGCTGCGCCACCTGCCATGCGCGATCGTCGGTTCGCAGATCCCGGTGGAGG
>JAGWLO010000012.1 GCA_028872015.1 Burkholderiales bacterium | reverse complement strand
TCCATCGAGCCGTAGAGCTTGATCAGGTCGACGTGCACGCCCTTGGCCGCGAAATGCCGGCGCGCGATCTGCGTGTACTTGGTGGCCACGCGGATGCGCGAGCCCTGGCGCGCGGCGCTGGCATAGTCGAAGTCGGCGCGCACCGCCACGCTCATGCGGCAGCGCGCGATGGCCAGGTCCAGCGGCCGGTACAGCGTGATGCCGCCCACCGCATCGCTGGCCTGCGCGTGCTCGAGCAGCACGTCCAGCCCCGCCACGCCGAGGTCGGCCCCGCCGTGCTCGACATAGGTGGGCACGTCGCTGGCGCGCACCAGCACCACGCGCAGGTCGGCCCGGTTGGTGGCCAGGATGAGCTTGCGGCTGTGCTCGGGATCGTCGAGCACCTCGATGCCGGCGGCCCGCAGCAGCGGCAGCGAGTCGTCGAAGATGCGACCCTTGGACAAGGCGAGCGTGATCATCGGGGGGCTGGGCCGGTGCACGCGGGAAGGGGCCACTGCGACGACGCGCCGGCGGCGCGCAGCGGCACCCCGCGGCGCACCGCAGGGTGGTTCAGTGGTGGTGGGGCGCCGCAGCGCCGGCGGGCGATTCGGCAGCGAACTCGGCGGGGGTGAGCGTCTTCATCGACAAGGCATGAATCTGCTCACGCATTCTATCGCCCAGCGCCGCGTAGACGCGCTGGTGGCGGCGCACCCGCGGCAGGCCTTCGAACGCGGCCGCCACGATGGTGGCGAAGAAGTGGCGGCCATCGCCTTCGACCTCGACGCGCTCGCAGGCCAGCCCGGCGGCGATGTAGTCGCGAACCTGATCGGCAGTGGGGTCGGCCATGGCGGGATTGTCTCAGGCTTCGGCGTGCGGGCGCTTCAGGCGCGCAGCTTGTAGCCGCTGGCCAGCAGGCGCAGCGCGATCGCCGAGACGATGGCGCAGGCCGAGCCCACCACGCCCAGGCTGAGCCAGGGCGAGACATCACCGGTGCCGAAGAAGCCGCTGCGGAAGCCGTCGATCATGTAGAAGAACGGGTTCAGGTGGCTCACCACCAGCCACGCCGGCGGCAGCGTATGCACCGAGTAGAAGACGCCCGAGAGGAACGTCATCGGCATGATGACGAAGTTCTGGAACGCCGCCATCTGGTCGAACTTGTCGGCCCACAGCCCGGCAATCAGGCCCAGCGCGCCCATCATGCCGGCGCCCAGCGCCGCGAAGACCACGATCCACAGCGGCGCGGCCAGCGCCAGCGGCGCGAACCACACCGTCACCAGCAGCACGCCCAGCCCGACGATGAGCCCGCGCACCATCGAGGCCCCCACGTAGGCCGCGAACCAGGCCCAGTGCGACAGCGGCGTGACCAGCAGGAACACCAGGTTGCCCGTGATCTTGCTCTGCACGAGCGAGCTGCTGCTGTTGGCGAACGCGTTCTGCAGCACGCTCATCATCACCAGCCCCGGCACCAGGAAGCTGACGTAGCCCACGCCCGGCAGCGGCTGCACGCGCCCGCCCAGCACATGGCCGAAGATCAGCAGGTACAGCACGGCGGTCAGCACCGGCGCGGCCACGGTCTGGAAGGCCACCTTCCAGAACCGCAGCAGCTCCTTGCGGAACAGCGAGCCGGCGCCTTCGAAACTCATGCCGGCGCGCCCTCCTGCATGATCTCGAGGAACACGTCCTCGAGGTCGGCACGGCCGATCTCGAGGTCTTCCACCTTCACGCCGCCGGCGCGCAGGGCGGCCAGCAGCGCCTCGACCTCGGCCGCGTCATGGGCCTGCGCCTGCACGATGCGGCCGGTCACGCGCGAGACCGCGGCCACCGCCGGCGGCAGCGCGCTGTCGGTCTTGAAGCGCAGCATCGTGCTGGCGCGGCCGGCCAGCAGCGCCGAGGTCCGGTCCAGCGCCACCACGCGGCCCTGCTTGAGCATCGCGATGCGGCCGCACAGCGCCTCGGCTTCCTCCAGGTAATGCGTGGTCAGCAGCACGGTGTGGCCCTGGCGGTTCAGGCGCGCGATGAAGTGCCACAGCGTCTGGCGCAGCTCGACGTCCACGCCGGCCGTGGGCTCGTCCAGCACGATCACCGGCGGCTTGTGCACCAGCGCCTGCGCCACCAGCACGCGCCGCTTCATGCCGCCCGAAAGCTGCCGCATGTTGGCGCCGGCCTTGTCGGCCAGGCCCAACTCGGCCAGCAACTCGTCGATCCAGGCGTCGTTGTGGCGCACGCCGAAGTAGCCGCTCTGGATGCGCAGGGTCTCGCGCACGCTGAAGAAGGGGTCGAACACGAGCTCCTGCGGCACGATGCCCAGGGCGCGGCGCGCGGCGGCGTAGTCGGCCCGCACGTCGTGGCCCATCACGCTGACGCGGCCGCGGCTGGCGCGGGCCAGGCCGGCCAGGATCGAGATCAGCGTCGTCTTGCCGGCACCGTTGGGGCCGAGCAGGCCGAAGAATTCGCCCTGCGCGATCTCGAACGACACGCCGTCCAGCGCCGTGAAGGCCCCGCGCGCGCCCTGGAACACCTTGCCGACCTGGTCGAATCGGACGGCGGCGGGCAGCGGCGTGGGGGCGAGCATCGGCGGGGCGGGTTGGGCGCCGGATTGTAGGCAGGGGCCCGTGCCGGTGCCGGCGCCACAATGCCGCGCATGGTTGCACCGAAGAAGCCGCGCCGCACCGCCGAGCGCATCCTCGAGACCACGCTGGAGCTTTTCAATCGTTTTGGCGAGCCCAACGTCAGCACCACGCTCATCTCGGCCGAGCTGCGCATCAGCCCCGGCAACCTGTACTACCACTACCCCGCCAAGGACGAACTGATCAACGGCCTGTTCGACCGCTACGAGCGCGCACTGGCCGAGATCCTGCAAGCCGCGGACGGCGTCGAGAACGTCGAGGACGCGTGGCTCTTCATCCACATGCTGTTCGAGCTGGTCTGGAGCTACCGCTTCCTGTACCGCGACCTGAACGACCTGCTGAGCAAGAACCGCCGGCTGGAGACGCACTTCCAGACCGTGCTGCGCGACAAGGCGCGCGCCATGCACGCGCTGCTGGCCGGCCTGGCGCGCCACGGCGGCCTGCGCATCGACAGCGCCGAGGCCGCGCCCCTGGCGACCTCGATGGTGGTGCTGGTCACCTACTGGCTCAGCTTCGAGTACGTGCGCGACCCGCGCCACGCGCTCGAGCCCGAGCGCGCCGCCGATGCCCTGGGCCGCGGCGCCTACCACGCGCTGGCGCTGCTGCTGCCGCACCTGGACGCGCCCTCGCGCGCCCACCTGCAGACCCTGGCCGCGGCCTACACGGCCGGTTGAGCGGCCCGCTCAGGGCAGGGCCAGCACCACGTTGCCGGCCACGCGGCCTTGCTCCACCGCCTCGTGGGCCTGCGCGATCTCGGCCAGCGGCAGGCGCAGCGCGATGTTGTGGCGCAGCGCCTGGCGCTCGAGGAAGGCGCCGAGCGCGGCTTCGGCGCGTCGGCGGTCGGCCGGCTCGAGGTTGTAGACGATGAAGAAGCGCAGGGTCAGGTTGCCCGCGATCAGCGGAAAGAACGGCAGCTCCAAGCGCGGCGCGCCGCTGCCGTAGGCGACCAGATCACCGCCGGGCCTGAGCAGCGCCAGGTCGAGCTCGGCATTCGCCGCGATGTCGAGCTCGACGATGCGGTCGACCCTGGCGCCGCGGTTCGCCTGCCGCAACTGCGCCGCGGCGTCGGTCGACCGGTAGTCGACCACCGCGTCGGCGCCTGCGGCCCGGGCCAGCTCGGCCTTGGCCGGCGTGCTGGCGGTGGCCAGCACGCGCGCAGCCCCCAGCAGGCGCGCGAACTGCACCGCGTAGTGGCCCACCGCGCCGGCGCCCCCGGCCACCAGCACGCTCTGGCCGGCAACGCCGCCCGCCACCAACATCGCGTGCAAGGCCGTGAGCGCGGGGATGCCCAGGCAGGCGCCGGCCTCGTCCGGCACGTGGTCGGGCAGCGGCACGGCCTGCGCTGGCGGCAGCACGACGAACTGCGCCGCCGTGCCGTCGGCGCGGCCCCAGGCGGCGTTCCACACCCACACCCGCTGGCCGAGGCGGCCGGCGTCCACGCCCGGGCCCACGGCATCGACGACGCCCATGCCGTCGCTGTGCGGCACGACGCGAGGAAACGGCATCTCGCGGCTGCGCAGACCGGCGCGCGATTTCACGTCCGACGGGTTCACGCCCGACCAGCGCAGCCGCACGCGCAACTCGCCGGCGCCGGGCTGCGGGTCGGGCTGCTCGGCCACGCGCAGCACGCTGCGTGCGGGGCCGGTGGATTCGTAGAAGGCGGCTTGCATGGTGGGCGTTTCTCCGGACCGAGCCGCATTCTGGCCCGTGGTCCGTGGTCGCTGCTCCACCGGGCCTGCGGGCAATCCCGGGCCGATGGCGCGCGCCGGCCGACGCAAGATCGACGTTCGCCTTCGAAGAGGACAGACCATGCCCGCCACCGATCTTGCCGACTGCAGCGCCACCGAGCTGCTGGCGCTGTACCGCAGCGGCCAGGCCTCGCCGGTGGAGGCCACCCGGGCGGCGCTGGCGCGCATCGAGCGCCACAACCCGACGCTGAACGCCTACTGCTGGGTCGCCGGCGACGAGGCGCTGGCCAGCGCACGCGCCAGCGAAGCGCGCTGGCAGCGCGGCGCCCCGATGGGCCCGCTCGACGGCGTGCCGGCCTCGATCAAGGACCTGATCCTCGCCCGCGGCTGGCCCACCCTGCGCGGCAGCCGCACGGTCGACCCGGCGCAGCCCTGGGCCGACGACGCGCCCGCCACGGCGCGCCTGCGCGAGGCCGGCGCCGTGCTGCTGGGCAAGACCTGCACGCCCGAGTTCGGCTGCAAGGGCGAGACCAACTCGCCCCTGACCGGCATCACGCGCAACCCCTGGGACCCGGGCAAGACGCCGGGCGGATCCTCGGGCGGCACCGCCGCCGCGGTGGCCGCGGGCATGGGCCCGGTGTCCATCGGCACCGACGGCGCCGGCAGCGTGCGCATCCCGGCCGCTTTCTGCGGCAATTTCGGCCTGAAGCCCAGCTTCGGCCGCGTGCCGGCCTACCCGCTCTCGCCCTTCGGCACGGTGGCCCACCTGGGTCCGCACACGATGAGCGTGCCCGACGCGGCCTTGATGCTGAACGTGCTGAGCCAGCCCGACGCGCGCGACTGGACATCGCTGCCGCCCGACCCCCGCGACTACCGGATCGGTCTGGAGGACGGCATCCGGGGCCTGCGCGTGGCGTGGTCGCCGACGCTGGGCTATGCGAAGAACGTGCACCCCGAGGTCGCCGCCGCCTGCGCCGCCGCGGTGGCCCGGCTGGCCGCGCTGGGCGCGCAGGTCGAGGCGGTGGACCCCGGCTTCGACGACCCGCTGGAGATCACCTGCGGCCTGTGGTTCGTCGGCGCCTGGACGCTGTGGAACCAGCTCACGCCGGCGCAGCAGGCCCTGACCGACCCCGACTTCGCCGCCGAGGCCGAACTGGGCTCGCGCCTGGACGCGCTGGCGGTGCAGCGCCTGCACCTGCGCCGCGGAGCCCTGGGCTCCCACATGCGCCAGTTCATGCAGCGCCACGACCTGCTGGTCACGCCCAGCGTGGCGGTGCCGGCCTTCGAGGCCCGGCCCGCCGGCCACAGCGTGCTGAGCGAGCCCGAGATGCTGGGGTGGACGCCCTTCAGCTACCCCTTCAACCTGACCCAGCAGCCGGCCTGCAGCATCCCCTGCGGCCTGACCGCGGCCGGCCTGCCGATCGGGCTGCAGATCGTGGGGCCGATGTTCGGCGACGCGCTGGTGCTGCGTGCGGCGCGGGCCTTCGAGAGCGTGCAGCCGCTGCCGCGGCCGCGGCTGGGGTAGCCGGCGGGCCGCGGCCCCGCCCTTACTTCGTCGTCTCGTCCTTCTTGCCCATGGCGTCGTGCTTCATGGCGTCGTGGCCCATGGCATCTTTCTTCATGCCGTCGTGGGCCATCGCGCCTTTCTTCATGGCGTCGTGGGCCATCGCGCCCTTCTTCATGCCGTCGTGGGCCATGGCGCCCTTCTTCATGCCGTCGTGGGCCATCGCATCCTGCTTCATGGCGTCGGGCTTGGACATCGCGTCCTTCTTCATCGCGTCCTGGGCCAGTGCGCTGCCGCCGGCGGCGAGCAGGAAGGCACAGGCGATGGTGGCAGTCAGGGTCTTCATGGTGTGGTCCTTGTGCAAGGGTTGGGGGAATCGGTGGTTGACCCGCAGTGGGTCGCGGTGGCGCGGCAAACCTTTCAGCTGCCGCCGAACCAGTTGTAGCCCTGGTCTTCCCAGTAGCCGCCCGGGAACGTGTTGGTGACGTACAGCGCCTGGATGTGCTTCGGGTTCTTGTAGCCCAGCTTGGTGGGCATGCGCAGCTTCATCGGGAAGCCGTACTTGGGCGGCAGCACCTGCCCGTCGTAGGTCAGCGCCAGCAGCGTCTGCGGGTGCAGCGCGGTGGCCATGTCGATGCTCGTGTGGTAGTCGTCGGCGCACTTGAAGCCCACGTACTTCGCACCGGTGTCGGCGCCCACGCGCCGCAGGAAGCTGGCGAGCGGCACGCCGCCCCACTTGCCGATGGCGCTCCAGCCCTCGACGCAGATGTGGCGCGTCACCTGGTCGGCCTGCGGCATGGCGCGCAGCTCGGCCAGGGTCCAGCGGCGCCGGTCGGCCACCAGGCCGCTCACTTCCAGGCGGAAGCTGTCGCCATCGACGACGCGCACCTCGTCCTCGCCGTAGTAGGCGTTGAACGGGAACGGCCGGGTGATCATCGAGTCGGGGTAGGTCGGCGCCAGCCGCCGGCCGTCGAACAGCCGGGCCTGCACCTCGTCGTTGAAGCGCGAGATGCGCCGCAGCGCCGTCTCCACGCCGGCGTCGTCGTCCAGGCTGCAGCCGGTCAGCAGGCCCAGGCCGCCGAGCGTGAGGCTGCGCCCGAGGAAGGCGCGGCGCGCGGGCTGCTCGATGCGCGAGACGGCTTCGCGGACGATCAGGTCGGCGTCGGCGCGCAGGGGCGCCTTGCGCTGGGGGCGTGCGAGCATGGGTGAGCTCCTGTTTCAGCGGCCGCGGATCATGGCCAGCAGGGTGCGTGGCACCAGCGCCACCATCGCCAGGTGCACGGCGACGAAGGCCACCAGGCCGGCCATGGCGACGAAGTGCACCCGCCGGGCGACTTCGTAGCCGCCCAGCAGCTCGCGCAGCAGCGGAAACTGCACCGACTTCCACAGCACCAGCCCCGACAGCACGATCAGCAGCGTGTCCAGGGTGACGAAGACGTAGGCCGCGCGCTGCACCGCGTTGTAGGTATGCGGGTCGGCGTGCGAGAGGCGGCCGCGCAGCGCGGCCCGCAGGTCGGCCAGCACGGCACGGGCCGAGATCGGCCAGAACTTGCGCCGGGCACGGCCGGTGGCCAGGTTCAGGCCGAGGTACACCAGGCCGTTGGCGAGCAGCAGCCACATCGCCGCGAAGTGCCACAGCAGGGCCCCGCCCAGCCAGCCCCCGAGGGTGAATTGCGCCGGGATGCGCAAGCCGAGGAACGGCGCCGCGTCGTAGATGCGCCAGCCCGACAGCACCAGCAGCACCACGGCGATGGCGTTCAGCCAGTGCGCCAGGCGCAGCCACGGCGGGTGGACGGTGGTCGAGGCCGCCGCAGAAGCCGCAGCGGCCCCCGGGGCGGGCGGGGCGGGCGGCAAGGGCGCGGCGGGGCGCACAGGGGTGGGCATGGTCCCGGTTCGTCGCGGGCGGGGCGGCGTCCTTACACCCTGGTCGGGCTCGCCCGCGATCGAGGGACGCGGCCGGTCAGGGCGCCCGGCCCGGCCGCGCCAGGTCGGGTGTGCACGGCCTCAGCCGCGCCGGAACCCCGCCGCAGCCGCCATCAGCTCGCGCGTGTAGCCGGCCTGCGCGCGCTGCCCCGCCAGGTCGGCGGCGGCCAGCGTCTCCACCGCGCGGCCACGCTGCATCACCAGCAGGCGCTGGCACAGGTGCGAGACGACGGCCAGGTCGTGGCTGACCATCAGGAAGCTCAGGCGGCGCTGCGCGCGCAGCGCCTCCAGCAGGTTCAGCACCTCGGCCTGCACCGAGGCGTCCAGCGCCGAGGTGGGCTCGTCCAGCAGCAGCAGCTGCGGCTCGAGGATCAACGCCCGCGCGATGGCCACGCGCTGGCGCTGGCCGCCCGAGAGCTCGTGCGGGTAGCGGAAGCGGAAGCCGCTGCCCAGGCCCACCTCGTCCAGCGCGCGCGCCACGCGCGGCTCGGCCGGCCCGATGCCGTGGATGGCCAGCGGCTCGGCCAGGATGCGGTCCACCGTCTGGCGCGGATGCAGCGAGCCGTACGGGTCCTGGAACACCATCTGCACCGTGCGCCTGAAGGCCTTGCTGCCGGGTGCGGGCAGGCCGGCCCGGCCCGCGCCGCCGGTCAGCGTCACCTGGCCGCCAGCCTGTCGCGCCAGGCCGCAGATGGCGCGCAGCACCGTGCTCTTGCCCGACCCCGATTCGCCGACGATGCCGAAGCTCTCGCCGGGCGCCACCTCGAACGACAGGCCCTCGACGGCGACGAAACCGTCGAAGACCACGCGCAGGCCGTCCACGCGCAGGCCGACGGGCGGCTGCGGCGAGCCCTCCGCGCCGCCCGCCATGCCGCCCGCCATGCCGCCAGTCATGCCGCCCGTCATGCCGCCCAGTCGGCCCGCCGCTGCAGCGTCGGCAGCGGGTGGCGCGGGCGATCCGGCTGCGGCAGGCAGTTCAGCAGGCCCTGCGTGTACGGGTGCTGCGCGCGCCCGAGGTCGGCACTGGCCAGCGACTCGACCACGCGGCCGGCATACATCACCAGCACGCGGTCGCAGAACGACGAGACCAGGCGCAGGTCGTGCGAGACGAAGATCAGCCCCATGCCGCGCTCGGCCACCAGCCGGTCCAGCACGCCCAGCACCTGCAGCTGCACCGTCACGTCCAGGGCCGAGGTGGGCTCGTCGGCGATCAGCAGGTCGGGCTCGGCGATCAGCATCATCGCGATCATCGCCCGCTGCCCCATGCCGCCCGACACCTCGTGCGGGTACAGCCGGGCCACGCGCCCGGGGTCGTCGATGCCCACCGCGGCCAGGGCGTCGTGCACGCGCTGGCGCAGCGCGTGGGCCGGCAGCGGACGGTGCGAGCGCAGCGTCTCGCCGATCTGCGCCCCCAGCGTCATCACCGGGTCGAGTGCGAACTTGGGGTCCTGCAGCACCATGGCGATGCGCCCGCCGCGCAGCGCGCGGCGCTGGCGCGGCGGGCAGTGCAGCAGGTCGATGCCGTCGAACTCCAGCCGCTGCGCGGTGACGCGCGCGCCCGGCGCCGACAGCCCCAGGATCGCACGCCCGGTCTGGCTCTTGCCCGAGCCCGATTCGCCCACGATGCCCAGCCGCTCGCGGCCGAGCGTGAACGACACGCCGCGCACCACCTCGGTCCAGCCGCTGGCGGGCGCACGGCCGCCGGGGTAGGCCACGCGCAGGTCCTGCACCGTCAGCAGCGCCGTCATGCGGCGCGGGCCCGGCGGAAGGCCCACAGGCAACGGGACGGGCAGGTACGGCAGCAGGTCATGCGGTGAAAGAATCGGAGGGCAAGCGCGATTAGACATCGCCCGGGCCGCCCCAAATAATGCGCGCCACCCGATCCACCCAATCCACCCGCCCCACGCCCATGAAGTTGCCATCACCTGCCCGTTGGCTGGCCGCCGGCCTGTTCGCCCTGCTGGCGTGGCCGGCGATCGCCGCACCGCTGGGGCCGATCACCGACCCGCTGTGGATGCGCTACCCGGCGATCTCGCCCGACGGCCGGCAGGTGGCCTTCGCGTTCGAGGGCAACCTGTTCGTCGTGCCCACCCAGGGCGGGCCGGCGCGGCTGCTGGTGGGCAACGGGCACCACAGCTTCCAGCCCATGTGGTCGCCCGACGGCCGCAGCATCGCCTACGCGTCCGACGTGTTCGGCAACTTCGACGTCTTCATCGTCTCGGCCGACGGCGGCGCCTCGCGCCGGCTGACCGCCAACTCGGTGCCCGAGGTGCCGCTGGGCTTCACGCCCGATGGACGCGAGGTGCTGTTCCGGGCCCAGCGCGGCGATGCGCGCAGCGACGCGATGTTTCCGGTGCGCCCGGTGGGCCAGCTGTACGCCGTCGGCGTGGAAGGCGGGCGCCGGCCACACCAGGTGCTGAGCATCCCGGTCATGCACGCCCAGTACGACCGCAGCGGCCGGCACCTGCTGTACGAGGACTGGAAGGGCTACGAGAACGAATGGCGCAAGCACCAGATCTCGCCCGTGGCGCGCGACATCTGGCTCTACGACGCCGCCAGCGGCCAGCACCGGCGCCTGACCACCTTCGGCGGCGAGGACCGCAACCCGGTCTGGTCGCCGGACGAGAAGTCGGTGCTCTACCTCAGCGAGCAGAGCGGCGACTTCAACGTCTGGAAGCTGCCCCTGGACAGGCCGCAGGCCCCGGTGCAGCTCACGCACTTCAAGCGCAACCCGGTGCGCTTCCTCAGCATCGCCGCCGACGGCACGCTGGCCTTCGGCCACGACGGCCGGCTCTACACGCTGGCCCCGGGCGCCAGCGAGCCGCGCCAGCTGGCGGTGCAGATCGAGGCCGACACCCGGCCCGAGGCGGTGCGCCACATCAGGCTCGGACCCGAGGTGACCGAGATCGCGCCCAGCCCCGACGGCAAGGAGATCGCGTTCGTGGCCCGCGGCGAGGTCTTCGTCGCCTCCACCGAGTTCGGCGACACCAAGCGCATCACCGACACGCCCGAGCAGGAGCGCTCGGTCAGCTTCAGCCCCGATGGCCGGCACCTGGTGTTCGCCGGCGAGCGCGAAGGCTCGTGGAACCTGTACGAGGCCAGCCTGCCGGGCACGCGCAAGACCGCGCCCTACTTCTTCAGTGCTGCGCAGGTGCCCGTGCGCCTGCTGCTGAAGAACGGGCACGAGAACTTCCAGCCCCGCTTCTCGCCCGACGGCAAGGAAGTGGCCTACCTCGAGGACCGCACCACGGTGAAGGTGCTCGACATCGCCAGCGGCCAGACCCGGGTGGTGCTGCCGGGCCGGCTCAACTACTCGTACGCCGATGGCGACCAGTGGTTCGACTGGTCACCCGACGGCCGCTCGCTGCTGGTCAACTTTCTCGACCTCAACCGCTGGAGCAACGAGGTGGGCCTGATCGACGCCCAGGGCAAGGGCCCGCTGCGCAACCTCACGCACAGCGGCTACGAAGACCTGCACCCGGTGTGGGCGCGCGGCGGCCAGGTGATGACCTGGTTCAGCGACCGGATGGGCCTGCACGGCACCGGCGGCGCGGCGCAGACCGACGTGTTCGCGATGTTCTTCACGCGCCAGGCCTGGGACCGCTACCAGCTCAGCAAGAGCGACTACGCGCTGCTCAAGCAGCGCGAGGACGAGGCCGAGGCGGATGCCAAGAAGGGGGATGCCAAGAAAGGTGACGTGAAGCCGGGCGAGGGCCAGGCCGAGAAATCCGGCCAGGCCGAGCCGGTCAAGCTGCCGCCGCCGGTGAAGATCGATTTCGACGGCCTGGACGACCGCACTGCGCGGCTGACGCTGAACTCGTCGCGCATCGGCGCCTCGGCGCTGACGCCCGACGGCGAGACGCTGTACACGCTGCAGCAGACCGCCGAAGGCTGGGAGCTGTGGCAGACGCGGCTGCGCGCCAAGGAATCCAAGCGGGTGGCCTTCTTCGCCGCGCCACCCGGCGGCGGCGAAGAAGGCGGGCCGCCGGCCGACCTGGTGCTCGACGCCAAGGGCGACAGCGGCTTCGTGCTCGTGGCCGGCGCGATCCAGCGCTTCAAGCTGCCCAAGGAGGAAGGCGACATCAAGCCGCAGCCGGTGGTGGTGAACGCCGAGATGAACCTCGACCCCGCGGCCGAGCGCAGCGCCATGTTCGACCATGTGTGGCGCCAGACCCTGGAGAAGCTCTACACGCGCGACATGAACGGCGTGGACTGGGCCTACTACGGCCGGGTGTACCGGCGCTTCCTGCCCTTCATCACCGACAACGACGACTTCGCCGAGTGCCTGAGCGAGATGCTGGGCGAGCTGAACGTCTCGCACACCGGCTCGGGCTACGTGCCGCCGCCGGGGGGCGACGCCACGGCGGCGCTGGGCGCGTTCTACGACCCCGCCTACACCGGCGAGGGCCTGAAGGTGGCCGAGGTGATCGAGGGCTCGCCGCTGCAGGCGGCCGACACGCCGCTGAAGGCCGGCATGGTGATCGAGAAGATCGACGGCCAGGCCATCGCCCCGGGGGCCGAGTTCGACACCCTGCTCAACCACAAGGCGGGCCAGCGCGTGCTGCTGTCGGTGCTGGACCCGGCCAGCGGCCAGCGCAGCGACCAGGTGGTGCGGCCGATCACGCAAGGCGAGCAGAACGAGCTGCTCTACAAGCGCTGGGTGAAGACCGAGCGCGAGACGGTGGACCGGCTCTCGGGCGGTCGGCTGGGCTACGTGCACGTGCGCGCCATGGACGACCGGAGCTACCGCGACACCTACGCCGAGATCCTGGGCCGCGACAGCGGCAAGCAGGCGCTGATCGTGGACACGCGCTTCAACGGCGGCGGCAACCTGCACGACGAGCTGGCCACGCTGCTCAGTGGCAAGCGCTACCTCGAGTTCGTGCCGCGCGGCCAGTCGCTGGGCTGGGAGCCCACGGGCAAGTGGACCAAGCCGTCGATCGTGGTCATCAGCGAGAGCAACTACTCCGACGCCCACCTCTTCCCGTGGGTGTACCGGCACCTGGGCATCGGCAAGCTGCTGGGCATGCCGGTGGCCGGCACCGGCACCGCCGTCTGGTGGGAGACGCTGCAGGACCGCACGCTGTATTTCGGCATCCCCGAGGTGGGCTTCCGCGACGCCCAGGGCCAGTACATGGAGAAGGCGCTGATCGTGCCCGACATCCAGGTCCCCAACGACCCCGCCGTCATCGTCACCGGCCGCGACCAGCAGCTCGAGGCGGCGGTGAAGGAGTTGCTGAAGCCCTGAGCGCAGCCCGGGCCCGGGGGTCCTCAGCAGCCGACGACCTTGAACTCGACGCGCCGGTCGAGCGCGTCGGAGTCGTCGTCGCGGCCGTTGCCCACCAGGGTCTCGCGCGAGCCGGCGCCGGAGGCGATGAGCCGCCTGGCCAGCACCGGCGCCTCGTCGGCGATCTGGTGCATCACGAACTCGGCGCGGCGCAGCGAGAGCCGCTCGTTCAGCGGCTCGGGCCCGGTGGGGCTGGTGTGGCCGACCACCTCGAGGCAGGCCTGGCGCTTGCCGGCTTCGGTGGAGATGGCCTTGAGCCACAGCGGATACGGCGTCTCGCCGCCCCTGGGGTCGGACCAGAAGGCCGTCGACCCGGGCCTGAAGAGGAACTTCACCCCCAGGCGCCTGCCGTCCAGCCCCTGGTCGACGATGGCGCCGAAGGCCTTCGCGGCGGCCTCCTTGCGGCCCAGGCGCCAGTTCGTCAGGTACAGGCCGGTGTAGGTGCGCAGCTGGCGGCCGGACGGCACCTCGAGCACGTTCTCGTACAGCGACAGCGCCTGCTTGTAGCGGCCGGCGCCGTAGGCGTCCATCGCCTCGCTGATGATGGTGGCGGCCAGGATGCGATCCACGTACAGCGGGTTGATCGGGTCGCCCGCCTTGGTGCCCTGGCAGGTCTTGATGTAGCCCGTGGTCGCGGGGTCGTCCGCCACCACGGGCGCGTCACGGAAATGCGGCGTCGGCGTGGTGTCGACACCGCCCGCACTGGCAAAGGCCAGTCCCTTGCTGACCAGCTTGCCGGTCTTCAGGTCGGCCAGACCGAGGCAGATGCGGTAGGCCTCCCGCGGGCCCTCGGTCTTGCGGTTCTTGTCGACGCCGGTGAAGGTGCCCACGAGCACCAGGGGCGACTGCGCCACGCTGCCCGGGGTGAAGGGCTGCACGTCGTACTGCGGATAGCGCTCCCGGATCAAGGCCACGATGCGGGCGCCCATGGCCTGCGTGGCGACCGACTGGCCGCCGGTCATGCCGTCGATCAGCGGGTCGATGACCACGGTGTAGCGCCGACCCGGGACGACGGGCAGCTGCGCCTTGCCGAGCAGGTTGTTGGCGGCGCTCAGCACCGCATCGTCGTAGGGCAGGATGGGCGGCGGCGGTGGCGGCGCCGGCGGCGTGGCAGCCGACGCCGGGGCGGCTTGCGCCACCGCGACCACCGGCGCGCTGGCGGCGGCCGGCCGGGCCGTCGCGGCGTCGGGATGGGGGCGGTTGAGGAGGTCGCTGCAGGCGGCCAGGCCGAACACGGCGAGCAGGGTCAGCCCACCGACCACACCGCTTTGCTGGTTCATCGCTTGCACTCCTTGTCGAAGAAGGCCTGGTTGTCGGGCGACAGCGGCTCGCCGAGCTGCATCCGCACCCGCAGGTCGCTGCAGCGCGCGTCGGCGCGCGCTGCCGATGGTGCCACGATCGGTTCGCTGCGCGGCGTTTCCGCTGGCTTGTGCATCGACAGACGGGCGGACGGAACGGACGCAGGCGCAGGCGCCGGCGTGGGCGCTGAGGCGGTGGGCCTGGCCGTCGGCGCGGCGGTGAACGTGGTGTCCGTTGAAGCTGGCGCGGCCGCGGGCTTGGCGGGTTCCGCGGGCGGCGCCGCGGCGGTCGCGGCCGGCGTGGGTGGCGCGGCTGGCAGGGCCGGCGCAGGCGCGCGGCCGGCGAGCAGGAACCAGGCGCCGAGACCCAGTGCGCCGATGGCGCCGACCGCTGCCAGCACGACGCCCCGGCCGGGGCCCGATGACGCCACGGCCGGCACCGGGGCCCGGCTCCTCGCAGGCGCCGGATCCGGGGCGGGGGTCGGCAAGGTGGCGGTCGCCGGCTGCCTGGCGGCGGTCGGTCGGTCCACCACCGTCGCCTCCGGGTCGGGCAGCGGCGCCGTCTTCGATGCGGCCGCGGGCCGGGTCGGCGTCGGCGCGATGGATTCCGAGGCCAGCACCTCGCGCAGCACGGCCGCGAAGTCGCCCGCCGTCTGATAGCGGTCCTCGGGCGACTTCGCCAGCGCGCGCGCCACGATGCCGTCGAGCACCGGCGGCAGCGAGGGATCGTGCTGCGTCGGCGGCATCGGGTCGTCGTGCACGATCTGCTTCTGCACCGCGAACGGTCCGGCGCCGACGAAGGGCCGCTGCGTGGTGAGGAACTGGTACAGGATGATGCCGACCGCGAACAGGTCCGCGCGCGAGCCCACCGCCAGCCCCAGGATCTGCTCGGGCGACATGTAGCTCGGCGTGCCGACCATGGTGCCGGGCGCGGTGCGGTCCTGTCCCGCCTCGGCCAGGCGCGCGACGCCGAAATCGGTGAGCTTGACGTGCCCCGCGGCGTCGAGCATGACGTTCGCCGGCTTGATGTCGCGATGCACCACGCCCTGCGCATGGGCGTAGGCCAGCGCGTCCAGCAACTCGGCAGTGATGCGCAGCGCCTGCGCCAGCGTGAACGGCTCGCCGGCGGCGAAGGCCTGCGCCAGCTCGCGGCCGCGGATGAACTCCATCACCAGGTACGCGACCTCGTCCTGCTCGCCGAAGTCGAACACCGTGACGATGTTCGGGTGGTTCAGCCGCGCCGCGGCCTGGGCCTCGCGCTCGAAGCGGGCCGAGTACTCGTCGGCCAGCGTCGAGTCCACGAGGTGGCCCTTGAGGATGGTCTTGATCGCCACCGCGCGGCCCAGCCGCGGGTCGAGCCCCTCGTAGACCACGCCCATCGCGCCGCGACCCAGCACCTGCACGATGCGGTAGCGGCCGAGCTGGGCCAGCGGCGGTCGGGCGTTCATGCAGGCAGGCCGGGCCCGGGTCAACCCGGGCCGAACGGGCCGAACGGGCCGAGGCCGAACAGCAGCACCCAGCCCATCGCCGTGGCCAGGGCCAGGAAGGGGCCGGCCACGAGGTGGAACACGAACCAGGCCTTGCGGTCGCCGGCCAGCCGCAGCGCGATCAGGTTGGCCAGCGAGCCCACCATCCAGCCGAAGCCGCCCACGCTGACGCCGTAGGCCATGACGCGCCAGTCGCGCGAGTACTCGGCCAGCGCGATGGCCGCCGGCACGTTGCTCACCACCTGCGAGGCCGCGATGGCCGCCAGGTACAGGTGGCGCGGCTGGCCCAGGCCCAGCGCCGGGATCGCCGCCTGCACCGCGGGCAGCGCGGCCAGCAGCCGCAGGTCGACGAACATGAGCACGAACACCAGCAGCAGCCCCCAGTCCAGCCGCAGCAGCACGCGCGGGCGCAGCGCCAGCAGCGCGCCCAGCACGGCGGCCAGGGCCCAGCCCGCGCGGTGCAGGTCGGCCGCCACCAGGAAGGGCCCGTACAGCAGCAGCGCCAGGGCCAGCAGCGGGCGATCCAGCGGCGGCATCGCCGCGGCCGGCGGCGTGCGCAGCGGCCGGCCGCGGAAGGCCAGCGCCGTGAGCAGCAGCAGCGCCCCCATCATCAGCGCCACCAGCGGCAGCATCTGGGCCACGAAGCCGCCGAACGAGATGCCCGAGCGCTGCCACAGGAACAGGTTCTGCGGGTTGCCGATGGGTGTGAGCGCCGAGCCCGCGTTCACCGCCAGGGCCTCGAAGACCACGTAGCGGGTGGCCGCCACGCCGGCCAGCCTGCACACGCCCAGCGTGAGCGGCACCACGACGAACAGCGCCACGTCGTTGGTGAGCACGGTGGACAGCAGCGCCGCGGCCAGCACCAGGCACAGCGCGGCGGCGCGCTCGGTGGCCATGAAGCGGATCAGCCAGCGCCCCAGGCGCTGCAGCGCGCCGCTGCTGTCCAGGCCCTGGGTCAGCGCCAGCAGCCCGGTCAGGGCGGCGATGGTGGACCAGTCCACCAGGCCGGGGTAGCTGGCCACGGGTGCCGGCCCGAGCAGCGCCAGCGCCGCCAGCACCGCCAGCAGCACGAGGAAGAAGTGGTCCCCCCGCAGGCCGCGCAGCACGGCCCGCACGCCCTCGCGCAGGGTGGTCGGCGCGGCGCCGGCGTCGGGGGCTGCGGGTGCGCGCAGGACCTTCACGAGGCCGAGACCTTCGGGTCGAGCGCGTCGCGCAGCCCGTCGCCCAGCAGGTTGAAGCCCAGGCTGACGATGAAGATGGCGGCGCCGGGTGCGGCCGCCACCCACCACTGGTCGATCACGTAGGCGCGGCCGCCGGCGATCATGGCGCCCCATTCGGGGCTGGGGGGCTGCGCGCCCAGCCCGAGGAAGCCCAGCCCGGCGGCGGTGAGGATGATGCCGGCCATGTCCAGCGTCACGCGCACGATCACGCTGCTCAGGCACATCGGCATGATGTGGCGCAGCACGATGCGCCAGGGCCCGGCGCCCAGCAGCCGCACGGCACTGATGTAGTCGGCCTGGCGCAGGCCCAGGGTCTCGGCGCGGGCGATGCGCGCGTAGGGCGGCCACGAGGTGATGGCGATCGCGATCACGGCGTTGATCAGGCCCGGCCCGAGCGCGGCCACGAAGGCCAGCGCCAGGATCAGGCGCGGGAAGGCGAGGAACAGGTCGGTCAGGCGCATCAGCACCGCGTCGACCCAGCCGCCGGCGTAGCCCGCCACCGTGCCCACCAGCAGCCCGATGGGCGCGGCCAGCACCGCCACCAGCGCCACCACGGCCAGCGTGATGCGGGCGCCGAAGAGCAGGCGCGAGAGGATGTCGCGGCCCTGGTCGTCGGTGCCCAGCCAGTGCGCGGCCGAGGGCGGCAGCAGCCGCGCGGCCAGGTCGCCCGCGGTGGGCGAGGCCGGGGCCAGCAGCGGCGCCAGCGCCGCCAGCGCCACCAGCGCCAGCACGATGGCCAGCCCCAGCAGCGCGAGCCGGTTGCGCGCGAAGCCGCGCGCGCCCCGCACCAGCCGGCCCAGCGCGGCCTGGCGGCGCGAGCGCGGGCGCTCGGCCAGCAGCCAAACGTGCAGACCCTGACCGGCGGGCTTCATCGCGTGTCCCGCGTGCGCGGGTCCAGCAGCCGGTACAGCAGATCGCTGAGCAGGTTCAGCCCGATGAACACGCTGCCCACCACCAGCGTGCCGCCCAGCACCGCGTTCATGTCGGCGTTCTGCAGAGAGTTGGTGATGTACAGGCCCAGCCCCGGCCAGGCGAACACGGTCTCGGTGAGCACGCTGCCTTCCAGCAGCCCCGCGTACGACAGCGCGATCACCGTGACCAGCGGCACCAGGGCGTTGCGCAGGGCGTGGCGCCAGACGATGCGCGCCTCCGACAGGCCCTTGGCGCGCGCGGCCACGATGTACTCGGCGCCGAGTTCGCCGAGCATGAACGAGCGCGTCATCCGGCTGATGTAGGCGAGCGAGAAGCCGCCCAGCAGCGCCGCCGGCAGCGCGAGGTGGCTGAGCGCATTGCGGAAGGCATCCCAGGCGCCGGCGCGGGCGGCGTCCAGCAGCACCAGCCCGGTGCTGCGGTCGAACGAGAACTCGTAGGCGACGTCGATGCGCCCCGGCCCCGCCACCCAGCCGAGCTTGGCATAGAAGAGCACCAGCGCCATCAGCCCGAGCCAGAAGATGGGCACCGAGTAGCCCACCAGGCCCAGCACCCGCACCGCGTGGTCGACCGCGCCGCCGCGCCGCACGGCCGCCCACACGCCCAGCGGC
Source organism: Burkholderiales bacterium (assembly GCA_028872015.1). Lineage (GTDB taxonomy): Bacteria > Pseudomonadota > Gammaproteobacteria > Burkholderiales > Burkholderiaceae_C > Rubrivivax. The sequence continues at coordinate 45,646 of JAGWLO010000012.1, read as the reverse complement.
ACGCCCAGGCCGGCGCCCAGGAGGATGCCGCAGGTGGCCAGCTCGAGCGTGGCCGGGAAGGCGCTCGCGATGTCCTGCGCCACCGGGTTGCCGGTGAGCACCGAGCGTCCGAAGTCGCCATGCAGCGCCTGCCCCACGTAGTGCACGAACTGCACCGGCAGCGGATCGTTCAGCCCCATCGCCTGGCGCACGCGCTGCAGCTGCTGCTCGTCGGCGCGGTCGCCTACTGCGGCCAGCGCCGGGTCGATGGGGATGACGCGGCCGATGAAGAACGTGACCGCCAGCAGGCCCAGCAGCGTCAGCGCGAGCGACAGCCCGAAGCGCGCGACGGCGGCCGTCCGGCGCAGCGGGCGACGGGGGGCGGCCATGCGGGCGCTCAGGCCTTGCTCACCGCGAACAGGTAGGTGGTGTCCGCGGTCGGGCCCAGGCGCAGCCCCTGCACGTTGGCGCGGAAGGCCGCCACCTCGGTCTGCTGGTACAGCATCACGAAGGGGCTGGTGCGGCGGAACTCGGCCTGGATGGCCCGGTACTGCTGCACCCGCCTGGCGGTGTCGCGCTCCAGCGCGGCGGCGTCGGTCTTGCGCGTCAGCTCGGGGATGTTCCAGGCGTTGCGCCAGGCCAGCGGCTTGTCCTTCGCGTCGTCGCTGTTGTCGGAGTTGCGCGCGAAGGTGTCGGCGTTGGTGTGCGGATCCCAGTAGTCGGCGCCCCAGTTGCCGATGTAGAGCTGGTGCTGGCGCGCGCGGTACTTGGTCAGCGTCTGCTTGCCGTCGCCGGGCAGGATCTCGAGCTCGATGCCGGCCCGGCGCAGGGTCTGCTGCACGGCCTCGGTGATGCCCTGCACGGGCTGGATCGAGCGCATGTCGATCGTGACCTTGAAGCCCCCCGGTACCCCGGCCCGGGCGAGCAGCGCCTTGGCCCGGGCCACGTCGAGCTTGTAGGGCTGCTCGGTGCTGGCGCCCAGCAGGCCCCGGGGCAGGAAGTTCTGGTCGACGACGCCGATGTCCTTGATCAGCGTGGCGCCGATGGCGTCGTAGTCGACCAGCCACTTGAAGGCCTCGCGCACCTCGGGCTTGGCCAGTATCGGGTGCTTCTGATTCAGGCTGATGTAGTACACCGTGCCGGTGGGCGTGGCGGTGGTGCGGATGGCCGGGTTCGCGGCCAGCGCGGCCAGGTCCTGCGGCGCCAGGTTGCGCGCGATGTCGATGTCGCCCTTGGCCAGGAGCAGGCGCTGCGTGGCCGCTTCCTTGATGTGGCGGTAGATCACGCGGGCCAGGCGCGCAGGCGTGGCGCGGTGGAACTCGTTGCGCTCCAGCACCAGGATCTCGTTGGCGCGCCACTCGCGCACCTTCAGCGGCCCCGAGCCCGCGAAGCGCGTGCGCAGCCAGGCGTTGCCGAAGTCGCCCGCCACCTCGTTGGCCAGCAGCAGCTTCCGGTCCACCACCGCCGCCACGTTGGCGGTGAGGCAGTTGAACACCAGGCTGGGCGCGTAGGGCTTGTCGGTCTGCAGCGTCAGCGTCAGCGGGCCGGTGGCGCGCACGCGCTCGCGCACGTTGGCCTTGCTCAGGCCGAACTGGGTCAGGATGAAGGCCGGCGTCTTGTCCAGCAGCACCGCACGCTGCCACGAGAAGGCCACGTCGTCGGCCGTCAGCGGGTTGCCCGACGCGAAGCGCTGGCCGGGCCGCAGCTCGAAGCTGTAGTGCAGCCCGTCGGGGGCCACCGTCCAGCGCTGCGCCAGGTCGGGGACGAGCCGGCTCGGGTCGGCCACGTCGTAGCGCAGCAGGCGCTGGTAGCCGTTGCCCATGATCTCGCCGGCCGAGAGCTCGAACGCCTCGGCCGGGTCGAGCGAGATGATGTCGTCGAAGGCCAGCGCCACGACCAGCGTGTCCGCCGGCGTGCCGGCGCGGGCCGGCAGGGCCTGCGCCAGCAGCGCGCCGCCGGTGGCCAGGCCGAGCTGGCGCCGGGTGAGGTGGGGGGTTCGTGGGGGGCGGCGGTCGGAAGGCGGGGTCATGGTGGGGTGCGGCGGGTCGGCTCAATCGACCTCGCCGCCGAAGCGCTGGATGAGGTTGGCAATGTACTTCTCGACCAGCCCCTCGAACTCGCCTTTGACGACCGGCCCCACCACCATGCGCATCATCCCGGGCAGCGGCACGTCCACCGTGCCCTGCACCTTGAACACGAGCGCGGTGTGGGTCTTGCCGTCGCTGAGCTTCCAGCTGCCGCCCACCTGCGCGTTGCCCACGCCCGGCACCGGCGTCCAGACCACGCTGCCCTTGGCGCGGTTGCTGGCGTACTTGCAGGCGTAGACGGTCTGCAGGCTGACCTGCGCCGGGCCCACCTTCTCCATCTCCCAGCGGTAGACGCCGCCGCCCTCGTCGCTGAGCCGCTGCACCTTGGGAAAGTGGCTCACCGACGCGGGTACGTCGGACAGCAGGTCGAACACTTCCTTGAAAGGCGCCTTGACCTTGAATTCATAGCCCAGGTCGATGGCGACGGTGATGGTCATGGTGGCTTCCCTGCGCTGGGCGCGGTCGGTGATGATGATGCCAATGAAAAGGCTGGCGGTGCGGCGAAGGCACGCGTGCATGGGGGCTCGGGACCCAGGCGCGGACCGGCAGCCGCAAGGCACCGCGGGCCGCGGGGCGAGGCGCCTCGCACCCGAGCGCCCGCCTCATTCCCGCCCCAGGGCCCCGGCCGGCCCCGCCGCGGAGCCGCCCCAGGGCAGCATCAGCGCCAGGTACAGCAGCTTGTCGAACTCCGGCGCGAAGCGGTCGATGACGGCCTGCGGCTCGGGGCACAGCGCTGCATCGGTGACCAGGCCGAACTGCACGCCGCCGCCGTAGCTGAGGATGGACACCCCCATGCCCACGTCGCCCGAGGCCGGCACCCAGAACATGCTCTGGCGCAGCGTGGCGCCGCACAGCTTCAGGGCTTGCGCCGGGCCGGGCACGTTGGTCATGACCGCGGTGGTCTTCTTCGCGAACAGGCCCAGCACCAGGTCCTGCACCGGCTTGATGAACAGGCCCGTGACCGAGAGGATGGCGAAGGCCAGCACTGGCTGGTAGCTGTCCTTCAGCGCGGCCATGCGCAGCCGCACGGCGGCCAGCCGCGCCACCGGGTTGGCGATGCCGATCGGCAGCACCAGCGGCGCCAGGCCGAAGTGGTTGCCCAGCTGCCAGGCGCGCTCGGGCGGGCGCAGGTTCACCGGCACCATGGCCCGGATCTCCTTGCCCGCGGGGTCGTCGCCGCGCTCGCGCAGGTAGCCGCCGATGGCGCCGGCCACGCAGGCCAGGAGCACGTCGTTGACGGTGCAGCCCAGGCCCTTGCCCACGGCCTTCACGTCGTCCAGCGGCATCGGCTCGCTCCAGGCCACCGCCTTGCGGCCCGACGGCCGGCCCTTCAGCAGCGTGGGCGAGTCGTCGCTCATCAGCGCCAGCGCGGCGATGTCACCCGCCACCTTCGCGCCCGTGCGCGCCATCGCCAGGCCGCCCAGCAGCGGCTGCTGCGGGCTGGCCAGCATCTCGATCGAGCGGGCCAGGCCTGCGCCGTACAGCCCGATGGCCTTGGCCGTCAGGTCGCCCAGCGGCTTGAACAGCGCATCCATGTCGCCATCGGCGGCCGGCGCGCCCTGCCGGCGCGGCGGATCGGCGCCGCCGTCGGTGATGGACAGCATCACCGAGATCAGCGCGATGCCGTCGCCGATGCAGTGGTGGACGCGGGCGATCACGGCGCTGCCGCCTTCGTAGTGCTCGATCAGCGCGAACTGCCACAGCGGGCGCGCGGGGTCGAGCGGCGTGCTGGCGAGCTCGCCGCACAGGCGCTGCAGCGCCTGGCGCTGGCTCTCGCCGCGCCGCCGCGGGAGCTTCGTCGCGACCACGTGGCGGGCGATGTCGAAGCCGGCGTCGGGCACCCAGCTCGCCCCCATCGCATCGGCCACCGCCTTGTGGCGGAAGCGCGGGTACTTCAGCAGCTTGTCGGCGATGCGCTCGCGCAGCGCCGCCAGCGTCAGCGCCGGCGTGAGCAGCCACACGCCGACGATCATCATCAGGTTGACGTCGCTGTCCATGCGCAGCCACGCGGTGTCCACGCGCGACATGCGCTCGGGGGCTTCGGGGTCGGGGGCGGTGCGGGCGAGGTCGGGTGGGCTGGCAGGGCTGGGGGCGCGCATGGCCGGACCACGATGCTGGGTAACATCCGGCCCGTCAACCAAGGACTTCCACCCACGAACCGCCCGAGGCCCCGCGCCATGTCCGACCTGAAGACCCGATTCGAGCAAGCCGTGGCCCGCAGCAAGCAGTTGCCGGAAAAGCCCGACAACATGACGCTGCTGAAGCTCTACGCCCTGTACAAGCAGGCCACGGCCGGCGATGTCGAGGGCAAGCGGCCGGGCTTCGCCGACCTGGTGGGCCGCGCCAAGCACGACGCCTGGGCCGCCGTCCAGGGCCAGAGCGCGGAGACCGCGATGCAGGGCTACATCGACCTCATCGAGTCGCTGGAGTAGCGCCGCGCCGCGGCCGGCGCCGGCGCCGGCCGCGGCGCGCGTGCAGCCTTGCACAGGAACCCGCGGCTTGCGCGCGGCCGCGGTGAATTCAGGCCCGGCGCGGGCGCGCCGCTGCCTATGCTCGCGGCTTGCCGCACCTCGCGCCTCCGCCGGCTTCGTCCCGAGGCCCCTGCCGCCCGTCCGCCAACCTGCCCGCCCGATGATGAACCGCCGCCGCGCCCTCTCCCGCCTGGTCTCGCCCCTGGTGCTGGCCCCTGCGGCCAGCCTCGCCCTGCCCGCCCGGGCCCAGGCCGAGCGGCGCATCGTGCTCGGCCAGTCCTGTGCCCTCACCGGGCCGGCCTCGCAGCTGGGCCTGCAGTTCAACCGCGGCGCGCGGCTGTACTTCGATCGCCTCAACGCCGAAGGTGGCGTGGGCGGCCGCGCGGTGGAGCTGCGCGCACTCGACGATGGCTACGAGCCCGACCGCTGCAGCGCCAACACCGAGTCGTTCATCGCCCGCGGCGACGTGTTCTCGCTCTTCGGCTACCTGGGCACGCCGACCTCCCTGGCCGCGCTGCCGCTGGCCACCGCGGCCGGGCTGCCCTTTTTCGGCCCGCTCAGCGGCGCCGAGGCCCTGCGCGACCCGTTCAACCGCTATGCGTTCCACGTGCGCGCTTCGTACTACGACGAGACGGCGCTCATCGTGCGCGACCTCACGGCGCTGGGGCTGAACAAGATCGCCGTGTTCCGCCAGGACGACACCTACGGCCAGGCCGGCCTGAACGGCGTGACGCGGGCGCTGCGGGCGCGCCAGCTCGAGCCGGTGTCGATCGGGCTGGTCAAGCGCAACACCGTGGACGTGGCTGCGGCGGTGCAGGCCATCGTGCCCACCCGGCCCGACGCGGTGGTGCAGATCAGCGCCTACAAGTCGTGCGCCGCGTTCATCCGCGCGGCACGCGCGGCGGGCTACGGCGGGCGCTTCTACAACGTCTCGTTCGTGGGCACGCAGGCCCTGGCCGACGAGCTGGGCAAGGAGGCGCTGGGCGTGGTGGTGAGCCAGGTCATGCCCTACCCCTTCAGCACCACCACGCCGATCTCGCGCGAGTACCTGGATGCGGTGCAGCGCGCCGGCGGCAACAACCAGCCCAACTACTCGAGCATCGAGGGCTACATCTGCGCCAAGGTCTTCACCGAGGGGCTGCGCCGGGCCGGCGCCAACCCCACGCGCGAAGGCCTGATGAAGGCGCTGGAGACGCTGCAGCGCTTCGATGTCGGCGGCTACACGGTCAACTTCGGGCCGCACAACCACAACGGCTCGACCTTCGTCGACCTGTCGATGCTCACCGGCGACGGCAAGGTGCGCCACTGAGCCGCCACTGCAGCAGCCGGGCCGGCGGCCCGCGCCGCCGGCCGCTCAGTGCGCGGCGGCCAGGGCCTTCTCGACGCCGGCCACCAGCGTCGGGCTGTCGGGCGTGACCTCGCTGTCGAAGCTGGCGATCACGCGGCCGTCGCGGCCGATCAGGTACTTGTGGAAGTTCCAGGTCGGCCGCTGGCCGGTGGCCCGGGCCAGCGCCATGAACAGCGGCGCGGTGCGCGGGCCCACGACCTCGGTCTTGCTGAACATCGGAAACTTGACGCCGTAGGTGTTGTAGCAGAAGTCGGCGATCTGCTTGCCGCTGCCCGGCTCCTGCTGGCCGAAGTCGTTGGACGGGAAGCCCAGCACCACCAGACCCTGCGGCCCGTACTTGGCGTACATCGCCTCCAGCCCCTTGTACTGCGGCGTGAAGCCGCAGTAGCTGGCGGTGTTGACCACCAGCACCACCTTGCCCGCGTACTGGCACAGCGACTGCGGACTCTCGTCCTGCAGCCGCGGGAAGGTGTAGTTCAGCAGCGCCGGGCAGCCGGCGGCCGGGGCCGCCGCCGGGCTCGCGGCGCGGGCCGGCGGGGCGGCGAACAGGGCGGCGGCAACGAAGAACGCGGCGGCCGCGGCTGCAAAAGTGGCGAGGCGGACGGTCAACAGCTTCATGGTCGGGCAGTGGACAGCGAAGGAGCCGCGATGCTGCCAGAGTGCGCGCGCCTCAGCCCGGCCAGGGTGATGGCCGGTGGCGCCTCGAGGTCGTCGCGCACCCAGGCCGCGCCCTCGAAGGTGGCGTCGGCGAAGTAGGCGCTGCGCGTGATGCCGCAGGCGATGCCGGCGGCACGGGCGGCGCGCAGGCCGTTGGGCGAATCCTCCAGCGCCAGCGCCTGCGCCGGCGCCAGGCCCAGGCGGTCGAGCGCGATGTCGTAGGCCTGCGGGTCGGGCTTCTTGGCCGGGGCATCCTCGGCACAGACCACGGCGCCAAAGTGCTCCGGCCAGGCGGGCCCGATCAGCAGGTCGAACAGGGCCTGGACATTGCGGCGGCCGGTGGTGGTGGCCACCGCCAGTGCCACGCCCTGCTGCCGGCACTCGGCCATCAGGCGCAGCACCCCGGGCCGGGCGGCGATGCCGCCGCGGGCCACCAGCGCGGCATAGCACCGGTTCTTCAGCGCGTGCAGCTCGAGCGCCAGGGCCTCGCGCGCCGCAGTGTCGGCGGGCGCGTCGGGGCGGCGCGCCATGTCGTGCAGCAGCCGCTCGCGCCCGCCGGCCACCTGCAGCAGCGCGCCGTACTCGGCCACGCCCCAGCGCCAGGGCAGGCCCGCGGCCTCGAACGCTGCGTTGAAGGCCACGCGGTGACCGTCGCGCTCGGTCTCGGCCACCGTGCCGTCCACGTCCCAGATCAAGGCCTGCAGCGCGCTCACAGCGCCCCGAGCGCGCGCTGGCGCCGCTCCATCATCCGCCAGATGAAGGGCGTGAAGATGAGCTGCATCGCCAGTTCCATCTTGCCGCCCGGCACGACCACGGTGTTGGCGCGCGACATGAAGCTGCCGTCGATCATCTGCAGCAGGTACGGGAAGTCGATGCCCTTGGGCTTGGCGAAGCGGATCACCACCATGCTCTCGTCGGGCGCCGGGATGTCGCGCGCGATGAAGGGGTTGCTGGTGTCCACGCAGGGCACGCGCTGGAAGTTGACGTGGGTGTGCGCGAACTGCGGGCAGATGTAGTGCACGTAGTCGGGCATGCGGCGCAGGATGGTGTCGGTGACGGCCTCGGCCGAGTAGCCCCGCACATGCTTGTCGCGCCACAGCTTCTGGATCCACTCGAGGTTGATCACCGGCACCACGCCGATCAGCAGGTCGGGGTAGCGCGCCACGTCCACCGCGTCGGTGACGACGGCGCCGTGCAGGCCCTCGTAGAACAGCAGGTCGGTGTCCGCCGACACGTCCTCCCAGGCCGTGAAGGTGCCGGGCGGCTGGCCGTGGGGCCGCGCCTCGGCGGCGTCGTGCAGGTACTTGCGGCGCCGGCCGGTGCCGCTCTCGGCATAGCTGCGGAACAGCTGCTCGAGTTCGGGGAACAGGTTGTTCTCGGGCCCGAAATGGCTGAAGTTCTTGTTGCCCGCCTGCTCGGCCTCGACCTGGCGCACGCGCATCTCGGCGCGGTCGTAGCGGTGGAAGCTGTCGCCTTCGATCACCACGGCGCGCACGTTCTCGCGCCGGAAGATGTCCTCGAAGGTGCGCGTGACCGAGCTGGTGCCGGCGCCTGACGAGCCGGTGATCGCGATGATGGGGTGGCGTTCCGACATGGCTCAGTCCCGGAAGAGGCTGCGCTCGGCGAACAGCGGATTGGCGGCCTCGCGCGTGGCTGGGTCGCGGTGGTAGCGCTCGATGCGTTCGACTTCGTTCCTGCTGCCGAAGACGAGGCCGATGCGCTGGTGGAGCGCGCCCGGCTTGACGCCCAGCACCGGCTGGCGCCCGGTGCTGGCGCGGCCGCCGGCCTGCTCCATCAGCAAGCCCACCGGATTCGCCTCGTACAGCAGGCGCAGCCGGCCGGGCTTGCCCGGGTCCTTGGTGTCGCGCGGGTACAGGAAGACGCCGCCGCGCATCAGGATGCGGTGCGCCTCGGCCACCAGGCTGGCGATCCAGCGCATGTTGAAGTCCTTGCCGCGCGGCCCGGTCTTGCCGGCCAGGCACTCGTCGACGTAGCGCTTGACCGGCGGCTCCCAGAAGCGGCTGTTGCTGCTGTTGATCGCGAACTCGTGCGTGTCTTCGGGCACCCGGACGCTCGGGTGGGTGAGCTTGAACTCGCCCAGGTTGGGGTCGAGCGTGAAGCCGGCCACGCCGTCGCCCACGGTCAGCACCAGCATCGTCGTCGGGCCGTAGATCGCGTAGCCGGCGGCGACCTGTTCGCTGCCAGGCTGCAGGAAGTCGGCCTCGGTGACGTCGCGGCCCGGCGCCTCGTCATGGCCGGGCAGGCGCAGGATCGAGAAGATGCTGCCGACGCTGACGTTGACGTCGATGTTGCTGCTGCCGTCCAGGGGATCGAACACCAGCAGGTACTTGCCGCGGGGGTAGCTGGGCGGGATCTGGCGCGCGCTGGCCATCTCTTCCGAGGCCAGGCCGGCGAGGTTGCCGCTCCATTCGGTGGTGCGGATGAAGATCTCGTTGCTGATCACGTCCAGCGGCTGCTGCACCTCGCCCTGCACGTTGACCGTGCCGGCCGCGCCCAGGATCTCGCGCGTGCTCGGGTCGCCCAGGGCGCCGAAGCCGACCGAGCGCGCGATGGCCTTGCAGGCGATCGACACGTCGAGGATCAGGGCGTTGAGCTCGCCGCTGGCGCCGGGGAAGCGGCGGCGCTGCTCGATCAGGTACTGCGTCAGCGTGCGGCGGTTGGACAGGGGCATGGCGGCCTCGCGAGGATGCGGGTCAGGCGGCCGGCGCGGCCTGGAACACGCGGCTGGCCAGGATGTCGGCCGGCGCGATGGTGACCAGGTCGGCTTCGGTGAGCACGCGCTCGCGCTCGGCGAACAGGCGGCTGGCCTGGCGCAGGCGCGCGCGGTCGAGCGCGTTGCGCACGCTGCGCGCGTTCGCGAAATGCGGCTGCGCCAGGCGCCGCGCCAGGTACTGCTCGAAGGCCTCGCGGCTGCCTTCGCCGAAGCGGTAGTTCATGCTGCCGAGCATGCGGTCGCCGATCTGCAGCAACTCGCCCTGCGCGTAATCGGGGAAGTCGATGTGGTGCGCGATGCGGCTGCTCATGCCCGGGTTGCTCCGGAAGAAGGTGTCCATGCGGCCCTTGTAGCCGGCCAGGATCACCACCAGGTCGTCGCGCTGGTTCTCCATCACCTGCAGCAGGATCTCGATCGCCTCCTGCCCGTAGTCGCGCTCGTTCTCGGGCCGGTAGAGGTAGTAGGCCTCGTCGATGAACAGCACGCCGCCCATCGCCTTCTTCAGCACCTCCTTGGTCTTGGGCGCGGTGTGGCCGATGTACTGGCCCACCAGGTCGTCGCGCGTCACGGCCACGAGATGACCCCTTCTCGAATAGCCCAGGCGGTGCAGGATCTGCGCCATGCGCATGGCCACCGTGGTCTTGCCGGTGCCGGGGTTGCCGGTGAAGCTCATGTGCAGGCTGGGGTTGTTCGCCTGCAGGCCCAGGTTGGCGCGCAGCTTGTCGATCACCAGCAGTGCCGCGATGTCGCGGATGCGCTGCTTCACCGGCAGCAGGCCGATGAGATCGCGGTCGAGCTCGTCCATGACCTCGGCCACCTGGCTCTGGGCCAGCACCTCGCCCACGGTGCGGGCGGGGGCGGTGTCGGGAACGGCTTGCACGGCGCTCATCGGTCGGCCCGGCCCTAGTACCGCTCGCCTTCGGGCTTGTCGGTGGCGTAGGACGAGATGCGGTAATGCACCTGGCGCCCTGCCCCTTCCTCTCGCGCGAGGCCGAAGCCCGGCTCCTTGGACGGCCGGTTGACGATGAAGGACATGCGCGGCGTCTCCACGCCGCGGGTCGAATCGAAGGCGGTGACGCGGATGTAGTGGCGGGGAAAGGTCTTGCGGCAGTGGTTGATCTCCATCAGGATGCCCGCGGGGTCCTTGAGGTCGAACATCGGGTTGCCGAACATCTCCCAGTAGGTGTTGCGCGGGTGCGGGTCGTCGGTGTACTCGATGCCGACGGCGTACTGGTGCTTCAGCGCGTACTCGATCTGGCGGCCGATCTGGGCGTCGGTCAGGTCGGGCAGGTAGGAGAACTGCCCTTGCGTCAGGCGGTTGCCGTGGTTGGTCATCATGGTGGGGGCTCCTTCGGGCGGGGACTCGGGCGCAGGCTCAGGCCGAGACGGTGGCGGTGGGCACGAAGTCCGCGGTGTCGGTGGACTCGTAGTTGAAGCTGACCTCGCCCCAGGTATCCAGCGCCTGCTTCAGCGGGGTGCACCAGCGGGCGGCGTCCTGCAGGATCTGCGGGCCTTCGTTCCAGATGTCGCGGCCTTCGTTGCGCGCCAGCACCATCGCTTCCAGCGCCACGCGGTTGGCCGTGGCACCGGCCTGGATGCCCTGCGGGTGGCCGATCGTGCCGCCGCCGAACTGCAGCACCACGTCTTCGCCCAGGTAGGTCAGCAGCTGGTGCATCTGGCCGGCGTGGATGCCGCCCGAGGCCACGGGCATCACCTTCAGCAGCGAGGCCCAGGGCTGCTCGAAGAACAGACCGTGCTCCAGGCTCTGCGGCACGTGCGTCTCGCGCAGCGTGTCGTAGAAGCCCTTGATCATGAGCGGGTCGCCCTCGAGCTTGCCGACCACCGTGCCGGCGTGGAGGTGGTCCACGCCCGCCATGCGCATCCACTTGCAGATGACGCGGAAGTTCATGCCGTGGTTCTTCTGCCGCGAGTAGGTGCTGTTCCCGGCCCGGTGCAGGTGCAGGATCATGTCGTTCCTGCGCGCCCACTTGGCCATCGACTGGATCGCGGTGTAGCCGATGACCAGGTCGATCATGATGATCACGCTGCCCAGGCTCTTGGCGAACTCGGCGCGCTCGTACATCTCTTCCATCGTGCCGGCGGTGACGTTGAGGTAATGGCCCTTGACCTCGCCGCTGGCCGCACTCGCCTTGTTCACCGCCTCCATGCAGTAGAGGAAGCGGTCGCGCCAGTGCATGAAGGGCTGCGAGTTGATGTTCTCGTCGTCCTTCATGAAGTCCAGGCCGCCCTTCAGGCCCTCGTACACCACGCGGCCGTAGTTGCGGCCGCTCAGGCCCAGCTTGGGCTTGGTGGTGGCGCCCAGCAGCGGGCGGCCGAACTTGTCCAGCCGCTCGCGCTCGACCACGATGCCGGTGGCCGGGCCCTGGAAGGTCTTCAGGTACGCCACCGGGATGCGCATGTCCTCCAGGCGCAGCGCCTTCACCGCCTTGAAGCCGAAGACGTTGCCGATGATCGAGGCCGTGAGGTTGGCGACCGAGCCCGGCTCGAACAGGTCCAGGTCGTAGGCGATGTAGGCGAAGTACTGCGGCTCGGTCTTCGTGCCCGGGCCGGTGTTGGGCACGGGGTCGACGCGGTAGGCCTTGGCGCGGTAGAGCTCGCAGGCGGTGAGGCGGTCGGTCCAGACCACGGTCCAGGTCGCGGTGGACGATTCGCCGGCCACGGCCGCGGCGGCTTCCTCGGCATCCACGCCTTCCTGCGGCGTGATGCGGAACAGGGCGATGACGTCGGTGTCCAGCGGCACGTAGTCGGGCTGCCAGTAGCCCATCTGCTTGTACTTCAGCACCCCGGCGCTGTAGCGCTTCTTGGCGTCGGTGATGACGCCGTCATCGGCGGGCTTGTTCAATGGCGGCTCCTCGGGGCTGTGGCTGGAAAGACGGGTTCGACGCACTCTAGGTTCGAAGTAGATTCAGAAGAAGTCAGACTTCCTTTCCGTTCCGATAAGCCCAGGCTGACCCATGAACATCACGTTCCGCCAACTCCGGGTATTCACCGAAGTCGCCCAGCAGGGCAGCATGGCGCGCGCGGCCGAGGCGCTGCATCTCACGCCACCGGCGGTGTCGATGCAGGTCAAGGAGCTCGAGGCCCAGGTCGGCCTGCCGCTGTTCGACCGCCAGGGCCGCGCCGTGGTCCTGTCCACCGCGGGCGAGTACTTCCTGGTCCACGCCCGGCGCCTGCTGGCGGCCCTGAAGGAGGCCGACGATGCGATGGCGCGCTTCAAGCGCGTGGAGCGCGGGCTGCTCACCATCGGCATGGTCAGCACGGCCAAGTACTTCGTGCCGCATCTGCTGGCGCGCTTTCACCAGGACCACCCCGGCGTGGACCTGCGGCTGCGCGTGGTGGGCAACCGCGAGCAGCTGGTGGCGCTGATGCAGGCCGGCGAGGCCGACCTGTCGATCATGGGCCGGCCGCCGCGCGAGCTGGCCGCGCGGGCCGAGGCCTTCGCACGCCATCCGCTGGTCTTCATCGCGCCGCCCGGGCACCCGCTGCTGCGCCATGCGCAGGCGCCGGTGACGGCGCTGGGGCCGTATGAATTCATCGCGCGCGAGCACGGCTCGGGCACGCGCAACGCGATGGCCGGGTTCTTCGCCGAGCACCGCTTCGAGCCGCGCATCGCCATGGAGATGAGCAGCAACGAGACCATCAAGCAGGCCGTGATGGCCGGGCTGGGCCTGAGCTTCCTCTCGCTGCACACGGTGGGGCTGGAACTCAAGACCGGGCTGCTGCAGGTGCTCGACGTGGCCGGCACGCCGGTGATGCGGATGTGGAACGTGGTGCACCTGGGATCGCGCGTGCTCTCGCCGGCGGCCGAGGCCTTCCGCTACTTCCTGATCGAGCAGGGGCAGGGCTTCCTGCAGGCGCACGACGCGCCGCTGCTGGGCCCGGCCGCCGCGGTGGCGGGCGCGGCCGGGGCCTCCGGCGCGGCCTGATACCGTTTCGGGTTTTGACGCTCCGGACCCGCCCGCCCCATGCCGAACCCGACCTCCACCGCCGAGCCCACCTGGCTCGGCCACCCGCGCGGCCTGGTCGTGCTGTTCGTGGCCGAGATGTGGGAGCGCATGAGCTACTACGGCATGCGCTCGCTGCTGGTGCTGTACATGATCCAGCACCTGTTCGTGCGGGCCGACCACGCGGCCGGCGTCTGGGGCTACGACGCGCTGTCGCAGGCGCTGCAGACCGCCTTCGGCCCGCTGTCCACGCAGGCGCTGTCGTCGCAGGTGTACGGCCTGTACACCGGCTTCGTGTACCTCTCGCCGCTGTTCGGCGGCCTGCTCGCCGACCGCCTGATCGGGCGCCGCAAGGCGGTGGTGCTGGGCGGCGTGCTGATGGCGATCGGGCACTTCCTGATGGCCTCGGAGCACCTGTTCTTCGTCGCGCTGCTGGTGCTGATCCTGGGCAACGGCTGCTTCAAGCCCAATGTGTCGACGCAGGTCGGGGGCCTGTACGCCCCGGGCGACCCGCGGCGCGACCGGGCGTTCTCGATCTTCTACGTCGGCATCAACCTGGGCGCCTTCATTGCGCCGCTGATCTGCGGCACGCTGGGCCAGACGCTGGGCTGGGACTACGGCTTCGGCGCCGCCGGCGTGGGCATGCTGCTGGGCCTGCTGTTCTACGTCCTCAACCAGCACCGGCTGCCGGTGGAGCCGCCGCCCACGGCCTCGCGCACGGCACCGGGCCTGGGCGTGCTGGCCTACCTGGCGGGCATGCCGCTGGTGGTGCTGGCGCTGCTGGCGCTGCTGACGCTGCCGCAGGCGCTGTCGCTCGGGCTGGCGCTGGCGGTGGTGGGCGCGGGCCTGGCGTGGATGCTGCGGCTGCCGGCCGACGAACGCCCGCGCGTGGTGGCGCTGGCGGTGGCCTGCCTCATCTCGGCCGCGTTCTGGGCCGTCTACGAGCAGCAGGGCAACACGATGCAGCTCTGGGCCGACCAGAGCACGGTCTGGCCGAGCGTCTTCGGCTTCACCCTGCCCTCGACCTGGTACCAGGCCTTCAACCCTTTCATGATCGCGCTGTTCGTGCCGCTGCTGAACGCGGTGTGGGCGCGCCAGGCGCGGCGCGGGCGCGAGCCCAGCAGCCTGACCAAGATGGCACTGGGCTGCGTGCTGCTGGGGCTGGGCTTCGTGGTGATGATCGTCGCGGCCACCGGCCTGGCACCCGGCGACAAGCGCAGCATCCTGTGGCTGCTCGCGTCCACCGCCGTCTTCACCCTTGGCGAGCTCTACCTCTCGCCCATCGGCCTGTCGTTCGTGACCAAGGTGGCGCCGGCGCGCATCGTCTCGATGATGATGGGCCTGTGGTTCCTGGCCAACTTCATCGGCGGCTACATGAGCGGCTACCTGGGCAGCTTCTACGGCACGATGTCGCACCCGGCGTTCTTCGCGATGCTCACCGCCATCGGCGTGGCCGCGGGCGCGGTGCTGTACGCCATGGGGCGGCCGCTGCAGCGGATCGTGCAAGGGCACGACCGGCCGGCGGCGGCGCTGGCGGCATGACACGCGGCATGAATCGGGCTCCCCCGCACGCGCCCCGGTGACGGCCGAGATCCTGGTCGGCGGCATGCGGCTGCGGCTGCTGCCGGAGCGTGCCGCCTTCCTGCCCGAGACCGGCTGGCTGCTGGTGGCCGATGCCCATGTCGGCAAGGCGGCGTCCTTCCGGCGCCTGGGGGTGCCGGTGCCCGAGGGCACGACCGGCGAGACGCTGGCCCGGCTCGATGCCGCACTGGCCGCCACCGGCGCGCGCGGCATCGTCTTCCTGGGCGACCTGCTGCACTCGGCGCGCGGCCGCGCCGCGGCCACGCTGGACACGGTGGCGCGTTGGCGCCTCGCGCACGCGGCGCTGGAGCTGACGCTGGTGCGCGGCAACCACGACCGCCACGCCGGCGACCCCCCGCCGGCCTGGGGCGTGCGCTGCGTGGATGACGCGCTGCCGCTGGGCGGCCTGGCCCTGGCTCACCACCCCGAGCCGCGACCCGGCGCCTACGTGCTGGCCGGGCACCTGCACCCGGCGGTGGTGGTCGGGGGCGGTGGCGGGCCCGGGCGCGCCAGGGACCGGTTGCGACTGCCCTGCTTCCACTTCGGCCCGGCGGTGGGCGTGCTGCCCGCCTTCGGCGCCTTCACGGGCATGCAGGTGCTGGCGCGCGGCCCGGCCGACCGCGTGTACGCCATCGCCGGCGACGCGGTGCGCGCCCTCTAAACTCGATGCCATGAACGCCGCCTTCGAAGCCCTGCTCCTGCGTGCCGAGGCCCTGCTGGCCCGGCTGGAGCAGGTGCTGCCGCACGCCCCCACGGCGCCCGACTGGGGCGCCTCCATCGCCTTCCGCTACCGCCGCCGGGCGAACCTGGGCCTATGGGCCGGCGTGCTCGAGCCCGTGCGCCAGGTGGCCACCATCCGCCTGGCCGACCTGCAAGAGATCGAGCCGCAGAAAGAGCGCCTGCTGCGCAACACCGCGCAGTTCGTGGCCGGCCACGGCGCCAACAACGTGCTGCTGACGGGGGCCCGCGGCACCGGCAAGAGCAGCCTGGTCAAGGCGGTGCTGAACGAGTTCGCGCCGCGCGGGCTGCGCCTGATCGAGGTCGACAAGGCCGACCTGGTCGACCTGGCCGACCTGATCGACCTGGTGGCACCGCGACCCGAGCGCTTCATCGTCTTCTGCGACGACCTCAGCTTCGACGAGGGCGAGCCCGGCTACAAGGCGCTGAAGAGCGTGCTCGACGGCAGCGTGGCGCAGGCCGGCCACAACCTGCTCATCTACGCCACCAGCAACCGCCGCCACCTGCTGCCCGAGTACATGCACGAGAACCTGAGCTACCAGCACACCGAGGACGGCGAGGTGCACCCGGGCGAGGGCGTGGAAGAGAAGATCTCGCTGTCCGAGCGCTTCGGCCTGTGGATCAGCTTCTACCCGTTCACGCAGGGCGAGTACCTGGCCATCGTGGCGCAATGGCTGCGCTCGTTCGGCGTGGCCGAGGCCGCGATCGCCGCGGCGCGGCAGGAATCGCTGGTGTGGGCGCTCGAGCGCGGCTCGCGCTCGGGCCGGGTGGCGCAGCAGTTCGCGCGCGACTACGCCGGACGGCACGCCGGTGACTGAGCGCGTGCCGGTCGATGTGGCGGTGGGGATCCTCATCGACGCCGGGCAGCGCTTCCTGCTCACCTCGCGCCCCGGGGGGAAGGTCTACGCCGGCCACTGGGAGTTCCCGGGCGGCAAGGTCGAGCCGGGCGAGAGCATCGAGCAGGCCCTGCGGCGCGAGCTGCACGAAGAGCTGGGCATCGCCCTGGGCGCCGTGCAGCCCTGGAAGGTGACGCTGATGGACTACCCGCATGCCCGCGTGCGGCTGCACTTCTGCAAGGTCTTCGCGTGGGAGGGCAGCCTCGAGATGCGCGAAGGCCAGCAGATGGCCTGGCAGACGCTGCCGGTGCAGGTGGCGCCGGTGCTGCCCGGCACGGTGCCGGTGCTGGGCTGGCTGGCGGCCGAGCGCGGCTTTGCGGGGGCGACCCACTAGACTCGCGCCATGGACTGGCTCGACAGCGTCAAGTGGGACCGCGACGGCCTGGTGCCGGTGATCGCGCAGGAACTGGGCAGCGGCGACGTGCTGATGTTCGCCTGGATGAACCGCGAGGCCCTGGCCGCCACCGCCGAGCAGCGCCAGGCCGTGTACTGGAGCCGCTCGCGCGGGCGGCTGTGGCGCAAGGGCGAGCAGTCCGGCCACACCCAGACCGTGCACGACATCCGTCTGGACTGCGACAACGACGTCGTGCTGCTGAAGGTGACGCAGCATGGCCACGACCCCACCATCGCCTGCCACACCGGCCGCCACAGCTGCTTCTACCAGCGCTACGACAACGGCGCCTGGCAGGCGGTCGAGCCGGTGCTCGAAGACCCCGCGAGCCTGTACCGATGAGCGCGGCCCCGATGAACGGCGACGACACCCTGGCGCGGCTGGCGGCCGTGATCGAATCGCGCAAGCCCGCTGCCGGCGGCGACCCCGGCAAGAGCTACGTCGCGCGCTTGTTTTCCAAGGGCACCGACGCCATCTTGAAGAAGGTGGGCGAGGAAGCCACCGAGGTGGTGATGGCGGCCAAGGACGGCGCGCCCGATCGCATCGTGGCCGAAGTGGCCGATCTGTGGTTCCATTGCCTGGTGGCGCTGGCGCAGTTCGGCCTGTCGCCCGAGCAGGTGCTGGCCGAGCTGCGGCGCCGCGAGGGGCTCTCGGGCCTGGAAGAATTCGCGCTGCGCAAGGCGCAGCAACGGGAAGGAGAACGCGGATGAACGACGTCGTGATGCCGGCCAGTCCCTCGCAGTCCGACCTGCGGCTGCTGACCCATGTGCTCTACGGGCTGCACACGCTGTCCTGGTTCTCGGGCGGCATCTTCTCGGTGATCGCCATGATCATCAACTACGTCAAGCGGCCCGACCTGCCCGACGATTTCTACCGCAGCCACTTCCGCTGGCAGGCGCGCAGCTTCTGGTTCACGCTGCTGTGGCTGTTGCTGAGCGGGCCGCTGTGGCTGGCGTTCTGGTTCCCGGGCGTGGCGGCCTGGTTCCTGATCAGCCTGTGGTACCTGTACCGATTCATCCGCGGCTGGCTCGCCTTCAGCGATCGCCGCCCCATGCCGATGCCCGCCTGAGGTTGCCGTGAGCGCCGATCCGAACTGCATCTTCTGCAAGATCGTGGCCGGGCAGATCCCGGCCCGCAAGGCCTACGAGGACGACCAGGTGCTCGCCTTCCACGACATCGCGCCCTGGGCGCCGGTGCACGTGCTGGTCATCCCCAAGGCCCACATCGCCACCCTGGCCGACGTCGGCCCCGAGCACGACGCGCTGCTGGGCCGCATGCTGGGCCTGGCACCCCGGCTGATGCGGGAACTCGGCGTCGACAACGGGTTCCGAACCCTCATCAACTGCGGGCGCGACGGCGGCCAGGAGGTCTACCACCTGCACCTGCACGTGATGGGCGGCCCCCGACCCTGGGCCCGCGGCTGACGGTCGTCGGGCCCTTGTCCCTCCCCTAGAATATGGGGTTCCCCGTAGGAGATCCATCATGGGTGGTTTGAGCATTTGGCACTGGATGATTGTTCTGCTCGTCGTGGTGCTGATCTTCGGCACCAAGAAGCTCAAGAACATCGGCACCGACCTCGGCGAGGCCGTCAAGGGCTTCAAGGACGGCGTCAAGGGCGCGAGCGAATCCGACACCGCCGCGGCGCCGGCGCAGCAGGTCACGGCGCAGCGCACGGCCGACAGCAACACGGTCGACGTCGAAGCCAAGACCAAGTCCTGACGCGCAGTGCTCGACTTCGGCTTCGACAAGATCGCGCTCATCGGCGCGGTCGCGCTGATCGTCATCGGGCCCGAGAAGCTGCCCAAGGTGGCGCGCACCATGGGCCACCTGTTCGGCAAGGCGCAGCGCTACGTGGCCGAGGTCAAGGCCGAGGTGAACCGGTCGATCGAGCTCGATGAGCTCAAGAAGATGAAGACCGAGTTCGAGGATGCCGCGCGCAACGTCGAGCAGACCGTGCGCAGCGGCGTGGCGCAGGCCGGCAGCGCCATCGCCGACGAGTGGCGCGGCGCGCAAGAGTCGCTGGGCGGCGGCAGCGGCCCTGGCGGCGAGAGCGGCTACGAGCCGCCCCCGCCCAGCTACCGGCACCCGAAGAAGAACTGGCGCCTGAAGCGCGGTGCCACCCCGCAGTGGTACAAGCGACGCCAGGGCGTGCGCACCCACGCCCAGTCGGGCGCGGCGCGGGTGGCACGCTTCCGGCCGCCGGGCTTCAAGTCGTCGCGGCCATGAGCGAGGCCAAGCCGGACGCCAAGAGCGGCGCCGACGAACTCGACGGCACCGAGGCGCCGTTCGTCTCGCACCTGATCGAGCTGCGCGACCGGCTCATCCGCTCGGCCATCGCCATCGGCATCGCCTTCGTCGCGCTGTGCATCTACCCCGGCCCCTCGGGCCTGTACGACCTGCTCGCCGCGCCGCTGGTGCACCACCTGCCGGCGGGTGCGCACCTGATCGCCACCAACGTGATCTCGCCCGTGCTGGTGCCGCTGAAGATCACGCTGATGGCGGCGCTGATGGTGGCGCTGCCGGTGGTGCTGTACCAGGTGTGGGCCTTCGTCGCCCCGGGGCTGTACGCGCACGAGAAGCGGCTGGTGCTGCCGCTGGTGGTGTCGAGCACCGTGCTGTTCGTGGTGGGCGTGGGGTTCTGCTACTTCCTGGTGATTCCGGCGATGTCGCGCTTCATCCAGGCCTTCGCCCCCGTCACCATCACCGCGGCGCCTGACATCGAGGAGTACTTCAGCTTCGTGCTCACGCTGTTCCTGGTGTTCGGCGTGGCCTTCGAGGTGCCGGTGGCCGTGGTGGTGCTGGCCCGCATCGGCCTGGTGACGGTGGCGCAACTGCGCAAGGTGCGCGGCTATTTCGTGGTCGGCGCCTTCGTCGTGGCGGCCGTCGTCACCCCGCCGGACGTGATCTCGCAGCTGTCGCTGGCGATTCCGATGTGCCTGCTGTACGAGATCGGCATCATCGCCGCCGGCTTCTTCATCAAGCACACCAAGGCGCCCGACAGCGAGCCGGTCGACAAGCCGGCGGCCTGAGCGCGGCCTGGCGGCTCGGGCTGCTGCTCGACGTGCCCGAGCGGGCGCCCGGACGGGGCCAGCCCTGCTGTCACCGATCGAGAACGGACCTGCCGGTCGTGCACCGGCGGATCGGCTCGAGGGGAGGCGCGGCGAGCCAGTCGATGCGGCTCACCGGCTCCCAACGCCCTCAGCGCAGCCGCTGCCCGAAGAACGTGAACGTGCGGTCCCAGGCCTGCTGGGCCCAGACCGGGTCGTACTGCGTGGCCGGGATGCGGCCGGGGCCGACGGCGGTCTCGTTGGCAAAGCCGTGGTGCGCCAGGTAGCGGTGGAACTGGAAGTGCACGTCGGCGGCCTCGAGCTTGGCTTCCAGCGCGTCGACGGTGTCGATCTTGAAGAACTCGTCCTGCGTGGCCCAATGGCCGAGCAGCGGCGCCTTGATCTTGCCGGCGTCGATGTACTCCAGCGGCGGGCAGCCGTACCAGACCGCGGCCGCATCCACCTCGGGCACGAAGCAGGCGGCCAGCAGCGTCAGTGCGCCGCCCATGCAGAAGCCGGTGACGCCGACCTTGGCGTCGCCCACCTTGAGGTGGCGCACGGCGCCGGCGATGTCCTGCGAGGCGGCATCGGCGAAGTTCAGGCCGCTCATCAGGTGGTGCGCCTCCTCGGCCTCCACCGTGCTCTTGCCGCGGTACAGGTCGGGCACCAGCGCGCGGTAGCCGGCCAGCGCCAGGCGGTCGGCCACGCCGCGGATCTGGTCGTTCACGCCCCACCATTCCTGGATCACGACGATGGCCGGCGCGCCCGCGCCCTGGGCGGGCTCGGCCAGGTAGCCCTGTGCGGGCTGGCCGTCGGGTCGGTTGAAAGTGATGGTGGTTCCCATGGTCGGGCTCCTTGTGCTCTGGGGTTGGATGGAAGGGTTGGCGAAAGCCCATGAGCCTACCGCGCCGGCGCGTCGGCATGGGCACCAGGGCCTTCGCGGCCGGTGCTGCCGTGGCGCCGTCGCAGCGCCTTCACGGCGTCGATGCAGCGTCGTCGCGGCGCGACACAATGCGTTCCATGCTCCGCGCCCCCGACGCCGCCACCCTGCCCGGCCACCTGGCCGAGAACGTGATGCACTTCGGCCGCGTGCTGCGCCAGGCCGGCATGCCGCTGCCCACCGACCGCATCCAGCTCGCGCTGACCGCGCTGCAGGTGGCGGGGCTCGAGTCGCGGCGCGATTTCCACGCCACGCTGGCCGCCTGCCTGCTCGACCGGGTGGAGCACCGCGAGCTGTTCGACCAGGCCTTCGCGCTGTTCTGGCGCGACCCCGACCTGGCCGGCCGCATGATGGCGATGCTGCTGCCGCGGGTGCAGGCCAAGACCGAGCAGGCCCCGCCGCCCGAGAACCGGCGCCTGGGCGAGGCGCTGTTTCCACACCCGCCGAACGCGCCGCACCCGCCGCCGCCCGAGAAACTCGACGTCGACGCCACGCTCACCTGGAACGAGCGCGAGCTGCTGCAGAAGGCCGACTTCGAGACCATGACGGCCGACGAATGGCGCGCCGCGCAGGCCCTGCTGCGCCGGATGGGGCCGCTGTTCGAGCCCATCACCACGCGCCGCAGCGAACGCGCCCCCGGCCCCGGCCGCCAGGCCCGCATCGACGGCCGCGCCACGCTGCAGGCCCTGGCGCGCCAGGGCGGCGAGCTCTGGCAGCTGCGTTGGCGTCGCCCGGCCACCAAGCCGGCGCCGCTGGTGGTGCTGGCCGACATCTCGGGCTCGATGAGCCGCTACTCGCGCATGCTGCTGCACTTCACGCACGCCATCGGCCACGCCGACGCGCGGGTGGAGAGCTTCGTCTTCGGCACCCGCCTCACGCGCACCACGCGCGCGCTGCGCCAGCGCGACCCCGACATCGCGGTGGCGCGCGTGGTGCGCGACGTCGCCGACTGGTCGGGCGGCACCCGCATCACGGCCTGCCTGCGCGAGTTCAACCAGCGCTGGGCGCGCCGCGTGCTGAGCGGGCGGGCCACCGTGCTGCTGATCTCCGACGGCCTGGAGCACGGCACCCCCGACGACCCGCGCTGCGAGCAGCTGCGCTTCGAGATGGAGCGGCTGCACAAGAGCTGCCGCCGGCTGGTGTGGCTGAACCCGCTGCTGCGCTTCGACGCCTTCCAGCCGCGCGCTGCCGGCATCAAGGCGATGCTGCCGCAGGTCGACCTGTTCCTGCCGGCCCACAACCTCGAGAGCCTGGAAGCGCTGGCGCAGGTGCTGGCCGGCCGCGGCGCCGGGCAGCCCGCCGCAGCGGTGGCCCGGGCCGCCTGAAGGCCGGACGCCGGACCGCGACTCAGCCGCGGTCGAGCGCGAGCGTCAGCCGGTTGCGGCCGCCGACCCGCTCGTAGCGGGCCTCGCGCACGGCCTTGCGCACCAGCGCCAGCCCGAGCCCGCCGGGCACGGCCTCGGCCAGCGACCGCGGCGCCACCGGCAGCGGCGCCGCCAGCGGATCGAAGGGCGCGCCGTCATCCTCGAACCCGAGCCGCAGCGTGTCCGGCTCGAGCTGCAGCGTCAGATCGATCGCATGCGAGCCGCCCTCGGGGAAGGCATGCCAGACGAGGTTCATCAGCACCTCCTCGAGGACGAGTTCGAGCCGGTAGCGCGCGCGCACCGACAGGCCCTGGCCGTCGACGAAGTCGAGCACCGCCTGCCGCGCCGGCTCCAGCGCGGCGAGCTGGTTGGCGAGTTGCAGCGCGAGCATCGGCCCGGCAGCCGGCCCGGCGTGCGGCTTAGCCGGCGGCGGTGACGGCGGCAATCGCCTCGGCCTCGGTGGCGACGATGGGCATGATCTGGTCCAGCGCGACATCGTCCAGCACGCCCTGGACCGCCTCGTTGGCGCCGAACAGCGCCAGCACGTGCCCTTTCTGGGACACGCTGCGCGCCGCCGAGATCAGCAGGCGCAGGCCCATCGAGGCGACGAAGCTCACGCCCGACAGGTCGACGATCGCGTGCATCTGGCGCGCGACCACGCCGGCCGTGAAGCGCACGCCGATGCGGTCGGCCCCGGGCGCGTCGAGCCGGCCCTGCAGGCGGACGCAGACGATGGGGCCATCGAGTTCGGTCACTGACATGTCCACGGGCAGATTCTCCGGCTTGCCGTCCAGGGCCGGCGGGCACGGCGCCGTTGCGGCCGCACCCCGGCTTTCCGGCAAGGGTAGGCGCCGCAGATCACAGCGTCGTGACAGCCACCGCCGCGCCGACCTCGCGCCGGCCCGCATCCCCGGGATGGCGCCCTGCACGGCACTACCCTGGGGCAGGCGCCGCCCGCCGCCCGGGGACCCAGGCCCAGGCTGGTGCAGCGATCCGGGCCCGGCCGGCCGGTCAGGCCGCCTTCGACGCCGACCGTGCCCCTGCATGGGTCTTGCAATGACATGGCATGACATACGCCGACGCGTCCTCCGCCATCCGCTCGCCGGTCCAGGCCTGCCTGGAGCAGCTTCATGCGCGGCTCGCCGACCTCACCGCCGGCCAGGTGGCGACCTACATCCCCGAACTCGCCAAGGTCGACCCGGCGCTGTTCGGCATCGTGATCGCCACCGTCGACGGCCGCCTGTACGAGGTCGGCGACACGCGGGTTCCGTTCACCCTGCAGTCGATCTCGAAGCCGCTGGTCTACGGCGTGGCGCTGGAGGATCAGGGCACCGAAAGGGTCCACCGGGCGGTCGGCGTCGAGCCCTCGGGCGAGGCCTTCAACGCCATCAGCCTCGAGCCCGGCACCGGCCGGCCGATGAATCCGATGATCAACGCCGGTGCCATCGCCTGCTCGTCGCTCGTCGCCGGGGCCAGCGCCCAGGCGCGGCGTGCGCGCGTGCTCGACGCCATTTCGGCCTACGCCGGGCGGCCGCTCGCGATCGACGAGGCGGTGTTCGAGTCCGAGCGCGCCACCGGTCACCGCAACCGGGCGATCGGCCACATGCTGCGCAACTACGGGATCATCGAGGACGACCCCGAGCTGGCGCTGGACCTGTACTTCCAGCAATGCTCGGTGCAGGTCGACTGCCGCGATCTGGCGCTGATCGCTGCGACCCTGGCCAACGGCGGCGTCAACCCGCTGACCGCCCGGCGCGCGGTGCGCGCCGAGTACATCACCGCGATCCTCAGCGTGATGACGACCTGCGGCGTCTACGACTTCACCGGCGGCTGGGTCTTCAACGTCGGCCTGCCGGCCAAGAGCGGCGTCGGCGGCGGCGTGCTGGCCGTGCTGCCGGGCCAGCTCGGCATCGGCGTCTTCTCGCCCGCGCTCGACGAGCGCGGCAACAGCGTGCGCGGGGTCCAGGTCTGCGAGACGCTGTCGAGCGAGCTGGCGCTGCACTTCCTGCAGCCGCCGCGGCCCTCGGCCGCGACCGTGCGCGCGCGCTACACGCTGGCCGAGGTGCGCAGCAAGCGCCGGCGCGGCGACGCCGAGCGCCGCGTGCTCGACGAGCACGGCCGGCGCGCCGCGGTCTACGAGCTGCAGGGCGACCTGCGCTTCTCCACCATCGAGCAGGTGGTGCGCGAGATCACCGAGGCGGCGCCCGCGGGCCTGGATTTCGCGGTGCTCGACTTCAAGCGCGTCAGCCATGCCGACCAGGCCGCGACGCGGCTGCTCGCGCAGCTGGTGGGTTACGGCGCCGCGCACGGGCTGAACCTGGTGCTGACGCGGGTGCGGCGCGGCGAGCTGCTGGCCGCCTTCGGCAATGAGCTCGATCCGCAGTGCGCACGCTCGGTGAGCTTTCAGCCGCAGCTCGACCTCGGCCTCGAATGGTGCGAGCGCGGACTGCTGCAACGCCACGGTGCGGCAGGTATGGCGGGTACGGCGGGCGCACGCTGCAGCCTGGCCGAACACGGGCTGTGCGCCGGCATGTCGCCGGCCGACCTGGCCCTGCTGCAGGCCTGCGTGGAGCCGCACCAGTTCGACGCCGGCATGCCCATCCTGCGCCGCGGCGACCCGGGTGACGCGCTCTACCTGCTGCTGCGCGGCGAGGTCAGCGTCACCGTCGAGCTGCCCGGCGGCGGCCACAAGCGGCTGTCCACACTCACGGCGGGCATGAGCTTCGGCGAGCTGGCGCTCGTCAACGGCGGCCTGCGCTCGGCCGACGTGCGGGCCGACACCCAGGTCGAGTGCTGCGCGCTGCCCACCACCGCCCTGGCACGGCTGGAAGCCGAACGACCGAGCCTGATGATCCGGCTGCTGCACAACCTGCTGGCCAACGCCACGCTCACGGCGGTGCAGCTCACGGCCGAGGTGGCGGCGCTGGAAGCGTGACGCGGGCGGCTGCGCGGCCCGGCGCAGCGCCGCGGCAGAATCGAACGATGTCATCCCTGCGCCGCATCGCCGTCATGGTCCACAGCCGGCCGCGGCTGTGGTTTTCGGTGCTGCTGGGCGTGGCGGTCTACCTCTGGCTGCCCACCACGGTGGCCGTGCGCACGCCCACGCGCGCGCTGCTGGCCTGGAACGCCGGGGCGCTGCTGTACCTGGCGCTGGCGCTCGAGATGGGGCTGGCCTCGAGCGCGACCCGGATGCACCGCCGCGCCCTGCGCGAGGACGACGGCCGGCTCATCGTGCTGTCGCTGGTGGTGTTCGCGGCGGTGGCGGTGCTGCTGGCGGTGGCCTCGCAGCTGGGCGGGGTCAAGGATCTGCAGGGCAGCGCCAAGCGCTGGCACATGGGCCTGGCGGCGCTGACGGTGTTCACCTCGTGGATGTTCACGCAAGTGCTGTTCGCGCTGCACTACGCGCACGACTTCTACCTCGCGCGCAGCCGCGGCCGGCCCGACCCGCTGGACTTTCCCGGCACCACCGACCCGGGCTACGGCGACTTCTTCTACTTCGCCAGCATCATCGGCACCTCGGGCCAGACCGCCGACGTGGCCTTCAACGGGGGGGATCTGCGCCCGGTGGGCGTGCTGCACTGCATCCTGGCGTTCTTCTTCAACACCACCGTCCTGGCGCTGACGATCAACATCGCCGCCGGGCTGTTCTAGCCCCCAGCTCGCTGCGCTCGCGGCCCCCCGAGGGGGCGCGTTCCGGACCGGGAGACCCGGCTCCGGAACCTCACTCCCCCAGCTCGCTGCGCGGGCCGTCGCCGAACAGCCGCGTCACGCGCAGCGTGCCGCCCTGGTCCTCGATCTGCACGGTGCCGCCGTCCTCGCCGCCGGCGGGCCCACCGCGCGCCAGGTGCAGCATGTGCTCGTTGCTGGCCAGCAGCTCGGCCACGAAGCCGCGCACGCCGCGGCCGCGGGCATGCGCGGCCAGGCGGCGCTGCAGCAGGCCGCCCAGGCCCGAGCCGCGCCACTCGGGGTGGACCATGAAGGCGGTCTCGGCCAGATTGGTGGAAGGATCGACGAAGTAGAACGCGTGGCCCACGATGCGCGGGTTCTCGCGCGTGCCGGCAGCGGCCACGAAGGCCACCTCGTTGTCGAAATCCACGTTGCACAGCCGCTGCACGTCGCGGTCGGACAGGCCGCGCAGCTTGCGGAAGAAGCGGGTGTAGATGTCGCGCTCGGACAGGCCGTGGAACAGCGCCCGGATGCCTTCGCCGTCGCTCGCGGTGGCGGGCCGCAGCAGCAGGGCGCGGCCGTCCTTCAGCGTCGCGGCCTGCTCCTCGTGCACCGGGTAGGCGTGCAGGTTCTTCAGCGTCTGCGACGCCGGCACCCAGCCCAGTGCCTGCGCCTGCGCCAGCAGCGCCGCGCGGTGCTGCGGGTGGGCGATGCCGATCAGCGCCAGCGCGCGCTCGCGCACCGATTTGCCGAAGAGGTAGGCGATGCCGTACTCGGTGATGACGTAGTGCACCTCGCTGCGCGGCACGGCCACGCCCTCGCCCGGCCCGAGCTGGGCCCGGATGCGCGAGCGCGGCCGGCCGGCTTCGCCCGGCTCGGTGGCGGTCTCGGTGGCCGTCTCGGTGGAGGCCAGGCAGATGATGGCCTTGCCCCCGGGCGAGCGCGCCGCGGCGGCGTGGAACTCGACCTGGGCGGCCAGGCCGCCGTAGAAGCCGCCGCCTTCCTGGTCGACGCAGACCTGGCCGCTGAGGTCGATGGCGAAGGCCTGCGTCACCGACACCAGCTGGTGCTGTGCCGCCAGCGTGGCGGCGTCGCACACCTGCTCGATGGGCTGGAAGTCGAACAGCGGGTTGCCGTCGATCAGGTCGTACAGCGCGCGGCTGCCCATCGCGAAGCTGGCCACGATCTTGTGCGGCTGCTGCGTTTTGCGCCGGCCGGTGACGATGCCGCGCGCCAGCAGCGGCAGGATGGCGTCGGTGACGACGTCGGAGTGGATGCCCAGGTCGTGCCGGTCGGCCAGGTACTTCAGCGCCTCGTTGGCGACCCGACCGAGGCCGATCTGCAGCGTCGAGCCGTCCTCGATGATGCCGCCGATGTAGCGCGCGATCTGCTCCATGGCCGCCTCGGTGGTGGGCGGGTGCGCGTACTCGATCACGGGCGTGTCCACCGGCACCAGGCGGTCAATACGGCTCACATGCAGCAGGCTGTCGCCCATGGCGTGCGGCATGCGGGGGTTGACCTCGGCGATCACCACCCGCGCCCGCGCCACCGCGGCCGGGATCACGTCCACCGACACGCCCAGGCTGACGTAGCCGAAGGCGTCGGGCAGCGAGACCTGGATGAACGCGACGTCGACCGGGATGCGGCCGAGCGCGATCAGCCCCGGCACGCGCGCGATCGACAGCGGCACGTATTCGGCCAGCCCCTGGCGCACCGCGGCGCGCATGTCGGCACCGACGAAGAAGCAGCGGTGGCGCAGCCGCGTCGTCGCCCGGCCCTGGGCATCGTGCGGCACGGCATGGTCGGTCAGGAAGTGCAGCAGCTCGACGTCGGCAGGGCCGAACTCCCAGGCCTCCAGGGCGGCCACCAGCGCGCGCGGCGTGGCGCAGGCCGTGCCCACGAACACGTGGTCGCCCGGCCGCACCGCGCGCACCGCCTCGGCGGCGCTGGCCACCTTGTGGGCATGCGGCTGCAGCAGCGGATGGAGCAGCGGATTCGGGGCGGGCGCGTCGGCCATGGGCGCGGGGCGGGATCAGCCTTCGGCCGGCGCGCGCACGTCGCGGTACAGGCCCAGCGCCTGCGGGCTGAGCGCGGCCAGCACCTCCTGCCCGTGCGTGCGGCCCTGCTGCACGATGTGGTCGAAGCGGCGCCACTGCAGCATGCCCACCCTGGG
Organism: Burkholderiales bacterium; assembly: GCA_028872015.1. Taxonomy (GTDB): domain Bacteria; phylum Pseudomonadota; class Gammaproteobacteria; order Burkholderiales; family Burkholderiaceae_C; genus Rubrivivax. The sequence goes on along the minus strand of JAGWLO010000012.1, from coordinate 17,609 downwards.
CAGGTGGGGGTTGAAGTACAGGTCGGCCAGGGCGCGCGCGTGGCGCTGGCGCGAGGCGCTGTACAGCACGCTCACGTTCATCAGGTAGGCCACCAGCGAGGGCAGCTTGTAGCGCCGGTACCGGCGCGGGCGCAGGCGGTCGAGCAGCAGCGCCCAGGACGAGGGCACTTCGTCGAGCTCGATGCGGCGCAGCTTGCGGTAGCTCAGGTCGGCGCCGATGACGCGGCCCACGCCGCGCTGCGCACGCATCACGTCGACGGGGAAGTTGTTGAAGGTGCCACCGTCGCAAAGCAGCTCGCCGGCGTGCAGCACCGGCGGCAGCGCACCCGGGATCGCGGTGCTCGCGGTCAGCGCCCACGACAGGCTGCCGCGGCGCAGCACCGCCTCGTGCGCCTGCGAGTAGTTGCTGGCCACGCAGTAGCAGGTCTTCCACAGGTCTTCGATGTCGGGCAGCGTGCCGAAGAGCTCGCGCGTGGCGGTGTCGATCACGCGCTTCAGGCGCCGGCCGCGGATCAGCGACAGCAGCGGCACCGGGTTGAAGTCGCCCGTGGGGTTGCGGATGAAGGCCTTGCGCGCGATCGGGATCACGGTCTCGGGCGGCTGGTCGGACGCGATCAGCGCTGCCATCACCGCGCCGATGCTGGTGCCACCCACGCAGTCGATCTCGATGCCCTGCGCGTGCAGCGCCTGCAGCAGGCCCAGGTGCGACAGCCCGCGCGCGCCGCCGCCGGCCAGCACCAGGCCGATCGCGTTGCGGCTTTGCAGGCGCGCCAGCCGGGCCAGATCGCGCTCCAGGGCCGGGCGGATGTGCACGTGGTCGGTCAGCGGCCGGCGATCGAGCCAGGCCCGCGTGCCCTGCGGGCAGCGCCGACCGGCCGGGTGCAGCAGCACCAGGATCTCGGCCGCCTCGCTGCGGCCGGGCCGCGGCATCAGCACCTCGGTCTCGGTGGCGTGCAGCACGGCGGGCTGGTCGGCATCGGCCAGCAGCAGCATCTCGTCGCTGCGGCGGCAGCAGCGGCGGGTCCAGGGCGTGGGCTGCTCGTCGCCCACCAGCAGCACGAACTCGTGCGTGGCCTCGATGCGGTCCAGGTACAGCGCGATGCGGCGCTCGGCGTCGAGCTCGCTGTCGGCGCTGGCCTGCAGCGCGGCCTCGACGCCGGCGGCGTCGACCACGCACACCCGGCTGGCGCCGGGCAGGCGGCGCAATTGCCCGGCCAGCGCCTGCGCGAGGGCCGGCACGTCGATGCCGGGCGTGATCGGCAGCAGCGCCAGCGTGACCGGGCGCGCGAAGTCGGCCGCCGACTGCGGCTTCTGCAGGCGCTGGATGACGCGCCGCGTGAGCGCGATGGACGCCTGCGCGCTGGCGCCCAGCAGGCGCTCGAAGGCGGCCTTGCTCAGCCGCACCAGCACCGAGTCGCGGATCGCCACCACGGTGGCCGAGCGCGGCTCGTCGGTGAACAGGGCCATCTCGCCGATGACCTCGCCACGCGCCATCTCGCGCACCGCGCGCTCCTGGCCCTCGTCGTCGCGCACATAGGCGCGCAGGCGGCCGCTGATGGACAGGAACAGGCAGTCGCCGGGCTCGCCCTGCGTCATCAGCGTCTCGCCGCCGGCGAGCTCGACCCAGCTCAGTTCCCGACGCAGCGGGTCCAACACTTCGGCCGGCAGGTCGCCCAGGACCGCACGCAGGTGTTGCTCGAGCAGTTCGTCCTGGTACGGCTGTCGCATGGCGGGCGCCAATGTAACCGACGGCGTCCGGGCGACGCCTCGGCACAGTCCCCAAGTCGGCCGGCCCGGCTGATGACCCGCGGTGACAATGCCCGGGCCATGCCCGCCACCGAAGTCGCCGCGCCGCTGCGCGTGCTCTCGCTCATCCCGCCGATGACGCAGCTGAACACGCCCTACCCGTCCACCGCCTACCTGACGGGCTTCCTGCGCTCGCGCGGCATCGCGGCGGGGCAGGAAGACCTGGCGCTGGCGCTGATCCTCGAGCTGCTCTCGCCGGCCGGGCTGGCGTCGGTGCGCGACGCCATCGCGGCGCTGCCGGCGGCGGCGCGCACGCCGCGCGTGGCGGCGTTCGAACGGCACTTCGAGCGCTACCGCGCCACCATCGCGCCGACGCTGGCCTTCCTGCAGGGCCGCGACCCGACGCTGGCGCACCGCATCGCCGGCCGCGCCTTCCTGCCCGAGGGCCCGCGCTTCGCGGCGCTGGCGGTGTACGTCGACCCCGAGGGCGGCACGGGCGATGCGCTGGCCTGGGCCTTCGGCGCCCTGGGCGTGCAGGACCGCGCGCGCCACCTGGCCACGCTGTACCTGAACGACATCGCCGACGTGCTGCGCGATGCCGTCGACCCGCGCTTCGAGTTCGTGCGCTACGCCGAGAGCCTGGCACAGAGTCAGCCGCACTTCGATCCGCTGGCCGCGGCGCTGGCGGCGCCCGCCAACCTGATCGACCGCACCCTGGCCGCGCTCACGCGCGACGCGATCTCTCGCCACCAGCCCACGTTGGTGCTGGTGTCGGTGCCGTTCCCGGGCGCGGTGTACGCGGCCTTCCGCATCGCGCAGACCATCAAGGCGGCCTGGCCCGGGATCGTCACCGTGCTCGGCGGCGGCTGGGTCAACACCGAGCTGCGCGAGCTGGCCGAGCCGCGCGTGTTCGACTACTTCGATTACGTCACGCTGGACGCCGGCGAGCGGCCGCTGCTGGCCCTGACCGAGCACCTGCAGGGCCGGCGCTCGGCGCGGCGGCTGGTGCGCACGTACACGCGCGACGCCGCGTCGCAGGCCGTGATCTACACCAACTTCGTCGAGCCCGACGTGCCGTTCGAGGACGTGGGCACGCCCACCTGGGACGGCCTGCCGCTGGGGCGCTATCTCTCCCTGCTGGACCTGCTCAACCCGATGCACCGGCTGTGGAGCGACGGGCGCTGGAACAAGCTCACCGTGGCCCACGGCTGCTACTGGAAGCAATGCAGCTTCTGCGACGTGAGCCTGGACTACATCGGCCGCTACGACGCGGCCACGGCGGCGACGCTGGTCGACCGCATCGAGGCCATCGTGGCCGAGACCGGGCAGACCGGCTTCCACTTCGTCGACGAGGCGGCGCCGCCGAAGTCGCTGAAGGCGCTGGCGGCCGAGCTGCAGCGGCGCGGCAGCGCCATCAGCTGGTGGGGCAACATCCGCTTCGAGAAGACCTACACGCCGGCGCTGTGCCGCGAGCTCGCGGCCAGCGGCTGCATCGCCATCTCGGGCGGGCTGGAGGTGGCCGGCGACCGGCTGCTGGCGCTGATGAAGAAGGGCGTGTCGGTCGAGCAGGTGGCGCGCGTGACGCACGCCTTCAGCGAGGCCGGCATCCTGGTGCACGCCTACCTGATGTACGGCTTCCCGACCCAGACCGTGCAGGACACGGTGGACGCGCTGGAGACCGTGCGCCAGCTCTTTGCCGCCGGCTGCATCCAGTCGGGCTTCTGGCACCGCTTCGCCTGCACCGTGCACTCGCCCGTGGGCCGGCAGCCGCAGGACTACGGCGTGCGCCTGCTGCCGCTGCCGGCGGGCCGCTTCGCGAAGAACGACGTCGGCTTCGTCGACCCCACCGGCTGCGACCACGACGCGCTGGCGCCGGGCCTGAAGAAGGCGCTCTACAACTACATGCACGGCCTCGGGCTGGACGAGGACGTGCGCAGCTGGTTCGATCTGCCGGTGCCCAAGCCGGGCGTGCCGCGGCGCCGCATCGAGCGCGCGCTGGCCGCGCGACCGGGTTGACCGCCCCCGCGGCCGGTTCGACACACAATTCAGCGATGACGTACGACGCTGGCGTGGCACCATGACACCGCCCACCGATCCGACGCGCGGGCGCGCCTGGGCGCGCCTGGCCAAGGGCCGCGGCCGCCGGCTCTTCCTGCAGTTCGGGCTGCCCTGGGGTGCCGCCCTGGTGGTGGGGCTGGTGGCCGTGCTCTACGCGGAATCCAGCGCGGCGGCGTCCCGGCTGTTCGTCGGCTGGATCGCGGGCCGCGCCTGGCTGGCCTTCCTGATCACCCCGGCCCTGACGATGCTGGGCGTGGCCCTGACGCGGCGCTGGTTCTCCGGCAGCGAGGGCAGCGGGATCCCGCAGGTGATCGCCGCCTTGCACGCGCCGCGCGACGAAACCCTGATGAAACGCTTGTTCGGCCCGCGCGTCATCCTGGGCAAGCTGTTCGTCTCGCTGCTCGGCTTCCTGGGCGGCATGAGCGTCGGCCGCGAAGGGCCCACGGTGCACCTGGGCGCTGCGATCATGGCCGAGACGCGACGCTTCTACCCGCATGCGGGGCCCAGGCTGGAGCGCCAATTGCTGCTGGCCGGTGCCGCGGCGGGCCTGTCGGCGGCATTCAATACGCCGCTGGCCGGCATCATCTTCGCCATCGAGGAGTTGGCCCGCGATTTCGAGAGCCGAACCAACGGCACCATGATCACCGCGGTGGTGTTCGCCGGCCTGACCTCGCTCGCGCTGGCGGGCAACTACCTGTACTTCGGCCAGATGGGCGTGCCGCAGCACATCGGTATCGCCTTCGTGCTGCCGGTGGTGGTCAGCGCACTGCTGTGCGGGCTGCTCGGGGCCGCCTTCAATGGGGCCCTGCTGCACTGGGACAGCTGGATGCCTGCGCGGCTGCAGGCCTGGCGCTCCCGCAAACCCATGGTCTACGCGATGGTGGTCGGACTGACCGTCGCCGCGCTGGGCGTGGCCACCGAAGGCGAAACCTGGGGCAGCGGCTACGACCAGGCGCGCCATCTGCTCGAAGGCACGGCGCCGCTGAGCCAGGGCTACGCCGTGACCAAATGGGCCAGTCTGGTCGTCAGCTACATGGCGGGCATGCCGGGCGGCTTGTTCTCGCCCTCGCTGTCGATCGGCGCCGGCCTGGCGCAATGGGTGCATGCGGCCTTTGACTGGGCGCAGCTGCCTGCGCTCATCGCGCTGTGCATGACCGGGTATCTGGCCGCGGTCACCCAGTCGCCGCTCACCGCCTTCGTCATCGTGATGGAAATGACCGACGGCGGCGGGCTGGTCATCCCGATGATGGCCACGGCCCTGCTCGCCTCGCGCATCTCGGCAGCGTTCGCGCCGCCGCTGTACGAGGCGATGGCGCAAAGGAACTACTTCCCGAAGCAGGCATCTCCGAGGGCGGCGCCTGGCCCGACCGGCGATCGCGCTGGCGGCGCCGGACCGGACGCCTGAGATCTGGACCGGACCCGCCACGCGGCCTGGGCACCGAGGGCGCGTGCAGATCGGCCCCTAAGCTGCCGCCGTCGGCGCGCGGTACGACCCCTCGAAGGTCAGCGCCAGCGGCACCGGGCTGGCGCGCATCGCGCCCGGCGTGTCCAGCAGGCCGGCGATGAAGCCCAGCAGCACGCCCATCGCCGCCTCCTGGCCCGGGCAGGCGTGCGGCGGGTGCCCGGGCTGGCTGCGGTCGCCCCCGAAGTTGAGCGCCAGGTCGGGGTCGCCGTCGATCAGCGCCTGCTGCGATGCGGAGACGATGGCCACGATCACCCGCTCGCCCGGCTGCACCACCAGCGGCCCGAGGGTCGAGGCCGCGGTGGCGGTGCGCCACACCAGCTCGGGCACCGGGCGCAGCTGCATCGCCTGGCGCAGCGGCGGCAGCAGCAGCCGCGTGGCGGCGGCGTCGCTGCGCTCGCCCGGGGCGAGCGCCAGCCACTGCGCGCGCAGCGACCACAGCGTGCCTTCGTCCAGCCACTGGTCGAGCACGCGCGACAGGTTGCCGTCGAGCGTGGGCAGCAGGCCCATCATCGCGCCGACCAGGGTGCGGGCGATGAAGGCCGGGTCGGCGTGCGGGCCCCCGAACGCGTCCCAGAGGGCCCGCGCCACCGGCGCCGGGCTGCCGTCGGGCGCCGGCAGGGGCCAGCCGCCGTGATCGCAGCGGTCGCGCACGAAGCGCGTGAAGGCCGCCGTCAGCACCTGGCCGTCGTCGCGGCCCAGGGCCTGCGCCTGCGCCCCCGGCAGCGGCTGGAACACGTAGCGCGAAGGCGCGGTGAAGTGGCCCGGGTAGTACGCGGTCCGGCCGTCGGCATCCCAGCGCCGGCCCGAGAGCTGGACGTCGGGCGTGTCCTGCGCGGGCATGCCGAACCACCATTGGCACAGCCGGCCCAGCACGGGCTCGATCAGTTCGCGGATCTCGAGCATCAGCTCCCATTGCGCCGGCTGCGACGGGTTGGGGTGGCGGCGCGCGTCGGCGATGAAGGCGCCGAGGCGCTCGGCGGTGATCTGGCGCGTGAGCGCGCAGGCCCGCTCGCGCGAGATGTCGCCGATGGCCTTGTTGACCACGGTGGCCACCGCGTCGTAGCGCGCATCGGGGTCCTGCCCGAGGTAGATGTCGCCGATCGACTGTGCCAGCCGCGCGTGGTAGCCGCGCACCGAGAACCGCGCGGCGTCGCCCAGCACCTGCAGCGCCAGGCCGCGCTCGGCCACCAGCAGGCCGTAGGGCGTGCGCAGCGCGCCGGCATGCTGCTCGCGGATGGCGGCCCAGATCGAGGCGGCGCGGAATTTCTGCTGCTCCACCGGGTCTTCGAGCGCCACCTTCCAGGCCTGGGCCGCCGCCTCGGGGCCGTGCGCGGCCTGCGCGTCGTGCAGCGCCGCGATGAGCCGCGCGCCCTCGGCCACCGACCACGCCGGCTCGGGCGGCGGCGCAGCGCGCGCGGCGCGATCGCACAGGCGCCGCAGCGCGCTCATCGACGGGGCGAAGAGGTAGCCGCCCCAGGCCAGGCGCACGATCGGATCGGGGTCGCCGAGCCAGGCGTCGCTGCCGTCCAGCGCCAGGCTCACGACCCGGGGCAGGCCGTCGCTGCCGGGCACCTCGAAGCGGTACTCGCGGCGGCGGCCGTTGACGGGCACGCCCAGGAAGGGATCGCTGGGGTCGGAGCCGGCGCCGCTGCTGTTGCCGCCGGTCAGCCAGCCCTGCAGCACTTCGAACTGCTCGGCCAGGCTGGCGTTGTAGGCCATGAAGACGAGGCCGCGCTCGGCCTGCGCATCGGCCCGGCCGGCGCCGTAGCGCGGCCCGTACGACATGCCGCGGCGCGCGATGCGCGGCGTGCGCCGGCCGGCCGGCTCGTGCAGGCCCGGCGGCGGGCGCGGGTTGACGCGGCGGATGTGGGCATGGAAGGGGCACCGCGCGCCGTCGGGGTCGTCGCGGTAGTCGAAATCGTTGTGCGCCGCACCCGGGCCGCCGCTGCCCACCAGCGGCGTGCCGTCGTCCCAGCGGCCCATCAGCTTGGCCCGCAGCAGCGCGGGCGCCAGCCCGGTGGCGGCGGCCGCATCGGCCACCAGCTGGTCCAGCCGCGCGCGGTTCTGCACCAGCTTGCGCAGCACCAGGAAGCTGCCGTTGCCCAGCCACGCCAGGCGCTGGCGCTCGAGCGCGGGGTCGGGGCGGCGCTCGGGGTCGAGCGGCCAGTCGGCCTCGTTGGCGGCGCCCACCAGCAGCTCGCCGAGCTGGATGCGGTTGGGGTAGACGCGGCCGGCCTCGGCGGGGTCGAGCACGGGGTCGCTGTTGCCGTCGGCGAAGCCGAAGTGCTCTTCGACCTGCAGCGCCGGCGCCGGGCCGGGCGCCGGATCGGTGGGGGCGGCCCGGTGGTAGCGGTGCAGCGTCTGCACCGCCAGCACCGCCACGCCGTGGCCTTCGGCCGCATCGGCCCAGACTTTGTAGCGGCCATGCAGCGGGTGCCGGGGGTCTTCGATCTCGCACCAGTCGTCGCTCGGCGGCGCCACCCAGCGCAGCTGCAGCACCAGGTGCACGGCCGACCATTCGACCGCCGGCACCTGGCCGTCGGCCCCGGCATGGGCGCCGCGCCGCGGCGGCAGGCGCCAGCGCCGCGGGTGGTTCAGCCGGTGGTCGCCGAGCAGGCTGGCGCGGGCAGCCATGCCTTCGCGGAACTCCTGCGGAAAGAGCGCCAGCTCGTCCTCGGTCAGGCCGGCGGCACGCAGGCCCTCGTAGCTGAAGCCCACGTTCACCAGCGTGTCGTCGGCCGTGGCCGGCGGGTCGCTGTGCTTGCGCACGGCGTCGACCATGCGGTGCAGGAAGGGCTGGGCCCGGACGCGGTCCTCGATCGCCAGCAGCAGCAGCGCGCCGTCGGTCACGCCGTCGTGCGCGCTCAGGATGCCGGCCTGCACGTCGGCGGCATCGAAGGCCGGCGGCCCGGGCGGCAGCGGCGGGGCCACGCGCTGGCGCTCGCGCGGCGCGGTGGGCCGCTGTTGCAGCCAGACCAGCTGCTTGTCGAAGCGCTGGCGGGCCTCGTCCATGGCGGCCGGCGGCACGGCCCCCGACTCCAGCAGCAGCACGAACTCGAGCAGCAGGTCGCGCACTGCGCGCAGCAGCACCTGGCCGTCGTCGGTGCCGGGCTGGTAGAGGGCGGTCAGCCGGTACAGCGCGGCCATCGCTTCCAGCCCCTGCTTGAAGGTCTCGGTGCCGGTGGCGGGCGAGGCCGTCACCTGCTGCCAGGCCAGCGTCTCGGCACTGGCCTGGTGGCGCCGCGCCGCGGCCACCTCGTTGCCGGGCCGGTAGGGGCAGCTGCGGCGCTGCCGCTCCTCGGCCTGCAGCAGCGGCACGTCGCCCACGGTGAGCGCCGGCGTGCCGTAGAAGAAGTGCGTCTCCACCTGCACCCGGCGCACCCAGGCGGCCCATTCGTCGTAGCCGCGGTCGTAGGCGCAGACGTAGCCTTCGGTGTCGTAGAAGATGATGTCCAGCAGCGTGCCCACCTTCTGCCACAGCACGCGCAGGTACGACTCCCAGCTGCCATCGAAGGTGACGGCCAGCAGCACCTGGTTGGCGGGCTCGAGCACCGCCACCCGCACCGAGTGGATCTTGCCCACGCGCTCGACCGCGTCCGAGAACGGCCGCAGCAGCGCGTACTCGTGCGCCGTGCTGCGCCCGGTGTTCAGCGCCTGCAGCAGCGTCTTGATGCGCGACTTGTGGCTGATGGATTCGAGCGCCGGCACCAGTCCCGTCGTGATCGGCGCCAGCAGGGTGAGGTCGCTGGTGCCGACCAGGCTTCTGGACTTGGTGATGAGTTCCCTGCGCATGCCGCCCTCCCGCCGTCTGGCCGCTGCCGCTCCCACGGCGCAGGCCATTGTGTGCGGGTGGGACGGCCCGCAGTCAACCCGTCGGGCCGGCGGATGGACGAAGCGGCACGCCGGCCGGGGCTTTCACGCGCGCACCGGCGCACCGGCTGAAGCGGCACGGCTTGATCTGAGGGCCGGCGCGCCGCTCCCCACGGGCTAGCGTGGCGGCCCGGTGCGCGCGCCGCGGGCGAAGGCGCGCTCGATCACGCTGACCAGCGCATCCAGCACGAACCAGGTGAGCAGGAAGCCGCCGGTCTCGAGCAGGAAGCTGTGCCACTTGTAGAACATCTCGGCGATGGCCAGCGCACCGACGAGCGTGGGGGCCTGGCGCAGCAGCAGCTGGCGCGCCGGCAGTCTGGAGATCAGGTCGTACATGGTTCGGCTCTCCTCAGGCACGGAAGCGGACGTAGCGAGGTTCGATGTTGCGTCGCGCGGTGCCGCCCCGCAGCGTGTAGCCCGAGGCCACCCACTGCGCGCTGCTGGCGTTGTGCGGCGTGCATGACAGGTAATCGCCCCAGGCCTGGTCGGGCGGGCTGTGGGTGCTGGTGCTGGTGAGCGTGGTATCCCAGCCGGTGGCCGACTTCACGCCCACCACATGCCCGGGGTGGCGCGCGCCACCCCCGTAGAAGGCGCTGAAACCTACCGCGCCCGCCGCGTTGGCCGCCGCCGCGGGGTAGGCCCAGGCCGAGGTGCGGCTCCAGATGTCGGGCTCGTCGAGCAGCGTGAAGCCCGACTGCCGGATGCGCGCGACCCGGATGTACGGCAGCGGGTGGCTGCCGTCGCGATTGGCCGACCACATGAAGCCCAGGGTGCCGGCCCCGACCCAGGCCCCGGTGATGCGTGGGTCGAGCCGCCCCAGCCAGTTGACGCCGCCCGGTCCGGGGGCGGCGTAGGCGCCGCCCGACCACGAGCGCACGTTCACGTCGCTCCAGCTGATGCCGGTGCTGCTGTCGGGCCATCGCAGCACCCGGATCTGGCTGGCGCTGTTGTGGCTGCCCATGAACAGGGTGGCTCCGGGGCCTCGGCACAGGCGGATCGAGCCGTTGCCGGTGGTGGCCCACGATCGATAGCCGAGCGAGGTGCCGGCGGCCAGCGTGGCCAGTGGAAAGCGGAACACCGCCGCCCGCTGCCAGGCGTTGCCCTTGAACATGTTGAAGCTGACGCCGAGGTGGGCGTCGGTGCAGGCCATGTCGGGGTAGTCGAACCAGTTGCCCGCCCAAGTGCTGCTGACACCACGCGGCGTGAAGTCCCAGTAGTACCAGCTGCCGAAGCTGGCCTCGCGCGAGATCGCCAGCCGGAACAGGTTCTCGCCGTTGCTGCCCTGCGAGTACTGCAGCAGCCAGATCCAGATGCGGTGGCGCGCGTTGTAGAGCACCACCTGGTCGCAGCAGAAGCCGCCGGCACTGGCCGGGAAGCGGTTGAAGGGGTTGACGAAGTTCCAGCTGGCGCCGCCGTCGGCCGAGCTGCTGGCGAACCAGTTGCCCGTCATGAAGAGCTGGCGCTCGTTGGCCGCGGCCGTGGGCTCGCAGACCGAGGACGTGGTCTGGCTGGTGGCGGCATCGCCGAGCCCGATGTTCTGAAGCAGGGTGAGGGCCATGGTCACTTCCTCGCGCGGCGGTTCTTGGGATCGGTGGGCTCGGGCACGACCTCGTCGCGCAGGGCATCCATCGCGGCGCGGGTGAGGATGTCGCCCACCAGCGGCGGCCCGGCCGGTCGTCGCGGCCCGGCCTTCAGGCGGTCGCGCAGATCGAGGTCGGCCGCACTGGGCGTGTGGTCGGCCCGGGCGGCCGCGCGGGTGCCGCCGGCGCTGGCGTCGGTGGGCGTGCCGGCCCGCTTGCTGCCGGTGCGTGCCGCGTTGGCGGAACTCTTTCTCGTTGCCATGCAAACACTCCTTTGACGGACGCGTCCTCGAACGTCCCGTGACGGCCTCGCGGCCGTGCCCGGCTGCCGGGCCTGCACCGCGGAGCGTGCTGCAACGGGTGCGCGGGTCGGTTGCCGACGGGTGGGCGCAGTGAATTCCCGCGGTGCGGGGGTGTCAATGCCCTAATTCGGATCTACGTGCAAGGTTGGGGGATGCGGGCGCCAGCGCGCCGCACGCCACCGCCGCGATCGCTACAGGCGCGCGCGCAAGGCCTCGGCCTGCAGCCGGTGCCAGGCCATGCCCAACGCCTCGAACGCGGCCTGCGCCTCGTCGAGCGCGCGCTGCGCCGGCCCGCGATGGCCCGGGCCGCGCAGCGCCAGCACTTCGGCGCGGTACAGAGTGTTGGCGGCCTGTTCGTGCGGTGAGCCGCGTGCGGTGGCGGCGCGCGCGGCCTGCGCCAGCCAGCGCTCGGCACGGGCGAAATCGCCCTGCCGAGCCGCATGCCGGGCCAGGGCGCGGCAGCCCATGGCCTCGCCCAGGCGGTCGCGCTGGCGCGCCCGCTGCCACAGCCGCGCGGCGTGCCGGCGCGCATCGGCCAGCCGGCCTTCGGCCACCGCGCCGTTGACCAGGTAGCCGTAGTTGAGCGAGGTGACCAGCGCGCCGCGGCGCTCTTCGATCCAGCGCGTGGCGTCCAGCACCGCCTGCAGGCCCCCGTCAGCGTCGGCGCGACCGGGTTCGCCATCGTCACCACGCTCGGCCTGCGCCATCCACTGGGCATGGCCCCACAGGGCCCGGCTCATGGCCAGCAGCTGGCGGCTCTTGCCCTGCTCGGCCACACGCATGGAGTCGGCGGCGATGCGCTCGGCATCGGCCCAACGGCCCTGCCATTGCCAGGTGCAGCTGGCCCAGTTGCGCACCGAGCTGCCGACCAGGTGCGTGCTGTCACCCAGCAGCTCCAGGGCCTGGGCGAAGCACTCGTCGGCGGCACCGAAATGCCCGCGGTCCCCCAGCATCGCGCCCTTGCAGGCCAGCGCATAGGCCGAGCCCACGGCGATGCTGCTGCCGGGGCGGCCGCGGGCACGCTTGAGGTCGAGCGCGGCGTCGATCAGCGGCAGGGCGCGCTCGTAGTCGGCGGCGCACTGCAGCGCCTGGCCCAGGGTGGCGCGCACCTGGGCGGCCAGGCGCTCGTCGCCCAGCTGCTCGGCCATCGCCAGCGCGGCCTGGCAATGCGCCAGTGCGGCCACCGTCTGGCCGCGGGCGTAGTGCAGATAGCCCAGCCAGTAGCGGGCGCGGGCGACGGCAGGCGCATCGCCGGTGCTCTCGGCCAGGGCCAGGCTGCGCTCGAACAGGCTCACGCCGTCGGCCAGCGCCAGCGGATCGAACACGCAGGCCAGTCCCAGCTTCTCGGCCAGCCGGCACCAGCGCAGCCGGTCGGCGCGCGACAAGGGGGCCAGCGCGTCCAGCGCCTGCAGCGCCGCCGCGTACTGGGCCCGCGCGCGATCGAGCGCGAAGGCCGCGGCCGCCTTGTCGCCGGCCAGCTCGGCGAATCTCGCCGCCTCCACCGGCTGGCCACCGGCGGCGTACTGGTAGGCCAGGGCCTCGAACAGGTCTTCCTGGCTGCCGTCCTCGCCGCGTTCGCGCAGCGCCTGTGCCACCTGCAGGTGCAGGGCCTGGCGCTCGTGCAGGCCCACGGCCTCGTAGATCACGTCGCGCGTGACGCCGTGCTTGAAGCGCAGCACCCCGGCCTGCGCCGACGGGAACACCAGGTCGGCGGCCGCCAGCGAGCGCAGCACCGGCGCGTCCTCGCCGCAGCCGGTGAGCCGCTCGAGCAGCCAGACCGGGAACAGCGTGCCGATGACGGCCGCGGCCTGCACGACGCGGCGCTGCGGCGCCGGCAGCCGCTCCACCCGCGACACCACCAGCGCCGCCAGCCAGGCCGCGCGCTCGGCGGTGTCGGCCGGCGCGCCCAGCGGCCTCGGCGCCGCCATCGAGTGGCACAGCTCCTCGATGAACAGCGGCACGCCGCCGGCGTAGCGGTGGATCTCGGCCACCGCGAAGGGATCGGCGCCGGGCAGCAGGTGCGCCAGCGCCTGCTGCGTCTGCGCCAGCGCGAGCGGCGCGAGCTCGATGCGCCGGGCGGCGTGCGGCAGCAGGCTGGTGGCTTCGCCATCGGGCCGCGTCACCAGCACGGCGCAGACCGGCGCGGCCAGGGCCAGGATGCCGTCGAGCACGCGCTGGCTGTGCTCGTCGGCCCATTGCCAGTCGTCCAGCACCAGCAGCACCGGCGCGTCCGCGGCCAGCCGCTCGACCATCCGCGCCACCGCGGCCACCGTGCTGCCGCCATCGGTGCGCCGCCCCTCGTCGCCCGGCAGCGGCAGCGACAGCGCGCGCCGCAGCGCAGCGGCGCTGTCGGCGCCCAGGCCGAGCTGCGTCGTCAGCGCCGCCTCGGCCTGCCGCGCCGCGGCGGCCGCGGGGGCGCCGGGAGCCAGCCCGATCACGGTGCGCAGGATCTGCAGGAAGGGCTGCAGCGGCTCGGCGCCGAGATAGCTTTCGCAGTAGCCGTGCAGCACCGTCAGGCCGCGCTCGCGCGCGGCCTGCATCAGTTCCTCGACCAGCCGCGTCTTGCCCAGCCCCGGCCCGCCGATCACGGCCGCGCATTGCGGCAGGCCGGCAGCGGCGGCGGCCAGCGCCGCCTCGAGGTCGGCGGTCTCGGCCGCACGGCCGATGAAGGGCGCCAGCCCGCGCACCGCGCGCGCCTCGAAGCGCCGCGGCATCGCCTGCCGGCGCAGCACGCGGCAGATCGGCAGCGGGCGGCTGCGGCCGCGCAGGCTGGCGCTTTCGGGGGCCGTGGCCTCGAAGAAGTGGACCGCGGCGCCCAGGGTCTGGGTGCTGACCACGATCTCCCCGCGGCGAGCCAGGCCGGACAGGCGCGCGGCCACGTTGGGCACGTCGCCCACCAGGTCCATCGCGCCCACCTCGGCGCTGCCGGCCAGCACGTAGGTGAGCCCGGCGTGGATGCCCGAGTGCAGCGCCAGCGGCACCGGCGCGCGCCCGGGCAGCCGCAGCGCCATCTGCGCCACGGCCGCGTGCAGGTCGAGCGCGGCCTCGCAGGCGCGGCGGCCGTCGTCCTCGCCCGGCGCCGACAGGCCGAACACGGCCAGCACGCCGTCGCCCTGCAGCCGCGCGATGCGGCCGCCGTGGCGGGCCACGATCTCGCGCATGGCGCCGCGCACCTCGCCCAGCAGCTGGGCGTAGAGCTCGGCTTCGAGATCGGTGCCGATCTCGGTGGAGTCGGACAGGTCGGCGAAGAGGACGGTGAGGTAGTGGCGCCGGCCGCTGCCGGCCGCGACGACCGCAACGGCGGCGTCCGCAACGGCGGCGATCTCGCCCTGGGGCGCGGTGGGTCCGTTCATCCGGCGCTGGCGGCATGCGGCAGGGACATGCGCCATTTAACTACAGCGCGCAGGGTGCGGCGCCCGGGCCGACCCGCTGCCGGCCCGGCCGTGCGGCACTTCAGCCGATCAGCCTTCGAGCAGGCGCACCTTGACGCTGCGGCCCTTGATCTTGCCCGCCGCGAGCTTGTGCAGCACCTGCGCGGCCGCGCCGCGCTCGACCGCGACATAGGTGGCGTAGTCGTTGACGTTGATCTTGCCCACCTGCGCCGCGACCAGGCCCAGGTCCTTGGTCAGCGCGCCCAGCACGTCGCCGGCGCGGATCTTCTCCTTGCGGCCGCCCAGGATCTGCAGGGTCTGCATCGGCGGCTGCAGCGGCGCGCCGCCGGCCGGCGTGAGCTCGGCCAGCGGGTGCCACTCGGAGGCGAAGCCGAGCGCCTGCTCGATGGCCCCGACGCGGCCCATCTCGTCCAGGCTGGCCAGGCTGAAGGCCCAGCCCGCCGCATCGACGCGGCCGGTGCGGCCGATGCGGTGCGTGTGCGTGGCCGGCTCGGGCGTGATCTCGACGTTGATCACGGCCTCGAGCTGCGCGATGTCCAGCCCGCGCGCGGCCAGGTCGGTGGCCACCAGCACGCTGGCACTGCGGTTGGCAAAGCGCACCAGCACCTGGTCGCGCTCGCGCTGCTCGAGATCGCCGTGCAGCTCGAGCGCCACGTAGCCCTGGGCGCGCAGCACCGCCATCAGGTCGCGGCACTGCTGCTTGGTGTTGCAGAAGGCCAGCGTGCCCACCGGGCGGTAGTGGTCCAGCAGCAGGCCCACGGCGTGCAGCCGTTCGTCTTCGCGCACCTCGTAGAAGCGCTGGCGGATCTGGGTCGCGGCGGGCGCCTGGCTGAGCTTGACCTCGCGCGGCTGGCGCATCAGGGCCGCGCTCAGCCGGGCGATGCCTTCGGGGTAGGTGGCCGAGAACAGCAGCGTCTGGCGCTGCGCCGGGCACTGCCGGGCCACGGCCGCGATGTCGTCGTGGAAACCCATGTCGAGCATGCGATCGGCCTCGTCCAGCACCAGCGTGTTCAGCGCCGCGAGATCCAGGCTGCCGCGCGCCAGGTGGTCCAGGATGCGTCCCGGCGTGCCCACCACCACCTGCGCGCCATGGGCCAGGCTGGCCAGCTGCGGCCGCATCGTGGCGCCGCCGCACAGCGTGAGCACCTTCAGGTTGTCCTCGGCGCGCGCCAGGCGGCGCAGCTCGTGCGTCACCTGGTCGGCCAGCTCGCGCGTGGGGCACAGCACCAGCGCCTGAACGCTCGCCGGCCCCGGCGTCTCGGCCCGGCGCGGCACCAGCCGCATCAGCAGCGCGATGGAGAACGCCGCCGTCTTGCCGCTGCCGGTGCGCGCCTGCGCGATCAGGTCGTGCCCGGCCAGGGCCAGCGGCAGCGTGGCGGCCTGGATCGGCGTCATCGTGGCGTAGCCCAGCTGCTGCAGGTTGTGCTGCATGGCCGCGGACAGGGGCAGGCTGGTGAACGGGGCGGGGCCGTCGGTGCGGGTGGCGCGGTCGGTGGTGCTCATGCTCGATTGTCGGCGCCCCGCCCGGCTGGCCCGACAATCCACCCCCGATGCCCCTGACCCTGCCCACCCCCCGCCACGCCGAGCGGCTGCCGCCGCACATCGCCAAGGAACAGATCGCCCGCCTGCGCCAGGCCGCCTACGTGCTGCCCCAGGTGGTCAAGCCGGCCGACTACCTGGCCGAGGGCAGCCCGGGCTTCGAGCAGCACCTGGACCGGCTCGGCCTGGTGCTGCTGCAGAAGAGCGTGCCCGGCCAGCGCCCCAGCCGCTGGATCGCGCCGGCGCTGATCGACAGCGCGCTGGCGCACCTGGACGCCGTCGGCAGCGGCCCCGAGGCGCGGCCGCTGCTGCAGGCGCGGACCACCGCGCTCGAGGGCCTGGGTGTGCAGCGGCGTGCCGGCGAATGGACGCGCCTGATCAGCCACGCGCTGACCTTGCCCGAGCCGGGCTGGAAGGTGCCGGTGCTCTTCCGCGTGGCCATCGACGCCGACGCCGTGTGGGCCTACTACCGCGATGGCGATGCCGGCGCGCTGCGCGCCGCGCTCGGCCCCCCGCCGCCGCACCCGCAGGCGGTCGAGCTGGGCGGCTTCCTGGCCTCGCTGGTCGAGCAAAGCCGCCGCGTGCGTCCGCAGCACCTGGCCTCGCTGCTGCCGCGGCTGCAGAGCGAATGCGCCACGCCGCAGCCGCTGGAGGCGCTGAAGGCGGCCTGCAGCCGGGCCCAGGAACGCTGGGAGCACGCGGTGGCCGAGCTCGACACGCTGCAGAGCCTGAACAGCGAGCTGGCCTTCCAGGGCTACCCCGACACCTTCCAGAAGGCGCGCCGGCTGCAGCGCCGCGTGACGCTGTACGTGGGCCCGCCGAACAGCGGCAAGACGCACGCCGCCTTCGAGCGCCTGGCGCAGGCGCTGGACGGCGCCTACCTGGCCCCGCTGCGCCTGCTGGCGCTGGAAGGGCGCGACCGGCTGGTGGCGCGCGGCGTGCCCTGCTCGCTGCTCACCGGCGAGGAGAACGTGCCGGCCGACGGCGCCCGCGTGGTCAGCAGCACGATCGAGATGGTGGCCACCAACACGCCGATCGACGTGGCCGTGATCGACGAGGCGCAGATGATCTTCGACCCGGCGCGCGGCTGGGCCTGGACGCAGGCCATCGTGGCGGTGCCGGCGAAGGAAGTGATCGTCATCTGCAGCGCCTACGCGGTGCCGGCGATCGAGAACCTGCTGGGCCTGTGCGGCGAAGGCTGCACGGTGCGCCACTTCGAGCGCAAGCAGCATGTGCAGCTGCTGGCGCGCGCGGTGCCGGTGGCGGCGCTGAAGCTGGGCGACGCGGTGGTGGCCTTCAGCCGCCGCGACGTGCTGATGCTGCGCGACCAGATCGCCGCTGCCGGCCATCCGGTGAGCGTGATCTACGGCGCGCTGCCGCCCGAAGTGCGCCGGCGCGAGGCCGAACGCTTCGCCACCGGGGCCTCGCACATCCTGGTCGCCACCGACGCCATCGGCATGGGCCTGAACCTGCCGATCCAGCGCGTGCTGTTCAGCACCATGACCAAGTACGACGGCGCGGCCGACCGGCTGCTCGACGAATCCGAGGTGCACCAGATCGCCGGCCGCGCCGGCCGCTACGGCCTGCACGAGGAAGGCTTCGCCGGCGTGCTGGCCGAGGCCGAGCCGCAGGCGCTGAAGGTGCTGCGCGACCGGCT
>JAGWLO010000079.1 GCA_028872015.1 Burkholderiales bacterium | reverse complement strand
TCCTCGGCGATCGCCGCCTGCATCATGGCCGCCGCGCGCTGGTTGGCGGGCACGCTCGTCTGCTGCCAGTTCCACAGGTTGTAGACGCTGTCGATCAGCGAGTAGGTGTGGATCGCGGCGAAGTCGATCTGGTTCAGCACCAGCGTCGCGTCCTTGGCGCTGGTGCCGGCGTAGACCGGCCACTGGTCGTCGGTCGTCACGGGCTGCGTGACGGCTGCGCGCACGGTCGCGATGTAGCCGGCCAGCGTCTTCGGCTCCAGGGGCACGATGGCGTAGTCGTACAGCGTCTCGTTGCCGACGCTGACGGCGAGCACGATGTCGCGGTAGGTGTTGGCCAGGTTGATGCAGCGTTGCAGCTCGGCCTGGTTGCCGGCGTCGTTGTTCGGCGAGACGTAGGCGCCCAGCTGGACCTTGATGTCGAGCGCGTTCTGCTGGATCACCTGCAGCGTCAGCCGGGCGACGGCGTCCGACGAGTCGTAGAGCCGGATCAGGCCGATCTTGGCCGCGACCAGCAGCTGCAGGTCCTGCAGCACCATCGGCGCGGTGATGGTCTCGGTGTCGCGGTTGTTGGTGCGGAACGGCGAGTAGGCGACCGCCTTGCGGGTCGCGAACGACGGGTCCAGCGGCCGGACCTGGACCCCCGGGGACGGGATCACGCCGCCGCCGCCGCAGGAGGCGAGCAGGCCGGCCACGCCGACGAGGAGGGCCGCCAGCCAGGCGACGGGAAGGAGCCGGGACGAGGCACGGAAGGCTGCGAAGGTCATGGCGGGGGCCTCAGAACGAATAGGTTGCGCCGACGGTGACGCCGACGCTGCTCTTGCTGACGCGCGAATCGGGCCCGTAGGTGTTGTTGCTCGGCATCGACAGCGGCGCGAGCGTGCAGCTGCCCGGGGCGCGCTGTGCCGGCGCCACGCCGCAGCCCGAGGACTGCGGCGACAGGCCGTAGGCGTAGGCGTTCCACGAGCCATAGAGCAGCAAACCGTTCTGCAGGTCGTAGGCCCCGCCGATCGTGAATTTGGTCAGCGAGTTGCTCTGACCGCGCTCGACCGGGTTGTCGGTCTTGGCGGTGCCCAGGTGGGTCACGCTGGTGTTGGCGCTCCAGCGGCCGATGACGTAGCGGGCGCCGAGGGTGAAATCGACCGACACGGCCGGGTAGCCCGGGTTCGCCACCCCGGTGGCGTTCACGCCGCCCCAGTTGGTGTTGAACATGTTGTTCCAGATGCAGTTGCCGTTGACGAAGTCCATGCAGACGGCGTAGGTGCCGCTCCAGCGGTTGCGGCGCAGGCCGGCGGCGAGTTCGAGCTTGGGGGTCAGCTGGTAGCGGGCCATGGCCACGGCCACGCTCTGGCCCGAGTCGCCGAGCTTGCTGTCGTACTGGGGGCTGTAGTAGAGCCCGGTGAACGGCGCGTGGCCCCAGCCGCTGGGGTTGCCGTTGCGCGTGTCCTGGTACATCGCATCGAACTTGAGCGGCCCGCGGTAGTAGCGCGCCCAGAGCTCGAGGAAGTGCGGCGTGTGGATCTTGAAGTTGGTGTTGCCCCGGTCGTAGGTGGCTTCCAGCACCAGGTCGCCGTCGAGCACGTCGAGCGTGCGCGCGGTGTAGCGGATCGCGTGCGTGTTCAGCCCGTAGCCGGCGCCGGTCGACGACCAGGTGTCGCTCTGGCCGAAGTCGCTGGCGTAGGGATAGTCGGCGAAGCCCCAGGCCCGCGTCGGGAAGGCGCCGATGGTCAGCGTGCCGTAGTCCTCGTGGCTGAGCGAGACGTTCTTCTCGTACCAGAAGCCGGGCAGGTCGACGCTGCCGTTGCGCCAGCGCTGGCTGACCAGGCCCGACACCTTCCAGCCGTGCGGCAGGTTGAAGTGCGCGCCCACGTAAGGCTGGGCCAGCACCAGGCTGTAGCCGCCGACGCCGTAGGGCGCGCCGGAGATGACTTGATCCGCCCAGAAGCGCTGCCGCTCCTGGTCCGGGAAGGTCTGGCAGTTCGGGCAGAGGTGGGTGTAGCGGTCGCCTTCGGCCTTGAAGAACCCATGCAGCGTGAAGGGGCCGTACTCAAAGGCGTGGCCGGCTCCGGCCAGCACCAGCCCGGCGACGAACAGGCCGGCGCTGCGCAGCCGGCGCAGCAGGGCGCGGCGATCGGTCTGCCCGCGGGGGGCGGCGTAGGAGTCGCTGGTCGGTCGATGGTGCTGCATGGGCGGGCTCGCGAGGGCAGGAGGGCATGGTGAAAGCGCTTTCACAGGATAGGGACGTGCTCCCGCACGGTCAATGCGGAGCGACCCGGTGTTTTCCCGCGGACCCCCGGGTAAATCTCCGGATTGATCATTGAAAGCGCTTTCAGTACGCTGTCCAGGCTCGAAGTCGGGCGCGAAGGAACCGCATGAAGCCTCTGTATCGCTATGGACTGGCCCTGCTCGTCGGGGTGGGCTGCGTCGCGGGCGCCGCAGCGCAGGCGGTCAAGCTCGGCGCGGGCACCTACTTCCTGGCGCCCAAGGGGGGTGATCCCAGGATGCCGGAGGCGACGCAGCGCGTCGAAGCGCTGCTCGGGCGCGCCGCGCCGACCAGCCAGTGGTACTCGAAGCTCGTCTTCGACCCCAAGCCCGAGGTGATCTATGTCCAGCCGCTGACCTTCAAGGCCGCCCCCGACGGGTTCGAGATCGCCTACCCGAGCAAGCAGGTCGTGCCCACCGTGCGGCATGACGTCGAGATCTACTACACGCCGCAAGCGCCGATCGTGATCTCGCCGGCGGCATTCGCCCCCGGTCCGGCCAAGCTGGCCGGTGCCGGCGACTGGTCGGTCGACGTCACGATGGGGAACGGCGCCGACGACTTCAGCGCCACCTTCGCCCATGGCAGCCCCTACGCCTACCTGCGCGTCTCGCGCGGCGACCTGCGGCTGCGCCTGCCGGCCGCGGGCGAGCGCTACGGCGCCGACGGGGACGCGCGCGTGCTCGCCCTGCACGTCAAGGACAAGGACTACGCGCTGTTCGGGCCCACGGGCGTTCGCTGGGAGCAGGTGTCCGCGACCGAGTGGCTGGCCCACCTGCCCGCCGGCAAGGGCTATCTGTCGGTGGCCGCGCTGCCCGACGCCAAGCCCGAGACGCTGGCCCTGTTCACGGGCCACGCCTGGGCCTTCATCACCGGCACGCACGTGGACTGGCGCTACGACCCGGCCAAGAGCCAGGTCGAGACCACCTTCACCGCGACCACGAAGGCCATGGAGGGCCCGGACAGCGGTCCGCTGCTCGGGCTGTACCCCCACCAGTGGTTCGACAACCCCTCGGTGCAAGGCCGGCTGGGGCCGGCCTACGACACGGTGCGGGGCCAGATCAAGCTGCTGGCCGCGTCGTCGTTCAAGACGCTCTACACCTATCACGGCTTCGTGCCGTACTGGCCCGGCATCCAGGCATCACCGCGGCTCGAGCAGCTCGACGACGTGATGAAGAGCGACTTCCGCCAGGCCAACCGCATGATGCGCGAGGGCGGCGAGAGCGCCTACTGGATCGGCAAGGGCATGCAGCGCGTCGCCCTGATGATGGACATCGCCGACCAGCAGGGCCAGGCGAGCGCGGGCGACGACATGCTGAAGAAGCTCGAGGACCGGATGCAGGAGTGGTTCTCGGGCGACAGCAGCCGCACCTACTTCGCCTACGACAAGTCGCTGGGTGCGGTGGCCGCCTACCCGAGCGATTTCTTCAGCGTCGAGCAGATCAACGACCACCACTTCTGGTACGGCTACTGGATCCGCGCCGCCGCCGAGATCGCGCTGCGCGACCCGGCCTGGGCCGCGAAGGACCGGTGGGGCGGCATGGTCGACCTGCTCGTCCAGGACATCGCCACGCCGCAACGCGACAGCGCTGCCTTCCCGTTCCTGCGCAACTTCGACCCTTACGAGGGCCACAGCTGGGCCACCGGCGTGGGCGGCGTCGGCGAGTACGGCGCCCTCGGCAACAACCAGGAGGCCTCGTCGGAGGCGGTCAATGCCTGGGCCGCGCTGATCCTGTGGGCCGAGGTCAAGGGCGACACCGCCCTGCGCGACCTCGGCGTCTACATGTACACGACCGAGATCCAGGGCGCGCTGAACTACGTGTTCGACATCCACCACCTCGTCTTCGCCCCCGAGTACAAGAACGTCGAGGTCAGCCAGGTCTTCGGCGGCGCCTACAAGCACAACACCTGGTGGACCGACGAGCCGCGCCAGATCAAGGGCATCAACCTGCTGCCGATCACCACGGCCTCGACCTACCTCGGCCGCGACCCGGCCTACGTCAAGCGCAACATGGAAGCGCTCAAGGGCGAGATGGCGATCTACGCGAAGTACGGCACCAAGCCAGCGAACGCGCCGCCGGACGACATCTGGCAGGACCTCTTCGCCGAGTACACGGCGCTGGCCGACCCGGCCGCCGGCCTGGCGATGTGGGACCGCTGGGGCTCGGTCGAGGTGGGTGACAGCCGCACCCACACGCTGCACTGGCTGCTGAGCCTGCAGGCGATGGGCCCGCCGGACTTCGGCGTCACGGCCGACACCCCGCTGTACAGCGTGTTCCGGCGTGCCGACGGCCACCGGACGTACCTGGCCTTCAACGCCGGCGGCGCGCCGATCACCGTGCACTTCAGCGATGGCAAGACGCTGACGGTGGCGCCGAAGCAACTCGGCCGGATCGACTGACACGACACCCGGCCCGGGGGCACGACAGGGCGGCGGGCCGCGTTCCGGGCCACGCCTGCGGGCCGACCCCAGGGAAAGCGATAGGTCGCTGCTCATTGCCTTCGAGACGGTTGCCGATTATGGTTTGAAAGCGCTTTCAACATGAACCCGGAAGCCGCCCGGCATGACGAGCCTGCGGCGCCTCGGCCGCTACGCCGGCCGGCGCCCACGCGATGAAGGGCGTGGCGTGAACCGAGCGATGCCCCTCGAGATAGAGACAGGACCAATCGACATGAAGAAGTTATCGATGCAAGCCCGACTCGCGCTGTCCGCCCTGGCGAGCTGCGCGTTCCTGAGCGCCTGCGGCGGCGGCGACGCCAGCGCGCCGGCGTCGGCACGGCCGGCGCCGACGGCGCAGACCATCACCTTCGCCGGTCCGGGCAACCAGACCCTGGGAACGGCGCCGCCGCTCCTGGTCGCGACCGCGAACTCGGGCCTGCCGGTGACGATCGCGTCCACCACGGCCTCGGTGTGCACGGTCAGCGGCAACACGCTGACCCTCGTGTCGGCCGGCACCTGCACGCTCGACGCCAGCCAGGCCGGCAACGCGACCTACGCGGCGGCCACGGACGTCATGGTCAGCTTCACCGTCGCCGCGCCGCTGCAGTCGCAGACCATCAGCTTCACGTCGCCGGGCAACCAGGTCCTGGGCACGGCGCCGCCAGCCCTGTCGGCCACGGCCAGCTCGGGCCTGCCGGTGACGATCACGTCGAAGACGGGCAGCGTGTGCACGGTCAGCGGCACGGCGCTGACCCTGGTGGCCAACGGCACCTGCACGCTCGCCGCCGACCAGGCCGGTAACGCCACGTACGCCGCGGCGGCGCAGCAGACGGTCACGTTCACGGTCTCGGGTGGCGTCGTCTCGGCGCTGACCTTCTCGTCGGGCTTTGCGGCCAACAACCGCACCAACGAGGGCGGGGCCTACTTCGGCTACGGTGGCAGCAACCAGGACGGGTTCTCCTGCTCCAACCCCTCCTTCTGCGGCAGCGGCAGCGGCGGCAGCGGGGCCAACAGCTTTTTCTACGTCTACTACCAGACGCCCACGCCGGCCACCGGCCTGTACAACGGCGCCACCGTGCTGGCCCCGGGCGTGACCGTGCTCAGCACCACCGGCGACACCGCGGGCGTGCAGATCAACGGTCAGACCACCATCAACTTCACCTTCAACGAGAACCCGGAGTGGTTCGCCAGCGGCACCAACAACTTCGGCGTGATCCTGACGCTGGGCAAGTACTACAACGTCGGCACCACGGCGGCGCCGGCGGCCTGCAACATCAAGCTGCTGGCGGTGGTGGCGCCGCTGAACGGCGGTGCTGCGGCGGCGTACTCGATCCCGCTCAGCTCGTTCGCGGTGATCCAGGACTGCAAGACCGGCATCAACACGCCGGCGGCGGCCCTGGCCAGCGCGCCGGTGGCGGCGGTCGACTTCCAGGGCGACGGCGGCACCGCGGCGCTGCCACCGGTGAACGGGCTGACCACGGGGGCCAACTTCAGCGTGCCCACCACCGGCTCGTCGCCCGTCTACCCGACCACGGTGGCCCTGACCGGGGGCATCAGCTTCCAGCCGTAGGCGCGCCGGCGGCCCGGGCCGGGCCGGCCCGGGCCGCGGCGTCGGTTGGCGCTTTCCGACTCACAGGCAGCCCGCGCCAGCGCGGGCTGCCTGTTTGCACTGGCGCGGCGCCATCCACACCCTGCGCGAGGCCGTCGCCGAGGCCGAGAACCCGGTGATGCCGCCGTTGCCGCTGCTGCACGACGGCACCTGCTGGAAGTTCCGCGCCATGCACGCCATGCGCGAACGCGCGACCGATTCGACGCTTCCGCGCTGCGCTGCCCCGCGATCCCCTCGACCTGGGTGTTGCATTGCCTCGTCGAAGAAGTATCGTCGCTTAAAGTTTTAATGCTTCATGGCGACCCGTTCGATGACACCTTCTGCAGGCGCCGCCCAAGGCGACGCGACCCCGGCCCTGAGCACGTTGAACGAGCGGCGGCGCCGCGCCGTGGAACTGCGCCTGGCCGGGCAGACGCTGCAGCAGATCCGCCAGGAGACCGGGCTCAGCGCGCCGACGGTCATCGCCGCCTACAAGGCTTTCCTGAGCGGGGGGTGGCGGGGCGTGTCCATCGAGGCGCTCGGGCGCCGGGTTGGTGAGAAGCGATCGCTCACCTTGTCCGAAGAGATCGAACTGCGGCGGGCCCTGCTCGGCGGACCGCCGGAGGCCGCCGGTCTGGCTCCGGGCCTGTGGACAGCCGAGGCCGTGCAGGCCCTGGCGCAACGGCGCTACGGCCAGGCGCCCCAGGGACGGGCGCTGGCGCATGTGCTCGAGCGCGCGGGGCTGGGCCTGCAGACGATGGCGGAGCTCGCGGACCGCCACCCCGCCCTGGCCGCGTGGCGCCAGCAGCAGCTGCCGGCGCTGACGCGGCGGGCCCGGCAGGCAGGCGCGCGGCTGGCGTGGTGCGGCCAGATCCGTGTCGCCGCAGATTCGCCCGCGGGCCCACCCGGGGCCGCACCGGTGCGCCGGCTGCTGGTCGCGCAGACCCTGCGCGGCAGTCTGGCCTGGCTGCCCCTGGCCGATGCCCACAGCCTGCCGGCCTACACCGACTTCCTGGTGCGGCTGGCGCGCACCTGGCCCGACGCCCGGCAGCTGCTGCTGCACGGCATCGACGTGCAGACGCCGGGCCTGGTCGCAGCCCTGCGCGTCCACCCGGGCCTCGAGGTGCATGCCTGCCCGGCAGGCCCCGCGCAGCGCCGGGCGGCCGCCCTTGCCCCTCACCAACCCGACGCCGGTCGGGCGCTCGCGACCGCCGCGAAATCCCCGCCACCGGCCCTGGCCGGCCGGGTGTCAACCCCGCCAACCCAGCCGACCCCGCCCAAGATGCCCACGACGCCCGCCCCGCCCCACCCGTCCCTGAGCCCCACCCAACTGACCCACCTGCAACGCCTGGAAGCCGAGAGCATCCACATCCTGCGCGAGGTCGTCGCCGAGGCCGAGAACCCGGTGATGCTGTACTCGGTGGGCAAGGACAGCGCGACCATGCTGCACCTGGCGAAGAAGGCTTTCTACCCGTCGCCGCCGCCGTTTCCGCTGCTGCACGTGGACACGACCTGGAAGTTCCGCGACATGTACGCCATGCGCGAGCGCATGGCCGCCGAGATGGGCATGCAGCTGCTCGTGCACCGCAACCCCGAGGCGCTGGCGCGCGGCATCAACCCCTTCGACCACGGCTCGCAGATCCACACCGACATGTGGAAGACCCAGGGCCTGAAGCAGGCGCTGGACCACCACGGCTTCGACGCGGCCTTCGGCGGCGCCCGGCGCGACGAGGAAAAGTCGCGCGCAAAAGAGCGCATCTTCTCGTTCCGCAGCGCGCAGCATCGGTGGGACCCGAAGCAGCAGCGCCCCGAGCTCTGGCACCTCTACAACGCCCGCATCCACCAGGGCGAGTCGATCCGCGTCTTCCCGATCTCGAACTGGACCGAGCTCGACATCTGGCAGTACATCTACCTCGAGAACATCCCGATCGTGCCGCTGTACTTCGCCGCCGAGCGGCCGGTGGTCGAGCGCGACGGCACGCTGATCATGGTCGACGACGAGCGCATGCCGCTGAAGGCCGGCGAGGTGCCGGTGATGCGCAAGGTGCGTTTCCGCACGCTGGGCTGCTACCCGCTGACCGGCGCGGTCGAGAGCGAGGCCGACACGCTGCCGGCCGTGATCCAGGAGATGCTGCTGACCAAGACCAGCGAGCGCCAGGGCCGGATGATCGACCACGACGCCTCGGCGTCGATGGAAAAGAAGAAGCAAGAGGGGTACTTCTGACATGGCACACACCTCCGACCTCATCGCCACCGACATCGCGGCCTACCTGAAGCAGCACGAGCACAAGAGCCTGCTGCGTTTCATCACCTGCGGCAGCGTCGACGACGGCAAGAGCACGGTCATCGGCCGCCTGCTGTACGAGGCCAAGATGCTGTTCGAGGACCAGCTCGCGGCGATCGAGGCCGACAGCAGGAAGTGGGGCACGCAGGGCGGCGAGATCGACTTCGCTCTGCTCGTCGACGGCCTGGCCGCCGAGCGCGAGCAGGGCATCACGATCGACGTCGCCTACCGCTTCTTCAGCACCGACCGGCGCAAGTTCATCGTTGCCGACACGCCCGGCCACGAGCAGTACACGCGCAACATGATCACCGGCGCGAGCACCGCCGACGTGGCCGTGATCCTGATCGACGCGCGCAAGGGCGTGCTCACGCAGACCCGGCGCCACAGCTACCTGGTGCAGCTGATCGGCATCCGCAAGGTGGTGCTGGCGGTGAACAAGATGGACCTGATGGGCTACTCGCAGAAGGTGTTCGACGGCATCGTCGACAGCTACCGCGAATTCGCCCGGCAGATCGGCCTGGAGGACATCACGCCGATCCCGCTGTCGGCGCTGAAGGGCGACAACATGCTGGCGCCCAGCGAGCACACGCCCTGGTACCGCGGCCCGACGCTGATGGGCTACCTGGAGACGGTGGAGATCGACGAGCAGCGGATGCAAGCGGGCGATTTCCGGCTGCCGGTGCAGTGGGTCAACCGGCCAGACCTCGATTTCCGCGGCTTCGCCGGCACCATCGTCGGCGGCATGGTCAAGCCGGGCGACCGCATCCGCGTGCAGCCTTCGGGCCGCGAGAGCACGGTGGCGCGCATCGTCACCGCCGCCGGCGACCTGCCGCTGGCCGTGGCCGGGCAGTCGATCACGCTGACGCTGGCCGACGAGATCGACGTCTCGCGCGGCGACGTCATCAGCAGCGCCCAGGCGCCGGCCGAAGTCGCCGACCAGTTCGAGGCGGCGCTGGTGTGGATGGGCGAGGAGCCGATGCTGCCGGGCCGGCCCTACCTGATGAAGATCGGCACGCGCACGGTCAGCGCCACCATCACCGAGCCCAAGTACAAGGTCAACGTCAACACGCTGGAGCACCTGGCGGCGAAGAAGCTCGAGCTCAACGAGATCGGCGTCTGCAACCTCTCGCTCGACCGGCCGGTGGCCTTCGACCCGTACACCGTGAACCGCGAAACCGGCGGCTTCATCCTGATCGACCGCCTGAGCAACAACACGGTCGGCGCCGGCATGCTGCATTTCGCGCTGCGCCGTGCCCACAACATCCACCTGCAGCACCTGGACGTCGACCAGGACGCGCGCGCGGCGCTGAAGGGCCAGAAGCCGGCGGTGGTCTGGCTGACCGGCTTGTCGGGTGCGGGCAAGTCGACGATCGCGAACCTGGTCGAGAAGCAGCTGCTCGCCCTGGGTCGCCACAGCTACCTGCTCGACGGCGACAACGTGCGCCACGGCCTGAACCGCGACCTGGGCTTCACCGACGAGGACCGGGTCGAGAACATCCGCCGCGTGGCCGAAGTCGCCCGCCTCATGGTCGATGCCGGGCTGATCGTGATCACGGCCTTCATCTCGCCCTTCCGCGCCGAGCGTGCGATGGCGCGCGCACTCGTCGGCGCGGGCGAGTTCATCGAGGTGCACGTCGACACGCCGCTGGAGGTGGCCGAGTCGCGCGACGTCAAGGGCCTGTACAAGAAGGCGCGACGCGGCGAGCTGCGCAACTTCACCGGCATCGACTCGCCCTACGAGGCGCCCGAGCAGCCCGAGCTGCGCGTGAACACCGCTGCCATCACGCCCGATGAGGCGGCCGATCAGGTGGTGGCCAAGCTGCGCGAGCTGGGCCTGATCCAGTGAGCCGAACGCAGCCGATCGCACTGGGTCGCGAGGCCGGGCGCCGCCGCCGGGGCGCCGGATGAACTGGCTCAACAGCGTGGCCGGCTTCGGCGTCGGGCTGATGGTCGGGATCACCGGCGTCGGCGGCGGCGCGCTGATGACGCCGATCCTCGTGCTGCTTTTCGGCGTCGCCCCGGCGTCGGCCGTGGGCACCGACCTCTGGTTCGCGGCCATCACCAAACTGGTGGGCGGCACCGTCCACCACCGCAAGGGTATGGTCGACTGGCAGGTCGTGCGCCGACTCTGCCTGGGCAGCCTGCCGGCCGCGCTGGCCACGCTGCTGTGGCTGCATGTCACGGGCAGCGCCCAGACGAAGCATGGCCTGATCCTGGTCGCGCTCGGCGCCGTGCTGCTGCTTACCGCGGCGGCGGTGGTGTTCAAGCGCCAGATGCAGGCCATCGGCCAGGCCTTGCGGTCCACGGCACCGGAGCGCTTCAAGCGGGCGCAGCCGCTGCTGACGGTGGTGGCGGGTGCGCTGCTCGGGGTGCTGGTGACGCTGACCTCGGTCGGCGCCGGCGCCCTGGGCACGGTGATGCTGGTGTACCTCTACCCGTTCCGGATGACGCCGGCGCGGCTGGTCGGCACCGACATCGTCCACGCCATCCCGCTGACGCTCGTGGCCGGTGCCGGCCACCTGGCGATGGGCAACGTCGAATTCGGCCTGCTCGGCGGTCTGCTGCTGGGCTCGATCCCCGGCATCCTGCTCGGCTCGACGCTGGCCAGCCGCGTGCCCGAGCGCGCGCTGCGGATGGCCATCGCGGTGCTGTTGTGCGCGGTCGGGTTCAAGCTCATGCTGAGCTAACCGGACCGCTGCAAGGCGCCCGGCGACAGCCGCAGGCCGGGCGGCAACGGCCGCGTCCCCGCGGGAGCCTGGAACTCGAACCGCGGTGTCTCGTCGGCGGGCAGGGCGACGGCGCGCCCGGCGAGCGAAGACGCGGCGACCAGCCGGTCGTCGCCGTGCGCGGCGTCGCGCAGCGCATCCAGCCCGACGTGCCGATTGCCGTCCTTCCCCGCGTCGAAGCCGGTGGCGTCGCCGGGGCCGACGAAGAGGTTGTCGGCCGATCGCACGGACGGCTCGCCTTGCAGCCGTTCGGCCCACAGGTGCACGAACCGGCCGTGCTCGTCGCCTAGGTTCACGAGCGTGTTGTGGGCGAGCACCAGGCGGCCCTGCATCCCGTCGCGCGCCTCGGCTCCCATGCTGAGGAGGGCCGGGTTCTGCGAGCGCGGGCTCTGCACGATCACGTTGCCCAGCACCAGGTTGTCGCCCCCGTTCGGAAACTCCAGCTCGTACGAGGCCTCGCCGTCCGGGCCGTCGTCGAGCCGGTTGTAGAGGATGCGGTTGCGCAGCGCCCGCGTCTTCACCAGATGCCCGCGCCACCCCTGACCGAAGCGGCTGCCGCTGAGCGTGAAACTGCCGATCGCGCCGACGTAGAGCAGGTGGTGGAGCAGGCCTTCGTGGCGTGGCGCGGCGCCGAACGCGCAGTCCTCCACCACCAGTTCCTGGGTCGGATCGTTGTTGGCGAGCAGGCCCATTTCGTTGTCGAAGAAGCGGCAGCGCCGCACGGTCAGCCGGCCGCGCTCGAAGCGGATGCCGGCGCCGTTGCCCGCCGGCACGCGGGCGCCGCGGAAGCTGCAGTTCTCCACCGTCACGTCGCCGCGCACGACCAGGATGGCCTTGTCCTCGGCGCTGCGACCTGCGGCTTCGAACACCGCTCCGCGGCCGAGGCCGCGAAGCGTGAGCCGGGCCTGGGCGACGACGGCGACGTCGGCGCGGTAGCGGCCGGGCAGCAGCTCGATCGTGTCGCCTGCGCCGGCCGCGGCCACGGCCGCACGCAAGGTGGCCAGGCGCTGGCCGGGCCCGGCGCGCCAGAGCCGCCCCGAGGTGGCCACCGGCCCGGCGGGTCGTTGGGCGGCCACCGGCCCGGCGGCCAGCAACGCCAGGGCTTCGATGCAGCGCCGCCGCGACAGGCCGGCGGCCGGTGCGGGCCCGGTCGTGCGCGCGATCGTCCAGGGGCGGTCCACGGGCCAGGATTGTCGGCCCGGGGCCCGGATCCGGGATGACGGCGGGCTCGTCCGTCAAGCGAGAATGCGCCGGCCCCGAGCCATGAACCACAAGCGCCGCGCTGTCTGCTGGGTTGCCGCCGCGTATGCGGTCTTCGTCGTCTATGGCAGCCTGCTGCCCTTCGACTGGCGTGCGCTGCCGCTGCCCGCGGCGTTCGGGGCCTACCTGGGCCTGCGCGGGCCGTTGCGCGCCGCGCTGTCGTACACCGACTTCGCCACCAACGTGGCGATCTTCGCCCCGCTGGCCCTGCTGTGGCGTGCCTGCCAGGACCGCGCCCTGCCGGCGGCGGCCGGGTGGATGCGCACGGCCGGCGTGCTGGCGGGCTGCGCCGTGCTCAGCGCCGGCATCGAGTTCGGGCAGCTCTTCACCGGCGACCGCACGTCTTCGGTGTACGACCTGGCCGCCAACACCGGGGGCGCGGCGCTGGGGCTGCTGGCCTGGGGCCCGGCCCGCAGGCGCCTCGTGCCGGCACTGATGGGGGCCTTGGACGCTGGCGACGTGCCCTTCGCCGCCAGCGTCCGCGCGCGCCGCGCCGCGTGGCTGGCGGCGCCGGCCTACGCGGCTCTGCTGCTCGCGGCCAACCACTGGGCGGCGCAGCCCTGGCTGGATCTCGGCGCAGCCCTGCGGCGCGTGGCGGCCATCCGCTGGCTGCCCTTCACCTACTACCAGGAGGCGAGCACGGTCGTGGCACTCACCGGCGCGCTCGGGCAGGCGTTGTTGTACGCGCCGCTCGGCATCGGCCTGCGCACCTTGTTCGGCGGCGGCCCGGGCGCGCCGCGCCTGCGTGCAGCGGGCGCAACGTTCGCGGGCGCGGGCCTGGCCTGCGTGGCCGAGGCGGGGCGGCTGTTCATCGCCGGCCAGCACCCGGATTCGGGCAACGTGCTGGTGGCCGCGTTGAGCACGGCCGCGGCATTCGCGGCCTGGCCGGCGGTGGGACAGCGGATCGGCGGCGGCGTCAGCGCCGGCAGCAGCGGCAGCGGGCGCCTGCCTGGCGTCGGCGTGGAGCCCAGGGCGGCCTCGCCGCCGGCCGTTGCCGGCGCCGCGGCGCCGGCCCGGCCCTGGGCGGCGCGCGCACTGGCGGTCGCCCTGGCCGCCCTGGTGGCGGGCACGCTGCTGCGGTTTCCGGTGGCACCGGGGCTGCTGGCCGTGGCCTTCACGGCGTATGCCGTCGCGCTGCTGCGCTGGCCTTCGGCCTGGCTGTGGGTGTTGCCGGCGGCGCTGCCGGTGCTCGATCTCGCCCCGCTCAGCGGCTGGTTCATGTTCGACGAATTCGACCTTGCGGTGCTGGTCACGGTGGCCGTGCTGCTGTGGCGGGCGCCGGCCCGGCGTCCGCCGCCGCTGGCGCCGCTGACGGTGGCGGCCTGGGGTCTGTTCGCGTTGTCCGTGCTGGTCAGCGGCACGATCGGCCTGCTGCCGTTGACGCCGCTGGATGCGAACGCCTTCGCCAGCTACT
This sequence comes from Burkholderiales bacterium, assembly GCA_028872015.1. Taxonomy (GTDB): domain Bacteria; phylum Pseudomonadota; class Gammaproteobacteria; order Burkholderiales; family Burkholderiaceae_C; genus Rubrivivax. Next base: position 1,517 of record JAGWLO010000079.1, on the reverse strand, counting down.
ACAGCCACTACAACGCGCTGCGCGTCGGCAAGGGCTTCGTCTGGGCGTTCTGGCTGCTGTGGCTGACGCGCCGCGCGGGCCTGGCCCGCGCCGACCTGGAACGTCCGCTCACGGGCGGCATCGTCATCGGCCTGGCCGGCGCCACCGCCCTGGCGCTGTGGGAGCGCATCGTCTTCCCGGGGCTGCTCGATTTCTCGCAGGACTACCGCGTGGGTGCCTTCTTCTCGGGCATGCACACCGGCGGCTCCGACGTGGAGGCCACCCTCGTGCTGACCATGCCCTTCGTGCTGGCCGCGGCCTGGGCCACGCGGCGCGCGTGGGTGCGCCTGGGCTGCGGGCTGCTGTTCGGCGCGGCCAGCTACGTGCTGATGGTCACCTATGCGCGCGGCGGCTGGGGCGCCGGCTTCGTGGCGCTGGCGCTGGCCGGGGCGCTGTTCGTGCGAAGCGCCCGGCGCCAGGGCGCGCGCCGCCGCGCGGGCTGGGTGGCCGGCGCCGTCGCGCTGGCCCTGGTGCTGGGCGCGGCCGTGGGGGCAGGGCGCTTCGCGCAGCAGCGGCTGGCGAGCTCGGCCCCCGACCTCGGGGTGCGCCTGGCCCATTGGCGCGAGACCCTGGAGATGATGGACCCGGGCTGGGTCACCGACGCCTTCGGCATGGGCCTGGGGCGGTTTCCCGAGACCTACTACTTCCGCAACCGCGACGGCGACGAGCCGGCCACGTTCCGCTACGCCGCCGACGCCGGCGGCAGCTACCTGAAGCTCGGCTCGGGCCGCACGCTGTACGTCGAGCAGTTGGTCGACGTGCGGCCGCGGCAGCGCTATCGCCTCGCGCTCGACCTGCGCGCCGCCGGCGCCGCGGCGAGCCTGAACGTGCTGGTCTGTGCGCGCACCTACTTCGTGGGCTACGGCTGCCAGTCAGCCACCCTGGCGACCGGCGGCGCCGCGGCGGCCGGGGCGTGGGTCCACCGCACCGCCACCATCGACAGCCACGGGCTGGGCGCCGGGCCCTGGCTGTGGCGCCGCCCGGTGAAGCTGTCGCTGGAGAACGCGACGCCCGGCACCACGCTGGACGTGCGCGACGTGGCCCTGGTCGGAGAGGACGGCGTCGACCTGGTGCGCAACGGCAGCTTCGCCGGCGGGCGCGACCACTGGTTCTTCTCGTCCACCTTCAACCACCTGCCCTGGCACGTGAAGAACCTCTGGCTGGGGCTCTACTTCGACCAGGGCTGGCTGGGCGTGGTGGCGTTCGGGCTGTTGCTGCTGCAGGCCCTGGCGGGCCTGGCGCGGGCGGCCTGGCGGGGCAGCCCCGGCGCCATCGCGGCCCTGGCCGCGGTCGTGGGCTTCGTGCTCGTAGGCCTGTTCGGCAGCCTGTTCGACGCGCCGCGGCTGAGCCTGCTGTTCCTGCTGGTGCTGGGCGGCTTCGGCGGTCGCCCCGCGGGGGCGGCCGGGCGCGTGACGGTGGCCGTCGCGGGCGGGACGCCGCTGCCCGCCGCGGGCGCGCCGCCCGACGTGCGCGGCCTG
>JAGWLO010000078.1 GCA_028872015.1 Burkholderiales bacterium | reverse complement strand
AACAGCTTCCGCTTCCTGCAGCAGGCGATCGACATCGAGGTGCAGTGGCAGATCGACCGCCTCGAGGACGGCCTGGCCATCGAGCAGGCCACGGTGCTGTTCGATCCCGAGGCCGGCGAGACCCGGGCCATGCGCAGCAAGGAAGACGCGCACGACTACCGCTACTTCCCCGACCCCGACCTGCCGCCGCTGGTGATCGCGCCCGAATGGGTCGAGCGCGTGAAGGCAACCATGCCCGAGCTGCCGGCGGCGATGGCCGAGCGCTTCCAGCGCGACGACGGCCTGCCCGCCGAGGCCGCCGCGCTGATGACGCAGAGCCTGGCCTTCGCGCGCTACTACGAAGCCTTGCGCGACGCCGGCGCGCAGCCCAGGCTGGCCGCCAACTGGCTGATGAGCCAGGTCTCCAAGCGGCTCAACGACAGCGGCCTGGCGATCGACGCGGCGCCCGTGCGCGCGCCGGCCCTGGCGGCGCTGATCCGGCGCGTGGCCGATGGCACGGTCTCGAACAACGGCGCGCGCCAGGTGTTCGACGCGCTGTGGGCGGCGCCGGGCGGCGAAGTCGACGCGCTGATCGAATCGATGGGCCTGCGCCAGCTCAGCGACACCGGCGCGCTGGAAGCCCTGGTCGACGGCGTGATCGCGGCCCACCCGCAATCGGTGGCCGAGTTCCGCGCCGGCAAGGACCGCGCCTTCAACGCCCTCGTCGGCCAGGTGATGAAGGCCAGCGCCGGCAAGGCCAACCCGGCGCAGGCCGGCGCGCTGTTGAGGCAGCGGCTGGCCGCGGGCTGAGCGCCCATGCGCCCGTGCGCCCGTGAGGCGCCCAGCCCTCAGCGGCCGACCTGGGCCGCGTGTGGCGCTGCCGCACCCAGCGTGCCCAGCGAGCCCGGCGTGGCGCCGGCCCAGAGCTTGCGCAAATGGGCGAGTTCGGCGTCGTAGAGCTTGTTGATGCGGTCCAGCTCGGCCTGCTGGGTGGCCGCGGCCTCGCGCTGGGCAGCGGCGGCGGCATCGTTGGCATCGATGGCGGCGCGCAGCTTCAGCGGCAGCGGCTTGCCGACGTAGAACTCGGCCTCGTCGCGCAGCGGCTTGCGCTCGGCCGCCAGCTCGTGCAGCCGGGCCGCGGTGGCCTTCATGGCCAGCCGCACGGTGTCGAGCGCGGCCTCGCGGGCGCGCTCGTGGGCCTCTTCGTTGGGGTAGCGGGCCAGCAGGTTGCGGTCGCGCCGCACGGCATCGGCCTGGGCGGCGCGGGCCAGCGCGGCGGCGCGGTCGCGCGCTTCCTTGGCGGCGAGTTCGTCGGCCGTCAGCGCAGGCGGCTGCACCGCCTTCAGCGAGCCGTCGCGGTTGAGCACCTGCTGCTCCTTGGCCATGCACTCGATGATCGGGCGGTCGGAGGTGAGGCGTCGGCCGTGGTCGTCGGTGCAGGTGTAGATGGCGCCGATGGGCTTGCTGTCGGCCTGCGCCGCCGCCGGGCCCGGCCAGCCCAGGACGCACGCGGCCGCAGCGCAGGCGAGGGCGGCCCGGGCCGCGTCGGCGAGGCGGCGCAGCGGCATGCTCAAACCCCGTAGCGCTCGCGGTAGGCCCGCACCGGCGCGGCATGCGCGGCCAGCGCCGGGGCGCCGGCTTCGGCCAGCACCTGCAGCAGGTCGGCCAGCGTGGCCACCGCCACCACGGCCAGGCCGAGCTCGCGCTGCACGTGCTGCACCGCGCTCTCGCGCACGGCGGTGTCGTCGCCGGCGCGTTCCTGGCGGTCCATCGCGATGGCCACCGCACAGGGCTGGCCGCCAGCGGCGCGGATCAGGGCGATGGACTCGCGGACCGAGGTGCCGGCGGAGATCACGTCGTCGATGATCAGCACCCGCCCCCGCACCGGCGCGCCGACGAGGCTGCCGCCTTCGCCATGGTCCTTGGCTTCCTTGCGGTTGTAGGCGTAGGGCACGTTGCGGCCGCGCTGCGCCAGCGCCACCGCCACCGCAGCGGCCAGCGGGATGCCCTTGTAGGCGGGGCCGAAAAGCATGTCGAAGGCGGGGGCGTCGTCGGCCAGCAGCCGCCGTGCATAGAATTCCGCCAGCCGGGAGAGCTTGGCGCCATCGTCGAAGCCGCCCGCATTGAAGAAGTAAGGCGAGAGCCGGCCGGCCTTGGTGCGGAACTCGCCGAAGCGCAGCACACCAGCGCCGACCGCGAATTCGACGAATTCGCGGGCCAGGGTCGGGGCGTCGGCGGGGCTCATCGTGCAGTCACAGGGGTCGTCTGGGTGTTTCGGCTGATCACGCTCAATCTGAACGGCATTCGCTCGGCCGCCGACAAGGGCTTCGTGGCGTGGGCCCAGGACACGGGGGCCGATTGTATTGGCGTGCAGGAGGTCAAGGCCCAGGCCGAGCACGTCGAAGGGCGGCTGGACAAGCTGGGCGAGCTGGCCGGGCATTTCCACCTCGCCGAGAAGAAGGGCTACTCGGGCGTGGGCCTGTACACGCGCAAGGCGCCCAGCGCCGTGGTCGCCGGCTGGGGCAGCCGCGAGTTCGACCCCGAGGGGCGCTGGGTCGAGGCCCGCTTCGACACCGCACGGCGCAAGTTCAGCCTCATCAGCTGCTACTTTCCCAGCGGCTCCAGCAGCGAAGAGCGGCAGGCGGCGAAGTTCCGCTTCCTGGCGCGCATGTTCCCGCACCTGATGAAGCTCAAGGCCGAACGCGAGTTCATCCTGGTCGGCGACATCAACATCGCGCACCACGAGATCGACCTCAAGAACTGGAAGGGCAACCAGAAGAACAGTGGCTTCCTGCCCGAAGAGCGGGCCTGGATGACGCGGCTGCTCTCGGCCGGCGGCCTGGTCGACGTGTTCCGCACCCTGAACCCGAACCCCGAGCAGTACACCTGGTGGAGCCAACGCGGCCAGGCCCGCGCCAAGAACGTGGGCTGGCGGATCGACTACCACCTGGCCACGCCGGCCGTGGCCGCGAAGGCCCGGCGCGAGGCCATCTACCTCGAGCAGCGCTTCTCCGACCACGCCCCCGTGATCATCGACTACGAGCTCAAGCTGTGAAGGCCGGCGCCGCGCGATGAAGGCCTGGTGGCAGCGCCTCGTGGGCGTGCGGCAGCCGGCGCCGCCGGGGGCAGCGTCGCCGGCACGGCCCGAGGCTGCGACCGCCCCCGGAGCCCCGCCCGCACCCCGCAGCGCCGCCCCCGAGGCCGAGCTGCTGCTGGCAGGCCGGGCCGAGGCCGAGCTCGCTTTCGTGGGCTGGCTGCTGCAGCATCCGGCGCCGCCACGCAGCGCCCCGTCCTCGCAGTTGCCACTGGCGCCAATGGCGCCGCTAGACCCCGGCGTGCAGCGGGCGCTGCAGCGGCTGGCCGAGCGCGCCGCGGGGGCGCAGCCCGACGCCGGCCTGCTGCCGCGCACCGCCGGCGTGGTGCCGCAGGTGCTGGCACGCCTGCGCGGGCCGGCCTGGTCGCTGCCGGAGCTGGCCCAGCATGTCTCGCGCGACGTGACGCTGGTGGCCGAGACCCTCGCCCTGGCCAACGGCGCGCTGTACCGGCACGATACGGCGGTGGTGGACCTGGCCCAGGCGATCCGGGTGTTGGGCGCCGACGGCCTGCGGCGCGCGGTCGCCCGCGTCGTGTTCAAGCCCGTGGTCGAGGCGCGCGGCGGCGAGCTGCTGGCGCGCAGCGCGGGCCGGCTGTGGGAGCACACCGACCGCCAGACGCAGCTGAGCGCGGCACTGGCGCAGGACGGCGGGCTCGACCCCTTCGATGCCTACCTGCTGGCGCTGGTGCACAACGCGGCCTGGGGCGCGGTGCTGCGCGCGCTCGACGCTGCGCAGCTCGGGCCGGCGCTGCCACCGGGGCCGGCCCTGGCCGCGGCGCTGGTGGCGGCGCGCGACGGCCTGTGCCTGGCCGTGGCGCGGCACTGGCAGCTGCCGCCGGCGCTGCTGCAACCGGCGGCCGAAGTGGCACGCCAGGGGCTGCGGCCCGGGGCCACGCTGCCGGTGCGGCACCTGTACGCCGCTGACCGCCTGGCTGCCGCGCTGGCCACGCGGGATGCGCCGCCGGGCGGGCCTGGCGCGGTCTCCGATGACCCTGAGGCTCCGGAAGCCCCGGAAGCAACGGCGGCGACGGCCGCCCTGCTGGCCGCGTGCGGCCCGGCCACCGCGGGCTGCTGGCGCGCGCTGGCCGCGGCCCAGCGCACCCCGCCCGACCCCGCGCAGCCGCATGGGCGCGACGGTGTGGGCATCGCCTGACGGGCGCGGCTTGAAGACCGCCGCCGACGGGCCCGAACTTCGGCCGCCCGGCGCGCTCCCACCGACGATGGACATGCTGCGGTGCGCCGACGGCGTGAGGCTCCACCTGCGCCGCTGGCCCACCGCGCTGCCCGCGCGCGGCACGGTGCAGATCGTGCACGGCCTGGGCGAACACATCGAGCGCTACGCGGCGCTGGCCGCGAGGCTCAACGCCCAAGGCTGGCACGTGGCCGGGCACGACCAGCGCGGCCATGGCCGCAGCGAGGGCCCGCGCGGCAGCGTGCCGAGCCGCCAGGCGCTGCTGTGCGACCTGGCCGTCGTCACCGACCACCTGCGCAGCCGCGGCCGCCACGTGCTGCTCGGCCACAGCCTGGGTGGCCTGATCGCGGCGCGCTTCGTCGCCGAGTCGCTCGGCGGCCACGCGGCGCGCTGGGTGCGCGACGTCGACGCGCTGGTGCTGTCGTCGCCCGCGCTGGCGCTCGGGCTGGGTCGCCGCCAGCGCCTGCTGCTGGCGCTGCTGGCACGCGCGACACCGGCGCTGCGCCTGGGCAACGGGCTGCAACCCGACTGGATCAGCCGCGACGCGGCGGTGGTGCACGCCTACCGCACCGACCCCCTGGTGCACGACCGCATCACGCCGCGACTGCTGCGCTTCATGGTCGAGTCGGGCCACCTGGTGGCCGAGCGGGCCGCGGCCTGGCGCACGCCCACGCTGCTGCTGTGGGCCGGCGCCGACCGCTGCGTGCTGCCCGCGGGCAGTGCCGCCTTCGCCGGCGCCGCGCCGCCGGCCGTGGTGCAGGCGCAGTACTTCGACGGCCTGGCGCACGAGATCTTCAACGAGCCCGAGCCCGATCGCGAGCAGGTGCTGGCCGTGCTCACGCACTGGCTGGCGCGGTTCTAAACTGCACGCTCCCACGCCGCTACAGGAGCCCGCCCGATGAACGCCCCCACGCGCCCCTTCGAGGCCGGCGCCCTCGCCGCAATCACCGCCTACTGCGACCGCGCCTGGGACGAGCGCATCGTGCCCGCGCTCGTCGACTACGTGGCGGTGCCCGCGAAGAGCCCGATGTTCGACCCCGACTGGGCCGCGCACGGCCTGCTCGACCGCGTGCTGCGCGACGCCGCAGCCTGGGTCGAGGGCCGGCGGCTGCCGGGCCTGACGCTCGAAGTGGTGCGCATCGAAGGTCGCACGCCGGTGCTGTTCTTCGACATCCCGGCCACCCGGGCCGCCTCGGGCACCGCCACCGGCGACACGGTGCTGCTGTACGGGCACCTCGACAAGCAGCCCGAGTTCAACGGCTGGCGTCGCGATCTCGGCCCCTGGACGCCCAAGCTCGAGCAGGGCCTGCTCTACGGCCGCGGCGCCGCCGACGACGGCTATGCCGTCTACGCCGCGCTCACCGCGATCGAGGCGCTGGACCGCCAGGGCATCGCGCGGCCGCGTTGCGTGGGCCTGATCGAGACCAGCGAGGAAAGCGGCTCGCCCGACCTGCCCGCCTACCTCGACGCGCTCGGCCCGCGCCTGGGCCAGGTGGGCCTGGTGGTGTGCCTGGACAGCGGCGCCGGCAACTACGACCAGCTGTGGCTGACGACCAGCCTGCGCGGCATGGTCAGCGGCACGCTCAAGGTCGAGATCCTCACCGAAGGCGTGCACTCGGGCGACGCCAGCGGGCTGGTGCCGTCGAGCTTCCGCATCCTGCGCCACGTGCTCGACCGGCTGGAGGACAGCGCCACCGGCCGGCTGCTGCCCGAGAGCTTCCACTGCGAGATCCCGGGCCCGCGGCTCGAGCAGGCGCGCGCCACCGCCGCGATCCTGAGGGACGAGGTCTGGAAGCGCATGCCCTGGGCCTGCGGCGCCGACGGCGGCCCCACGCTGCCCACCACCACCGACCCGGTCGAGGGCCTGCTCAACCGCACCTGGCGGCCCACGCTCAGCGTGACCGGTGCCGAGGGCCTGCCCGCGCTCGGCAACGCCGGCAACGTGCTGCGGCCGTACACGGCTTTCAAGCTCTCGCTGCGCCTGCCGCCGCTGGTGGACGGGCACGCGGCGAGCCTGCGGCTGAAGGCGCTGCTGGAGGACAACGCGCCCTACAACGCGAAGGTCACCTTCCACCCCGACGGCCGCGCCGGCGCCCTGGGCGCCACGGGCTGGAACGCGCCCGCGCTCGCGCCCTGGCTGGAGCGCGCGCTGAACGAGGCCTCGACGGCGCAGTTCGGCGCCCCCGTGGGCTACATCGGCCAGGGCGGCACCATTCCGCTGATGAGCATGCTGGCGGCGGGGTTCCCGGCGGCGCAGATGATGGTCTGCGGCGTGCTCGGCCCGAAGAGCAACGCCCACGGACCGAACGAGTTCCTGCACGTGCCCTACGGCAAGCAGCTCACGGCCGCGGTGGCGCAGGTGATCGCAGCCTGCCCCTGAGCGCGCCGGCCACCACCAGCAGCGCCGGGATCACGACCATGGCCCAGATGATGCGGCTCAGGTGGGCCTGCACCCAGGGCAGGTTGCCGAACCAGTAGCCGGCCAGCGTCAGGCTGGCCACCCAGAGCACGCCGCCGCTGACGTCGTACAGAGTGAAGCGGCGCCGCGTCATCTGCGCCACGCCGGCGACGAAGGGCGCGAAGGTGCGCAGGAACGGCATGAAGCGCGCCAGCACCAGCGTGACGCCGCCGTAGCGCTCGTAGAAGGCGTGCATGCGGTCGAACGCGGCGCGGTTGAACCAGCGCGAGTCGGGCCAGGCGAACACGCGCGGGCCGAGGCGGCGCCCGATGGTGTAGTTGGTCTGGTTGCCCAGCACCGCGGCGGCGATCAGCAGGCCGATGGTCAGCGGCAGGCTCATCAGGCCCAGGCCGCACAGCGCGCCCACCACGAACAGCATCGAGTCGCCGGGCAGGAAGGGCATGACCACCACCCCGGTCTCGATGTAGACGATGGCGAACAGCAGCGCGTAGACCCACGCGCCGTAGGCGAGCACGAAGCTCTTGAGCTGCACGTCGATGTGCAGCACGAGATCGATCAGGGGGGCAAGGTGTTCCATGGCGGCAGATTGTCGGGGCCGCCGCGCGGCCGGCGCGGCTCAGGCCGGGTCCTCGACCAGGAAACCGCCGCTCTGGTGCGCCCAGAGCCGGGCGTAGTGGCCGACGGCCGCGCCGCGGGCCAGCAGCTCGGCGTGGGTGCCCTGCTCGACGATGCGGCCGCGTTCGAGCACGATCAGCCGGTCCATGCGCGCGATGGTGCTCAGGCGGTGCGCGATGGCGATCACGGTCTTGCCTTCCATCAGGCCGAGCAGCTGGCTCTGGATCGCCAGCTCGACTTCGCTGTCGAGCGCCGAGGTGGCCTCGTCCAGCACCAGGATCGGCGCGTCCTTGAGCACCACGCGGGCGATCGCGATGCGCTGGCGCTGGCCGCCGCTGAGCTTGACGCCGCGCTCGCCCACGTGGGCGTCGTAGCCCCTGCGGCCCTGCCAGTCCTGCAGGCCCAGGATGAACTCGTGCGCCTGCGCCTTCTTCGCCGCGGCCTCGATCTCGGCCTGCGTGGCCTCGGGCCGGCCGTAGCCGATGTTGGCGCTGATCGAGCGGTGCAGCAGCGAGGTGTCCTGCGTGACCATGCCGATGGCCGCGCGCAGGCTCTCCTGCGACAGCTCGCGGATGTCGTGGCCGTCGATGCGCAGGCTGCCCTGCTCCAGGTCGTGGAAGCGCAGCAGCAGGTTCACCAGCGTGCTCTTGCCCGCGCCCGAGCGGCCGACCACGCCGACGCGCTCGCCGGGGCGGATGACGAGATTCAGGTCGTCGAGCACCTTCTTGCCGTCGTCGCGGCCGTAGGTGAAGCCGATGTGCTCGAAGCGGATCTCGCCGCCGTGCGGCGGCGCGCGCACGGCCAGCTCGCGCGCGCCGGCGCGGTCGGTCATGGCATGCGGCACGGCGATGGTCTGCATGCCTTCCTGCACCACGCCGATGTTCTCGAAGATGCCGGTCACCTCCCAGCTCACCCAGCCGGCGACGTTGACGATCTGCCAGGCCAGCGGCAGCGCGGTGGCCACCAGCCCGGCCGAGATGCGGCCCTGCGCCCACAGCGTGATGCCGATGGCGGCCGTGCCGGTCAGCAGCGCCGCGTTCATGAGCGACAGCGTGGCCATGAAGCCGGTGGTCAGCCGCATGTGGGCAGCGATGGCCGCGGTGTGCTCGTCCACCACCTCGCGCACGTAGGCGTCCTCGTCGCGGGCGCGGGCGAACAGCTTGACGGTGAGGATGTTGCTGTAGCTGTCCACCACGCGGCCCATCACGGCCGAACGCAGCTCGGAGCTGGCCCGGGCCAGGCCGCGCATGCGCGGCACGAAGCGGCGCAGGAAGACCGCATAGCCCAGGAACCACAGCACCGTGGGCACCGCCAGCCGCCAGTCGGCATGCGCCAGCAGGCCCAGCGTGGTCAGGCCGAAGACGACGATGTACCAGACCGCGCGGATGCTGCTGACCACCGATTCGCGCACCGCGTTGCTGGTCTGCATCACGCGGTTGGCGATGCGGCCGGCAAAGTCGTTCTGGAAGAAGGGCCAGCTCTGGCGCACCACGTGCCAGTGGCTCTGCCAGCGGATGAGGTTGGTGACGCCGGGCACGACGGCGTTGTTGCGCACCAGGCTGTCGCAGACCAGCGCCAGCGGACGCAGCAGCAGCACCGTGGCGGCCATGCCCAGCAGCATCGGCAGCGCCTGCGCGAAGGCCGTGGCGCGGTCGGCGGCCTGCATCAGCGTGACCAGGCGGCCGATGAACTGCGGGATCAGCGTGTCCACCAGCGCCACCATCACGCCGGTGACGAACATCGCGCCGAACAGGCCCTTGGCCTGGCGCACGTAGTGCCAGTAGAACGCCAGCAGCTGCGGCGGCGGCGCCGTGCCCGGGTGCGCGGTGGGGCGGATACGGCGCTCGAAGAAGGCGAACATCGCAAAGGCAAGCCGCCCGACGCCTGGATCAGGCGTCGGGCGGCAGCAGTATTGGGCAGGGCCCGATTGTCTCAGCAATGGAGTGGCCGCGCCGCGGTGGCGCGGCCGGCGGATCACCCGCCCGGGAACTCGCTGGCGAAGGCCTGGCGCGCGGCGCGCGTGTTCTGGGCCCGCACGTCGGCCCGGCTGAGGGTGCTGTCGGGGCTATCGGCGGCCATCGCCACGCGGTAGCCCTGCACCTCGCCCACGAACGGGTACTGGCCGGCCGCGCGCGCTTCGAGCACCGCGGCCGTCACCTGGGCCCGGCTCAGCGTGCTGGGCGCGACGGCGGCTTCGGTCACCAGGCCTTCGGTCTCGCTGACGTAGGCGTGGAAGGGCGAGCCGGTGACCGTGACCACCTGGGCGGGCTGCTGCGCCAGCGCGGCGGAGCCGGCGACGGTGAGGGCGGCCAGGGCGATGATCTGCTTGGTGTTCATGACGAGTTTCCTTTTCGAGCGATGAGGACAGGGGAATGACGTTGTTTCGGTGGCAACGAGGTTTTCGTCGCCGCGTCGGTGAGTCTTCTTACGCGGGGGTCTCATCGATGGATGCAACTGTAGGCAGGCAGGGTCGCGGGATAAATGAGACGCTCGCGAACGGAGTGTTCCGATTCGAGGAAGAAAGATGGATCAGTTGCGCGCGATGCGCGTCTTCGCCCGCGTCATCGACGAGGGCGGCTTTGCCAGGGCGGCGCGTGCGCTCGACCTGGCGCCCCCGGTGGTCACGCGCATCGTGGCCGAGCTCGAGAACCACCTCGGCGCGCGGCTGCTCAACCGCACCACGCGCAGCATCGCGCTCACCGAGGTGGGCGAGCAGTACCTGGACAAGGTGCGCGCGATCCTGATCGACGTCGAGGAGTCGGAGGCCCTGGCCAGCGCGTCCACCCAGCTGCCGCGCGGCCACCTGCGCGTGCTGTGCCCGCCGGCCGTGGCCGTGCACCAGCTCGCCAAGCACCTGCCGCGTTTCCAGGCCCGCTACCCCGAGGTGACGCTGGAGATCACCTCGCCGGGCCCCGTGGACACGGTGGACGAGGGCTACGACATCACGATCTTCCAGCGCCGCGACCCCCCCGACGGCGACTTCATCGCCCGCCGCCTGGCGCGCGCCGAGGTGGTGATCTGCGCCGCGCCCGAGTACCTCGACCGCCGCGGCCGCCCCGGCCACCCGAGCGAGCTGGCCCGGCACGAGGCCGTGGTGCCCCCGGTCTCGGCGCTGCAGGGCGGGCTCGTCTTCTACAGCGGCGAGCCGGGCCAGCCCGGCGCGGAGTCGTACACGCTGGCGCGCTCGCGCCACGCGGCGCTGGCGACGACGCACGTGGACACGATGTACGCCGCGGCACTGGCCGGCCTGGGCGTGGCCGGGCTGCCGTCGTACGTGATCGAGGATGCGCTGTTCGAGAACGCGCTGGAGCGCGTGCTGCCCGCCTGGCGCCTGTTCGACGTCACGCTGTGGGCCGGCATGCCCTCGCGCCGCCACCTGCCGGCGCGCACGCGGGCGTTCATCGACTTCCTGCTCGAGATCTTCGGTGGCCAGGACGAAGACCCGTGGCTCGCGGCGGCCGGCTGCTCGACGCGGCTGCCGCCCTGAGCCACGCCCCGGCGCCGCGGGTCACGCGGATAAACTCGCCCGCTCCGATTCCGGCTTCCCCTTCACCGCGCCCGCGCAGCCCCCCCCGCTTCCGATGCGATTCACCGCGCTGGCCCTGGCCGTGGCTCTGGCGGCCGGCCCCGAAGGGGCCCCGGCCGCACCCGCAGCCCCCGCGGCCTCGGCACCCTCGGGATCGGCACCGGCACCCCCGGCTGCGCCGGCCTCCGCCCCGGCGGGTGCATCCGCGCTGCAGCCGAGCCTGTCGCTGCACCCCCTGCCCCAGGGTGCCGCGGCGAGCGCCCTGCCCAGCCTGCTGCAGGCCCGGCGCATCGTCAGCCAGCCCGACTTCCTGACCACCGCCGACGGCGACGCCGAGTACCGCCGCGGCCGGCTCGTGATCCACGCCGACCACCTGTCGTACGACGCCGAGCACGACCTGGCCGCCGCGCGCGGGCAGGTGCGCATCAGCCGCGACGGCGCCGTCTACAGCGGCCCCGAGATGCAGCTGCAGGTCGAGCGCTTCAGCGGCTACTTCCTGCGCCCGGAGTTCCAGTTCACCCAGCTCGGCGCGGGGGGTCGCGCCGACCGCATCGACTTCATCGATGCCGACCACTCGCGCGCCGTCCATGCCGACTACACGAGCTGCCGACGCGTGGGCAGCGCCGAGCCCGACTGGCTGCTGAAGGCCGACAGCGTGACCCTGGACACCGCGGCCGACGAGGGCGTGGCGCGCGGCGCGGTGCTGCACTTCCTGGGCGTGCCGATCCTGGCCCTGCCGACGCTGAGCTTTCCGCTGTCCAACGCGCGCCAGTCGGGCTGGCTGCCGCCCACGTTCGACACCAACAGCCGCAGCGGCTTCGAGCTCGCGGTGCCCTACTACTGGAACATCGCGCCCAACCGCGACGCCACGCTCACGCCGCGTGCCATCAGCCGCCGCGGCTTCGCGCTGGACTCCGAGTTCCGCTATCTCGAGCCCACCTTGCAGGGCACGGCCGCACTGAGCTGGCTGCCCTTCGACCGCCTCACCGGCCGCCAGCGCAGCGCGCTGCAATGGGCCCATGGCGGCACCCTGGCCGGCGGCGCCCGCTACAGCATCGATGCGGTGCACGTGTCCGACGACGGCTGGTGGAAGGATTTCCCCAGCACCTCGCGCAGCATCACGCCACGCCTGCTGCCGCAGCGGGCCGATCTGGAGCGGCCGTTCACGCTGGCCGGCGGCAGCGGCCTGCTGTATGCCCGCGCCGAGGGCTGGCAGGTGCTGCAGGGCACGGCGGCCGACCCGGTCGTCGTCGCTCCGTACCAGCGCAGCCCGCAGCTGGGCGTGCAGCTGGACGGCGACCAGGGCGGCTGGCACTACGACCTGCAAACCGAGTACAACCATTTCACCTTGCCGGCCGGCCAGGCCGCGCGCGCCGGTCGCGAGGGCGGCGTGCGGCTGCACCTGCTGGGCGACATCAGCCACCCCTGGCGCGAGCCGGGCTGGTTCGTGGTGCCCAGGCTGAGCCTGAACTCGGCCACCTACCTCGACGCCGACCCGGCGGCGGCCGGCGGCCAGCGCGCCACGCGCACGATTCCCACCGTCAGCGTCGACGCGGGCCTCGAGTTCGAGCGCCAGACCCGGGTCTTCGGGCGCGCGCTGCGCCAGACGCTGGAGCCGCGGCTGCTGTACGCGCTGACGCCGTACCGGGCCCAGGCCCAGCTGCCGAACTACGACTCGGCGGCGAAGGACTTCAACTTCAGCTCGATCTACAGCGTGAACCAGTTCTCCGGCGTCGACCGCGTGTCCGACGGCAACACGCTGACCGCGGGCGTCACCTCGCGCTTCATCGACGCCGCCACGGGGGCCGAGGCGCTGCGCCTGGGCCTGGTGCAGCGCTACCTGTTCGGCACCCAGCGCGTGACGGCGCAGGCCGACGGCACGCCCGACGGCGCGCCCACCAGCCGGCGCCTGTCGGACGTGCTGCTGCTGGGCTCGACCTCGCTGGTGCCGAACTGGTCGCTCAACTCGACCCTGCAGTACAGCCCCGCCATCGGCCGCTCGGTGCGCTCCATCATCGGCGCGGTCTACGCGCCGGGCCCCTACCGCACGCTGAGCGCCACCTACCGCCTCAGCCGCGGCCTCACCGAGCAGATGGAGCTCGGCTGGCAATGGCCGATCTGGTCGCGCGGCGGCACGCCCGCCGCCACGGTGGCCAGCCGCGCCGCGGGCACGACCTGCGGCGGCACCTGGTACTCGGTCGGCCGCGTCAACTACAGCCTGCGCGACCGCCGCGTCACCGATTCGGTGGTGGGTGCCGAGTACGACGCCGGCTGCTGGGTGGCGCGGGTGGTGGCCGAGCGCCTGTCCACCGGCACGAGCGAGGCGACCACGCGGGTGATGTTCCAGCTCGAGCTGGTGGGCTTGTCGCGGCTGGGCTCGAACCCGCTGCAGGTCTTGAAGGACAATATTCCCGGCTACCGCCTGCTGCACGACACGCCCCAGACAGGCGACACCTATGACCAGACTGCTCCCTACCGCGACTAGTGCCCACCCGGCCTGGGCCGGTCTCCTGTTGACTCTGGGCCTGGCCCTGGGCCTGACCCTGGGCTCCGCCGGCAGCGCGCACGCCGCGGCGCAGCGCAGCACGCTGCGCAACGGCGACTACATCGCCGTCGTCGTCAACCAGGAGGTGGTCACCGCGGGCGAGATCGAGCGCCGCGTGCAGCAGGCCATCGCCGCCGCCGGGCCCGGGGCCAAGCTGCCGCCGATGGACGAGCTGCGTCGCCAGGCCACCGACGCCCTGATCGACGAGCGCGTGATGCTGAGCAACGCACGCGAGAGCGGCATGAAGGTCGACGACGCCGACGTCGACCGCGCGGTGCAGAGCATCGCGGCGCAGAACCAGATCTCGCTGGCCACGCTGCGCCAGCGCCTGGCGGCCGAGGGCACCGACTACGCGCGCTTTCGCGAGCACATCCGCGACCAGCTGATGATCGAGCGGCTGCGCGAGCGCGAGGTGGTCCAGCGCATCAAGATCTCCGACCAGGACATCGACGCCTACCTGGCCAAGCAGCGTGCCGAGGCACTGGGGGATGCACCCACCGACATCGCGCAGATCCTCATCACCGTGCCCGAGGGCGCCGATGCGGCCACCGTGGCGGCGCGCCGGGCCGTGGCCCAGGCAGCGCTCGACCGCGTGCTGAAGGGCGAGGACTTCGCCACCGTCGCGCGCGAGGTCTCCGAGGACGGCAACCGCAAGGCCGGCGGCGAGATCGGGCTGCGGCCGGCGTCGCGTCTGCCCGACGCCTTCGTCGAGGCGACCAAGAACCTGAAGAACGGCCAGATCGCCCCCACGCTGCTGCGCAGCGACGCCGGCTTCCACGTGCTCAAGCTGATCGAGCGCAAGACGCCGCAGATCGACGAGGTGACGCAGACGCACGTGCGCCACATCCTGCTGCGCACCTCGCCCGAGCTGACGACCGCGGTGGCCGAACGCCGGTTGGCCGAGTACCGTGCCGAGATCGAGAGCGGCAAGGCCACCTTCGGCGACATCGCGCGCAAGTACAGCGAGGACGGCTCGGCCGCCGCCGGGGGCGACCTGGGCTGGGCCTCGCCCGGCACCATGGTGCCCGAGTTCGAGGCCGCGATGAATGCGCTGCCCATCGGCGGGCTCTCGCAGCCGGTGGTCTCGCGCTTCGGCGTCCACCTGATCCAGGTGCTCGACCGGCGCGAGGTGGCCCTGCAGCCGCGCCAGCTGCGCGAGCAGGCACGCAACGCGCTGCGCGAGCAGAAGTTCGAGCAGGCCTACCTCGACTGGACCAAGGAGCTGCGCGCGCAGGCTTACGTCGAGTACCGCGAGCCGCCGCAGTGAGCGGCCGCGCGGCGGGTCATCACACGCCCCGCAAGCGCTTCGGCCAGCACTTCCTGGTCGACCACGGGGTCATCGACCGCATCGTCGAGGCGATTGCGCCGCAGCCCGCGCAGGCCTTGGTGGAGATCGGGCCGGGGCTGGGCGCGCTGACCGGGCCGCTGCTGCGGCGCTGCCAGGCGCTGACCGTGGTCGAGCTCGACCGCGACCTGGCCGCCCGGCTGCGCCGGGAGCCCCGGCTGACGGTGATCGAGGCCGACGTGCTGACGGTGGATTTCACGGCCCTGGCGGCCCGGGCCGGCGCCCCGCTGCGCGTGGTGGGGAACCTGCCCTACAACATCTCGACACCGATCCTTTTCCACCTGCTGCACCACGCCGCGCAGGTGCAGGACCAGCATTTCATGTTGCAGAAGGAGGTGGTGGACCGCATGGCCGCGGCGCCGGGCGGGCGCGACTACGGCCGCCTGAGCGTGATGCTGCAGTGGCGCTACCGCATCGAGCCCGTGCTGGCGGTGCCGCCCGAGGCCTTCGAGCCGCCGCCACGCGTGGACTCGGCCGTGGTGCGCATGGTGCCGCTGCCGCTGCAGGCCGGCATCGACCCGGCCCGCCTGGGCGAGCTGGTGACGGTGGCGTTCTCGCAGCGGCGCAAGCTGCTGCGCCACACGCTGGGGCGCTGGATCGAGCGCCAATGCCCTGGCGCCGAGTTCGACCTCCAGCGCCGGGCCGAAGAGGTGCCGGTGGACGAGTACCTCGCCCTGGCGCGCCGGCCGCCCGCGGCCGGCGCGCCGGACGGCGCTAGGCTGCGTTGAGCCAGGCCGCCGTATCGAACGCGCTGCTCATCAGCGGCATGTTCATGCCGAAGTTGGGGTTGGTGCCGTTCTTGGGCACGACCTTGACCGCCGGCTTGACCGCGGTCGTCTGGGCCACTTCCGTCGCCCGCTCCCATGACCCGATTTCCTGGGAGCGGGCTAC
>JAGWLO010000077.1 GCA_028872015.1 Burkholderiales bacterium | reverse complement strand
GAAAAGCTCAAGAGCAACCTGCAGGAGGTGCGCGCCCGTGGCGGCCAGCTCTATGTCTTCGCCGATGGCGACACGCGCATCGCAAGCGTCGCCGGCACGCACGTCATCCGCATGCCCGAGCACTACGGCGCGCTGTCCCCGATCCTGCACGTGGTGCCGCTGCAGCTGCTGGCCTACCACACGGCCTGCGCGCGCGGCACGGATGTCGACAAGCCCAGGAACCTGGCCAAGAGCGTGACGGTGGAGTGAGGGGCGGCGCGGCCAATTGCCGTGTTCTGACCAAAAATAGTCGTAAACAGGACATTAAAGTCGTAAACACGACAATAAAGTCGAAAACATAGCTGGGCAGTGACTCAGACGAATAAAGTCTGCCGGCGAACAGTCGCAACTCGGCCGGCGCGCCGCATTCGGCCCGGGAGCAAGACCGTCGCCTGGTGGGCCGCCCCGGGTGCCAGTTGCGACGGGACGAAGGACCGCTCTGGATTGCCTCGGGAGACCGCTCCGGGTCGGGAGCGAACCGCCGAGCAGAAAGGCAGCAGTCGTTCGATGGCGCGTGGGTGGCGCACACGGTTGCTCAGTGGTAGTCGTCTTCGAGCTGGTGACGTATCGCGACGACGGCAACGGTCGACTCGTCTTCGATTTCGAATAGCGCGACGTAGCCCGATCGTCCGAATGGAATGACCAATTCTCTGAGGAAGGGACTGTTGCCCGCCTTGCGGCAGGTGAAGGGCGACGACTTCAGCGTGGCGATGCCGGCGCGCAATGCGGTGATGGCCTGCTCTGGCAGATCCAGGTTGCCGCCGTCACGAGCCAACTCTCGTTTGACGAGGAAGTCGAACAGCCGGTCGAGATCCGCCTCGGCGTCTCGCGTCAGCCGGACCCTGAATGTCACTTGCCCTTCGTCGCCAGGCGGACGCGCGCGGCGTCGAGCTTGCGTTGTAGGCCGTCAAGCACGACGTCGGCATCTACGTAGGCGCCGGTTCGCCGCGCCTCGTCACGGGAGCGCAGGCCGCGCGCGACGAACTCTCCCTGGACACGGCGCCGCTCGACGCCCGCACGAACAGACGCTTCGACAAACTCGGAAAGGGTCTCGCCATCCGCCAGCACGGCCTCGACCTCGGCGCGGAAGTCAGGCTCTACGCGAACGGACGGAATGGTGGCGGTCTTCATCGTCGGAGTGTATCGCAAATGCGCCGCAATTTCCGCCTGATCGTGGCAACGTCGGCCGTACCTTGATACCTGTCGGCGACGACGCTGCCGCCTGCGCCAACGAACGGCAGCAAGGTGCACCAAACCGTGAGTTCGTAGATCGGCGGCCAGCGGCAGCAAACGCTGCACAGCCGTCGTCCCCAAGATGGCGCCCACCATGGCGTCAGAGCTTGTGGTCCAAGTTGGAAGGCGACAAGGCGTCGCTCGGCGGACCTGGCGAGACTGTTTACGACTATGTTTATCTAAGTCGGGCGGCTACCGGTGGTTTTGGCGCCTCGCGTTTACGACTTCTGAAACTGATGTAGCCGAATCGCCACGCCGGATCGCAAGGCATTTCCCGGGGTGTCGTTTACGACTGTATTTGGTCAGAACAGTCTCCAGCGCGCCTGCTGTTCGTTGGCGGCGGGCCTGAGCCGTCCGGCGAGCGCCTCGGTCAGGGTGCACTCGTTGCAGGCGTGTCGCTGCGCGTCTTCCACAGCGAGACCAGGACTCCACCGGCGATCAGCCCGAAGGTCACCGCGAGCGAGATCGCAGGCGGGAACTTGCCCATGAAGCCGACCAGAAAAATCTTCGCGCCGATGAAGACCAGCACCAAGGCGAGCGCGTACTTGAGGTACTTGAACCTGTGGATCATCGCCGCGAGCGCGAAGTACAGCGCGCGCAGCCCCAAGATCGCGAAGATGTTGCTGGTGTAGACGATGAATGGGTCGGTGGTGATCGCGAAGATCGCCGGCACCGAATCGACAGCGAACACCAGATCGACGAACTCGATCAGCAGCAGCGCCAGCAACAGCGGCGTCGCCCAGAGCGTCACACGGCCGGTGAGCCGATCCGCCTGGCGCACCCAGAACGCGTTGCCGTGCAGCGCATCGGTCACGCGCAGGTGCTGGCGCAGGAATTTCAGCAGCGGGTTGCCGGCAATGTCAGGCACGTGGTCGGCAAGCCTCCACATCCTGAGGCCCGTCAGCACGAGGAAGATGCCGAAGAGGTAAAGCACCCAGCTGAACTGGCTCACCAGCATCGCGCCCAATCCGATCATGATCGCGCGCAGCACGATCACACCCAGGATCCCCCAGAACAACACCCGGTGCTGGTAGTGACGTGGAATCGCAAGGAACGAGAAGATCAGGGCGATGACGAACACGTTGTCCATCGACAGGGACTTCTCGATCATGAAGCCCGTCAGGTAGGCCAGGCCGCTGGGCGCGCCCAGGTACCACCACACCCAGGCGCCGAAGCACAGGGCCATCGTGATGTAGCCCGACGACAGCAGCAGGCTCTCCCTGACGCCGATCTCTTGATCGTGCTTGTGCAGCACTCCCAGGTCGAAGGCGAGCAGCGCAGCGACGATGGCGACGAAGACCAGCCAGATCCAGGCAGCCTTGCCGAGCACGTCGGCGGACAGGAGCGCAGGGAGTAGGTCCATGAGGTCTTGCTTGGGGCTGAGGTGAGAACCGGAACGGCGCCACCCTGATCGGAGGAGGGGGTTGCGGCGCCCGCAGACGCGGCACGCTGGCTGCGCATGAGCGCTCGACGGCCAAGCCGGGCGTCGGCGGCTAGCTTGGCGCTGTCGCGTCCAGCATCTGGCGGTGCAGGCCCCACTGCTCGACGGCGTTGACGAGTACGACCGATTCGCCGTCGGCAACGTGGCCATCCGCTTCCACGACGGCCACGCAAAGCTGGAGTACCCGGCGACGCAGCAGCGGATCGTCGACCTCCGCCATGAGCTGAGCCAGCATCTCCGGCTCGATCTGCCGGGCGTCGCCCCAGTGCGAGTGCCGCGCCTGCAGCAGATCCTCGCAGAAGGTCTGCAGCAACGTTGACATCTCTTCGGCAGCGATGCCGAGTTGCCTGCAGGCTCCCAGCCGATCGAGCCTGTCGAGTTCGGACTGAGAGACATGGCCGTCAGCCACGAGGGCCAAGGCGACGATCCGGGCCGCTGCCTGCGGGCTGTTGGTGGGGTAATGGCGCATGGGGCTTCCGTTGACAAATCAGTTGAAGGGGCCGTCGAGCTGAGGCTGCTGGTCGTCGGCGCTTTGCACGATGGGGCCGATCAGCGCTCCAAGGCGACGGCGCGTCGCCCCGGCTCGTGCGGCGCACGACCGCGCCGCCAAAGGCGCAGCAGCAGGCGGGTGGCGCGGGACAGCGCGCAGTCGAGCGCTGTGCGCCAGTCGCGTGCCATCGCGGTGACGACGACGGTCCCGCGGCCGTCGGTCCGCAGATGGATCTGGCACCGCTTGTCCACGCCGCCGCGCGGACCATTGACATCGGACAGCTGAACCCTGGCACGCGGGACCAGCCAGTTCAGGCGCCGCATGACGAAGCGTACGCGGCGCACCGCCTGGTCGCGAAATTGATTCGCGTCGCCGTCGCGGGAGCTGAAAAGCACTTGCATCGAAGGCTTCCGTCGGTTGAACATGGCAGGACGATAGAGATCCAAGCAGGCCTGAGAAAGCAGATGATTCATCAAGATCTCTTCTGAAAAACTTGATATGAGCCTCGACTTCAGCTACCGCCACCTCTACTACTTCTGGGTCGTGGGCAAGGAGGGTGGCATCACCCGCGCCGCAGACCGGCTCGGCATGGCCGTGCAGACGGTCAGCACACAGGTGCGCGAGCTCGAGCGAGCGCTGGGGTACGCCTTGCTCAAGCCGATGGGACGCGGGATCGCTCTCACCGAGGCGGGCGAGGCTGCCATGCGCCAAGCCGAGCAGATCTTTGCGCTCGGTGAGCAACTGCCTCAGCGCGTGCGCGAAGCGGCCAGTGTGCCCAGTGTTCGGTTGACCGTGGGTGTCTCCGACGGCGTTCCGAAGCTGGTCGTGAAAGCCCTGTTGCAGCCCGCGCTGGAGGAGCCGAGGCTGCATCTGCTCTGCCACGAGGGGGAGTTCGACGATCTGCTGGCCGATCTCGCGCTACACCGGGTGGACGTTGTGTTGTCGGACCGTGCCGCGGCTTCGAGCGCCACCTTGAAGCTTCACAGCCATCCGCTCGGTGTCTCGGAGCTTTCCTGGTATGCGGCGCCCGCCCTGGCCGCAGCCGCCAGGCGGGGGTTCCCGCGATCCCTGGCCCAGGTCCCCGTGCTCTTGCCGACCCCTCACGCCGCGGCACGCGGACTGCTGGATCAGTGGTTCGAACATCAAGGCGTGCGACCCAACACCGTCGGCGAGTTCGAGGACAGCGCCCTGCTGAAGACCTTCGGCGCGGGGGGCATGGGCGTGTTCCCCGCGGTGAGTCTGGTTCACGAAGACTTGATCGAGGGTTACGGCGTCAAGCGCGTAGGAACCTGCGAGGGCGTCGAGGAGCGCTTCTTTGCCATCGCGGCACATCGCAAGGTGCAGCACCCCCTGGTCCTGCGGCTGCTGAAGCGCTGAACGTCCAGGGATCCGGGTGATCCGCCCTGGCCTTGGTGGAGGCCATCCTTGCCGACGGGTCGCGGTGCATCGGTTCATGGATCGGCTGCGGACCAAAATGTAGCGAAACTACGGGTATCCACGATAGAAAGTTCGTCACCCGAAGGTACTCTATCAGGAGAAACTGCTCGAAAGACTTGGTCGGGGCCAAGATTTCGTAGCAAAACTACTTTTCTTCTGGAGAGACTGGATGGGCCTGAGACTCGATCGCGAAGGGGGCATCGATCGGCGCGCCAGTGGCTGGCGGGCGTGGGTGCTGGGGCTGCTGGTGGCGGCTTTCGGCTTCGCCTCGGCCGCGGTGGCCGCGCCGGGCGTGGCGCGCATCCATTACCACCGCGACGCCGCCGACTACGGCGGCTGGCAGCTCTACACCTGGTACGGCGCGCTCTATCCCAGCCCGCAGTGGAACCCTGCGCAGGCACCCACCGGCAGCGATGGCTTCGGCGTCTATTACGACGTGGCGCTCAAGACCAGCGACTCCGGGCTGAACTGGATCCTCCACGACGCTTCCGGCAACAACAAGAACTGCGGCAACGACCGCTACCAGCCTTTTCCGGCCGATGTCGCCAGCGTCGGGATCGAGATCTGGCAGCTGCAGGACGACTGCACCATCTATCTCGCCGCCCCGCCCTTCAGGGTGGGCAACGTGGCGCAGGCGCGCGGCCACTTCCTCGATCGTCAGACCCTGGCCTGGCCCGGCGCCTCGGCCGCGCTCAGCTACCGGCTGTACTTCGCACCCGCCGGTGGCATCACCACCAGCCAGGCCGGGGTGGCGGGCGGCCAATGGCTGCCGCTGACGGTGCAGGCCGGCGGGCTCAGCCCGGCGCTGCGTGCCAAGTTCCCCCATCTGGCCGGCGCACTCGCGCTGACGCTGGCGGCCGATCAGGCATCGAGGCTGCCCCAGCTGCTGCGCGGCCAGCTCGTGCTGGCGGCCTACGGCGCCAACGGGCTGGTGGATGCGACGTCGCTGCAACTGCCGGGCGTGCTGGACGACCTGTACCGGTTCAAGGGCCGCCTGGGCGCCGTGGTGGCGGGGCGGGGCCGGGACGACGACGACGCGGACGAAGGCACGGGCACGGGCGCCAGCCTGCAGTTCCGCGTCTGGGCACCGACGGCGCAGACCGTCAGCCTCAAGCTCTACGACAGCGCCGACGGCCCCGTGGCCCAGTCGCTGCCGATGCGCTTCGATGCGCGCACGGGTGTCTGGAGCGCCGCCGGCGACAGTGCCTGGGCCAACCGTCGCTACTACCAGTACGAGGTGGCGGTCTACACGCGCAGCCTGGACCGCGTCGTCGTCAATGACGTCGCCGACCCCTATTCGCTGGGCGCCGCGCCCGGCAACGGCCGCAGCCTGATCGTCGACCTCAGCGCCCCCGCGCTGAAGCCCGCGGGCTGGCAGCGCGAGCGGCCGGACGACGATGCACCGCAGGACATCGTCCTCTACGAGACCCACATCCGCGATTTCTCGGCCTCCGACCTCAGCGTGCCCGCCGCCGATCGCGGCAAGTACCGCGCCTTCAGCTATGCCAACACCAACGGCATGCATCACCTGCGCGCCCTGCGCCGCGCCGGCCTGACCCACGTCCACCTGCTGCCGGCCTTCGAGACCGCCAGCGTGCCGGACAGCGGCTGCATCACCCCGGTCATCCCGGCCGCCGCGGCCGATTCGACCCTGCAGCAGGCCGCGCTCGAGCCCGTGCGCGACCAGGACTGCTTCAACTGGGGCTACGACCCCGTGCTCTACACCGTGCCGAGCGCCAGCTATGCCAGCAGCGCCCTGGGCACGGCGCGGGTGCTGGAGTTCCGGCAGATGGTGCAGGGCCTGCACGACGCGGGCCTGCGGGTGGTGATGGACGTGGTCTTCAACCACACCAGCGCCTCGGGCCAGAACCCCAACTCGATCCTCGACAAGATCGTCCCCGGCTACTACTACCGCCTGGGCCCGACCGGCGCCGTGCTCACCGACAGCTGCTGCCAGGACACCGCCAGCGAGCACGCCATGATGGGCAAGCTGCTCATCGACTCGGTGCTCACCTGGGCCCGCCAGTACCACGTCGACGGCTTCCGCTTCGACCTGATGAGCT
This sequence comes from Burkholderiales bacterium, assembly GCA_028872015.1. GTDB lineage: Bacteria > Pseudomonadota > Gammaproteobacteria > Burkholderiales > Burkholderiaceae_C > Rubrivivax. The sequence continues at coordinate 9,222 of JAGWLO010000077.1, read as the reverse complement.
TCACGCCCAAGGCGGTGATGCTCGAGCTGAAGGCCCGGCTGGCGCGCATCGACCCGTCGATCTACCTGTACGGCGAGGGCTGGAACTTCGGCAGCGTCGGCAACGACGCGCGCTTCGTGCAGGCCACCCAGCTCAACATGGCCGGCAGCGGCATCGGCACCTTCAACGACCGGCTGCGCGACGCGGTGCGGGGCGGCGGGCCGTTCGACGGCGGCAGCAGCCTGGTCGCCAACCAAGGCTTCATCAACGGCCTGTGGCTGGACCCGAACGCGCTCAACGCACCGGCCACCAGCGCGCAGCGCGACGCCCTGAACCGCGCCGCCGACTTCGTCCGCCTGGGGCTCACCGGCACCTTGCGCGACTTCGTCTTCACCGACAAGGACGGCCACATCAAGACGGGCGCCCAGATCGACTACTTCGGCCAGCCTGCGGGCTACGCGGCCAATCCGGCAGACGTCGTCAACTACATCTCGGCGCACGACAACACCACGATCTTCGACAACGACCAGTTCAAGCTGCCCGTGGGCACCTCGATGGCCGACCGGGTGCGCGTCAACAGCCTGGGCGTGGCCGTGCTGGCCCTGTCGCAGGGCGTGGCCTTCTTCCACGCCGGCGACGATCTGCTGCGATCCAAGTCGCTCGATGCCAACAGCTACAACTCCGGCGACTGGTTCAACCGGCTCGACCTCAGCTACCAGAGCAGCAACTGGGGCGTCGGCCTGCCGCCGGCCTTTGCGGGCAACGCAGGCAACTGGTCGGTGATGCAGCCCCTGCTGGCCAACCCGGCGCTGAAGCCCGGGCCGGCCGACATCGCGCAGGCGCATGCGGTGTTCATGGACTGGCTCCGGCTGCGCCGCAGCACGCCCTTGCTGCACCTGGCCAGCGGCGCCGAAGTCAAGCGCCGCGTCAGCTTTGCCAACGTCGGCCCGGGCCAGGTGCCAGGCCTGGTGGTGATGGGCATCGACGACACCGTCGGCCGCGAGCTCGACCCGCGTGTGCGCAGCCTGGTGGCCGTCATCAACGTCGCCCCCGGCGCGCGCAGCTTCGTGCTGCCGGGTTATGCGGGCCGTCGCCTCGTGCTGCACCCGGTGCAGGCCGGGGGCGCGGACCCGGTGGTCAAGACATCGCGCTACGACCCGGCCAGCGGCACCGTCACCGTGCCGGCACGCACCGCGGCGGTGTTCATCGAGAGTCGCTGAGACCCGGGCCCGGGGCCGGGCCCCGGGCCGCCGGGCCGGCCATCGCCCGCCGGTGGCATCATCGCGGCCGCTCTCCCGCCCCGCCATGACGCCGGCCCAGACCAACGAAGCGTGGACCCGCCGCAGCCTGGCGTCGGTCTGGCACCCCTGCACCCAGATGAAGCTGCACGAGGCCGATGGCGCCGCGCAGCCCCTGATCCCGATCGCCCGCGCCGAGGGCGTGTGGCTGCACGACGTGGAAGGCCACCGCATCCTCGACGGCATCAGCTCGTGGTGGGTGAACCTGTTCGGCCACGGCCACCCGGCGATCCGCGCCGCGCTGGTCGACCAGCTGGGCCGGCTCGACCATGTGATGCTGGCCGGCTTCACCCATGCGCCCGTGGTCGAGCTGTCGGAGCGGCTGGGCGCGCTCACCGGCCTCGGCCACGCCTTCTACGCCAGCGATGGCGCCTCGGCCACCGAGATCGCGCTGAAGATGAGCGCGCATTACTGGCGCAACGCCGGGCAGCCGGGCAAGTGCCGTTTCGTGGGCGTGGCCGGTGGCTACCACGGCGAGACGGTCGGCGCACTGGCCGTCACGGACATCGCGCTGTTCCGCGAAGCCTACGCGCCGCTGCTGCGGCTGGCAGCCACCGTGCCCAGCCCCGATGCCCGCCAGGCCGCCCCGGGCGAGGACGCCGCCGCGGTGGCCGAACGCGCCGCGGCCGCGCTGGGCGACTGGCTCGCCGAGCACCATGCCCGCACGGCCGCCTTCATCGTCGAGCCGCTGGTGCAATGCGCCGCGGGCATGGCCATGCACCACCCGCGCTACCTGCAGCGGGCGCGCGAGCTCTGCGACCGCTACCGGGTGCATCTGGTGGTGGACGAGATCGCGGTCGGCTTCGGCCGCACCGGCACGCTGTTCGCGCACCAGCAGGCCGGCATCCGGCCCGACTTCATCTGCCTGTCCAAGGGCCTGACCGGCGGCACCTTGCCCTTGTCGGCGGTGCTCACCACCGACGCGGTCTACCAGGCCTTCTTCGACGACCAGGTCGCGCGCGGCTTCCTGCACTCGCACAGCTACACCGGCAACCCGCTGGCCTGCCGCGCCGCGCTGGCGACCCTGGCGCTGCTGGAGCAGACCGACGCCCTGCGCACCAACGCCGTCACCGCCGAGCTTCTGGCGGCGCAGTTCGCGCCCCTGTCGTCGCACCCGCGGGTGCGCCATGCCCGGCGCCAGGGCATGATCTTCGCGTGGGACGTGGCCAGCAGCCTGCCCGACTTCGCCCGCCGCTACGCGCGCCACGCGCTGGCGCAGGGCGTGCTGCTGCGGCCGATCGGCCCCACGCTGTACGCCATGCCGCCCTACGTGATCTCCGCCGACGAAGGCGCGCACCTGGCGCGCGGCGCGCTGGCGGCGCTGGAGGCCACGCTGGCCGAAGAGACCGCCGGCGCCCCGCGCGCCACCGCCGGTGCCGACGGTGTCTGAGCCGCGCACGCTGTTCGTCACCGGCACCGACACGGGCGTGGGCAAGACGCTGGTCAGCGCCGCCCTGCTGCACGCGCTGGGCCGGCGCGGCGCGCGGGTGGTGGGCATGAAGCCGGTGGCCGCCGGCCTGGTGCTGCACCAGGGCGCCTGGGTCAGCGAAGACGTGCTGGCCCTGCGTGCAGCCTCCACGGTGGCCGTGCCGGCGGCGCTGGACAACCCCGTGGCGCTGCCCGACCCGCTGTCGCCGCACCTGGCGGCCCGGCGCGCCGGCCGCCACGTCGCGGTGGCCGAACTGCACACCGCCCAGCGGGCGCTGGCGCGGCTGGCCGACGTGGTGCTGGTCGAAGGCGCCGGCGGCTGGCGCGTGCCGCTGAACGACCGCGAGACGCTGGCCGATCTGGCGCGCGCCCTGGCCGCGCCGGTGGTGCTGGTGGTCGGGCTGCGCCTGGGCTGCCTGAACCATGCGCTGCTCACCGCCGAGGCCATCCGCGCCGACGGCCTGGTGCTGGCCGGCTGGGTGGCCAACGGCATCGACCCGGCGATGGCCTGCCGCGACGAGAACATCGACACGCTGCGCCAGCGCCTGCCGGCGCCGCTGCTGGGCGTCGTCCCCTGGCTGGAGCGCCCCGATCCGCGGCGCATCGCGCTCGGCCTGCCCCCGGGCTGGGCGTGAGCTGGCTGGACGACTTCGGGCCGCGCCTGGCCGCGCTGGACGCCCAGGCGCTGCGGCGTCGGCGCCGTGTCGTGCGGCCGGAGGGCGGCATGCGCCTGAACGTCGATGGCGAGTCGCTGCTCGGCTTCTGCAGCAACGACTACCTGGGCCTGGCCGGCGACCCGCTGCTGCGGCAGGCCGTGCATGCGGCGGTGGACCGCTACGGCGTCGGCGCGGGCGCCTCGCCGATGGTCAGCGGGCACAGCGCGGCCAACGCGGCGCTCGAGCAGGAACTGGCCGCCGCCGTGCAGCTGCCGCGCGCGCTGTACTTCTATGCCGGCTATCCCACCAACACCGGCATCGTGCCCGCCCTGGTGGGCGAGGGCGACGCGCTGTTCTCGGACGCGCTGAACCACGCCTGCCTGATCGACGGCGCGCGGCTGTCCAAGGCCCGGATCCAGCGCTACGGGCACGCGCGGCTGGACCAGCTGGCGGGCCTGCTGGGGGCCAGCGCGGCACGGCGCAAGCTGGTGATCACGGATGCGGTGTTCAGCATGGACGGCGACCGTGTCGACCTGGCCGCGCTGCACGCCCTGTGCGAGCAGCACGACGCGCTGCTGCTGGTCGACGACGCCCATGGCTTCGGCGTCTGCGGGCCCCAAGGCCGGGGCAGCCTGGCCGCCGCGGGCCTGACCGGCCCCGCGGCCTCGCCGCGCGTGCTCTACATGGCCACGCTGGGCAAGGCGCTGGGCGTGGCCGGCGCCTTCGTGGCCGGCCCCGAGGGGCTGGTCGAGTGGCTGCTGCAGCAGGCCCGCAGCTACACCTACGCCACCGCGGCGCCGGCCCTGCTGGCCGAGGCGGTGCGCGCCGCCCTCCAGTGCACGCTCGGCCCCGAGGGCGAGCGCCGGCGCGCGCAGCTGCAGGCCGCGATCGGGCGCCTGCGCGCGGGCCTGGCGCCCGGGGCCGATGCCGCCTTCGATGCCACGGGCTGGGCGCTGCGGCCCTCCGAGACGCCCATCCAGCCGCTGGGCATCGGCGACAGCGGGCAGGCGCTGGCGCTGTCGGAGCGCTTGCGCCGGCAGGGCCTGTGGGTGCCGGCGATCCGCCCGCCGACCGTGCCCGCCGGCACGGCGCGTCTGCGCATCACGCTGTCGGCGGCGCATCGGAGCGCCGACGTCGACGCCCTGGTCGCGGCCCTGCGGCGCGCGGCGCGCGCCTGGCCGCCGGTCGGCCCGTGATCGCGAAGCCGCGGGCGGCGGTCCCATTCCGGCGGCCGCCGGCCGGCCAGCACGTTCCGCGGCCCGCGGCGCCGCCGGTGCGGCCACGGCCATGGACAGGGTCATGGTCATCGTGCAGCCCGGGGCCGGGGTTGCCGGGGCGGGTGCTAGCCTCGCGCGCATCGGCCCCGGGCTGCAGGGTTGCCCTGCAGGGTCCGGGGCTCTCGGAAGGCACACCATGATGTCGCAGCATTTCGGGCGGACCCGCCCGCGCTCCACACCGCCGGGCCCCGGCTCGGCCGGGTCGTCGGCGGGCCTGACAGGGTTGACGGGCCTGGCGGCCGCCCTGGTTCTGGCGCTCGCACCGGCGCTGGCCCGCGCCATCGAGGAGCCCCGGTACACCGTCGAGCGGCAGTTCGACGGCATCGAGCTGCGCGACTACGCGCCACGCATCGCGGCCGAGGTGATCGTGCCCGGGCCTGCCGACGAGGCCGGCAGCCAGGGCTTTCGCATCCTGGCGGCTTACATCTTCGGCAAGAACCAGGGCCGGCAGTCGATCGCGATGACGGCGCCCGTGACGCAGGTGGCCGAGCCGCAGAAGATCGCGATGACGGCGCCGGTGACCCAGGAGCCCACCGCGGGCGGCTACGCGGTGCAGTTCATGATGCCCGCGGCCTACACGCTGCAGACGCTGCCCGCGCCGCTCGACCCGAGGATCCGGTTCAAGGAAGTTGCCGGTGGCCGCTACGCCGTCATTCGCTACTCGGGCTGGTGGTCGGATGCGAACTACCGGCAGCACCTGACGCGCCTGCGGCAGGCCGTGGCGGCCGCCGGTCTGCGCACGACGGGCGAGCCCGTCTACGCGCGCTACGACCCGCCGTGGATGCCGTGGTTCATGCGCCGCAACGAGATCTGGCTGCGGCTGGCCTGAAGCCCCCCGTGCCGCCCTGAAGCGCGCCTGCCGCGTGTGCCCCCGAGAGACCCTGCCTTGGTAGCGACCCCGATCTTTCGCGCCGCGACGGCGCTCCTGGCCATCGCCTTCGTCAGCGGCATCGTGCTGACGCTGTTCCGCTTCGGCAGCGACCGCCCCTCACCGCCCTGGATGGCGAAGCTGCATGGGTTTGCCGCCGCCGGGGCCCTCACGCTGCTGGTCTTCGGCTGGGCGCACCTGGCCTACGCGCGGGCCGCCACGGTGGCCCTGATCGCGCTGCTGCTGGCCGCCTGCGGCGGGCTGGTGCTCAACCTGGCCTACCACTGGAAGAACCGGCCGCTGCCCGAGTGGCTGGTCTTCGCCCACATGGCGGTGGCCGCGCTGGGCTTCCTGCTGGTGGGCGTGGTCACGCTGTCGCTGGCGGCCTGAACCGCCGGCCGCCCGCCTCTCAGGCCCGCGGCCGGGCCCGTGTCTCGACCATCCGCAGCGCCGCGACGGCGCCCGACAGCAAGGTCAGCGCCGCCACCAGCCCCACCGCCGCGGCCAGGCCGAAGCGGTCGGCGGTGACGCCCGCCAGCAGGGCGCCGACGGCGTAGCCCAGGTCGCGCCAGAGCCGGTAGACGCCCACCGCCGAGGCGCGCCAGGCCGGATGCGCCACGTCGCCGATGGCGGCCAGCAGGGTCGGGTAGACCATCGCGGTGCCGATGCCCAGCACCACCGCCCCGGCGGCGAACACCGTGAATTGCGTGCCCAGCGCGGTGAGGGCGATGCCCGCCGCCTGCACGCCCATGCCGCCGACGATCAAGCCTTTGCGCCCGATGCGGTCCGACAGCGCCCCGGTGACGAGTTGCGTGCCGCCCCACACCGCCGGGTAGAGGGCGGCCAGGGTGCCGATCTGTGCCAGCGTCATGCCGGCGGCGGCGAACAGCAGCGGGAACAGGCCCCAGGCCATGCCGTCGTTCAGGTTGTTCACCAGCCCGACCTGGCTGATGCTGGAGAGGTTGCGGTCGGTGAACGAGGTGCGGCGGAAGATCTCGCCCTGCGTCGGTGCAGCCGGGCCGGCCGCCGGCTGGTGGCGCGCCTCGTGCGCCACGTGGTGGCGCGTCTCGCGCACCGCCCACCCAGACAGCGCCAGCCCCGCGACGACGTAGATCACGCCGGGGTAGAAGGGCGCGGGCCGCAGGCCGTAGCGCGCCGCGATCCAGCCCGTGGCCAGTGCGCTGAGGGCGACCGCGAGGTAGCCCGAGAACTCGTTCAGCCCCATGGCCAGGCCGCGCCGCCCGGGGCCCACCAGGTCGATCTTCATGATGACCGTGGTCGACCAGGTCAGGCCCTGGCTCACGCCCAGCAGCGCGTTGGCGGCGATGATCCAGCGCCAGTCGGGCGCCCACATCAGCATGAACGGCACCGGCGCGGCGACCAGCCAGCCCGCCACCAGCACGCCCCTGCGGCCCCGGCGGTCGGACAGCCGGCCGGCCAGGTAGTTGGTCAGCGCCTTGCTCACGCCGAAGACGACGATGAACGACAGGATCGCGACCCGCGCGACCAGGTGAAACTGCTGCTCGGCGATGGCCGGCAGGATGCTGCGCTCCATGCCCACCATGGCGCCGACGAAGGCGTTGACGAGCACCAGCAGCGAGAACTGGCCGAGGTTCTCGCGCAGCCCCAGCCGCGGCGGCGGGCCGACCGCGGTCATGACTCGACCGGCAGCCCGCGGGCGCGCCACTCGGCCACGCCGTCGCTGAGGTGGAAGGCGCTGTAGCCGCGCTGGCGCAGCAGCGCCACCGCGTCGCGCGCCATCAGGCAGAACGGGCCGCGGCAGTAGGCCACCACGGGCACGCCCTGGGGCAGCTCGGCGAGCCGCTTCTTCAGCGCCTCCACCGGCAGCGAACGGGCGTGAGGCAGGTGCGCGGCGGCGTACTCGTCGGCCGGGCGCACGTCCAGCACCAGCACCTCGCCGGCGGCAGCCCGCTTCAGGATCGACTTGCGGTCCACCCCTTCCAGCTCGGCGCCCTGCGCCACCAGGCCGGACAGCGCCACCTGCAGCTCCACCAGGTGCTCTTCGGCCGCGGCGCGCAGCGTCACCCACAGATCGGCCACGCCGGTGCTGGCCAGCCGGTACAGCACGTGCCTGCCGTCCTTGCGCGTCTGCACCAGCCGCGCCGCGCGCAGCTCCTTGAGGTGCGCACTGGCGAGCTTGACGGTCATCCCGGCCTGCGTCGCCAGTGCCTCCACCGCCTTCTCGCCCTGGCACAGCAGCTCGATCAGCTCCAGCCGCTTCGGGCTGGCCAGGGCCTTGCCGATGCGGGCCACGTGCTCGTACAGGCGGTTCTTGATCGCTCTCACAATTTCATTCTAAAGATGGTTGGAATGATGGGGTAGGGGTGGCGCACGCGGCCGTGCGCCGAGGCCGCAGAGAATCCAGTCATGCTCCGATCGACCCCTGCCCTGGCCGCCTTGTGCACCCTGCTGCTGGGGGCCGGCCTGGCTGCCACCGGCGCCCTGGCGCAGACCACACCCGCCCAGGCTTTCAGCGTCCACGGCCAGTTCACCCACCTCACCCAGCAGCACCCGCCGTTCCGCGCGCCCTACGCCGGGACCAACAGCCTGCAAGCGAGCGAGGCGGCGAAGGAGACGACCGACCTCACGCTGTTCCTGGGCCTGCGGCTGTGGCGCGGCGGCGCGCTGTACTTCGACCCCGAGATCGACCAGGGCTACGGCCTGAGCAACACGCTGGGCGTGGCCGGCTTCCCCAGCGGCGAGGCCTACAAGGTGGGCCGCTGGCGGCCGTACTACCGCACGCAGCGCCTGTTCCTGCGCCAGACCTTCGCGCTCGGGCCGGCCACCGGCCGGGTCGACGCCGGACCGAACGCGCTGGCCGGGGCCCAGGCCGGCGACCGGCTCACGCTCACGGTGGGCAAGCTGTCGGTGGTCGACCTCTTCGATGACAACCGCTACGCCCACGACCCCCGCGCCGACTTCATGAACTGGGCCGTCATCGACGCGGGCGCGTTCGACTACGCCGCCGACGCCTGGGGCTACACGCTGGGCGCGGCGCTCGAGTGGACACGGGGCGAGTGGACCCTGCGCGGCGGCTGGTTCGCGCTGTCCACGCTGCCCAATGCCGAGACCCTGGACACCGGGTTCGGCCAGCACGCGGCCGTGGTCGAGGCCGAGCGCCGCTACGCCCTCGCCGGCCGGCCCGGCGCCGTGCGCCTGCTGGGTTATGTCGACCGGGGCCGGATCGGGCGCTACCGGGACGCGCTGGCCCGCGCGGCCGCCACCGGTGCGCCGCCCGACACGGCGCTGGTGCGCCGGCGCGCCAGCAAGTCGGGATGGGCGATCAACCTCGAACAGGCCCTGGCCGACGGCGTGGGCTTCTTCGCCCGCCTGAGCGCCAACGACGGCCGCCACGAAGCCTTCGATTTCACCGAGATCGACCGCTCGCTGGCCGCCGGCCTGGCGTTCCAGGGCGCGCGCTGGCACCGGCCTGACGACACGGTCGGCCTGGCGCTGGCCGTGAACGCGCTGGCGGCCGACGCGCGCGCCTATTTCGCCGCCGGCGGCCTGGGCATCCTGATCGGCGACGGGCAGCTGCCGCACCCGGGCCCCGAGCGCATCGGCGAGGCCTACTACGCCGCCAGCCTCGCCCCGGGCGTGACCCTCAGCGCCGATGTGCAGGCCATCGGCAACCCCGCGTACAACCGCGACCGCGGGCCGGTGCGGGTGTGGGGCCTGCGGCTGCACGCCGAGTT
>JAGWLO010000076.1 GCA_028872015.1 Burkholderiales bacterium | reverse complement strand
GGCCAGCGCGCCGGCCGCGCCGGCCAGCGAGAACCAGGCCAGCCCGCCCGCCCCCAGGCCGAATCGAGGGCCGGCCAGCAGCAGCGGCGTGGCCGTCCAGTACAGGCTGAAGGCGGCGAACATCGCCGCCTGGTAGGCGGCGCGGCGGCGCAGCAGCGGGTGCTCGCGCAGCACCGTGACCAGCGAGGCGATCAAGGCCCCGTAGCCCGGCCCGCCGCCGGGCCGGCGCGTGGGCAGGCGCCGCCACAGCAGGGCGGCCAGCGCCACCATCAGCCCCCCCGAAGCCGCGAACAGCACGCGCCAGCCCAGGTGCCCGGCCACCAGGCTGGCCACCGGCCGCGCCAGCATGATGCCGGCCAGCAGCCCGCTCATGACCTGGCCGACGACACGCCCGCGCGTGGCCTCGGGCGTGAAGTGGGCCGCGATCGGCACCAGCATCTGCACCGCCACCGAGCCCAGCCCGATGAGCGCGCAGGCGGCCAGGAACAGCGCCGCCGTGTGCGCGGCGGCCGCCAGCGCCAGTGCCAGCGCGGCCAGGCCCAGCGTGCCCACCACCAGGCGCCGGTTCTCGACCACGTCGCCCAGCGGCACCAGGAACACCAGGCCGACGCAGAAGCCGAGCTGCGTCAGCGTCACGATCAGGCTGGCCGCCGCCGGTGCCAGGCCGAGGCCGGGCGCGATCAGGCGGATCACGGGCTGCGCGTAGTACAGGTTGGCTGCGATCAGGCCGCAGGCCACGGCCATCGTCAGCACCAGCGCCGAAGACAGGCCGGCGGGCGCGGGCTCGACCGCGCGGGGTTGGGAACGGTTCATCGCCGCATCATGCCGTGCGCAGCGCCTCCGCGCGGCGCACCGCCGCCCAAGGCCTGTCGCAGCGCCGGGCTCTCGGGGGGCCGGGCCTCAGCGCAGCTGCTGCTCTAGCCGGTGCAGCACCTCGTAGCAGGGCAGCACCTGGGCCACGCTGGCGTTGGGCTCGCGCTGCTCGCCGATGGCGGCGAAGAACTCGCGGTCCTGCAGCTCGATGCCGTTCATCGACACCGCCACCTGCGAGACGTCGATCTGCTCGTCGCGGCCGTTGTACAGGTCGTCGTAGCGCGCGAGGTAGGTGCCGGTGTCGCCGATGTAGCGGAAGAAGGTGCCCAGCGGCCCGTCGTTGTTGAAGCTGAGCGAGAGCGTGCACAGGGCGCCGTTGGCCGCCTTGAGCTGGATGCTCATGTCCATGGCGATGCCCAGCTCGGGGTGGATCGGCCCCTGCAGCGCATGGGCCTGCACGATCGGGCTCTGCGCCTGGTAGGCGAACAGGTCCACCGTGTGCGCGGCGTGGTGCCACAGCAGGTGGTCGGTCCAGCTGCGCGGCTGGCCCAGGGCGTTCATGTTGCTGCGGCGGAAGAAGTAGGTCTGCACGTCCAGCTGCTGCAGCCGGAACTCGCCGCGCAGGGTGCGCTGGTGCAGCCACTGGTGGCTCGGGTTGAAGCGCCGCGTGTGGCCGCACATCGCCACCTTGCCGGCACGGCCGGCGCGTGCGACCACGGCCTGCGCGTCCGGCAGCGAATCGGCCAGCGGAATCTCCACCTGCACGTGCTTGCCCGCTTCCAGGCAGGCGATGGCCTGCGCGGCGTGCAGCTGCGTGGGCGTGCACAGGATCACCGCGTCCACCTCGGCCAGGGCCAGGCTGTCCGCCAGCTCGGTGCTGACATGCGGGATGCCGTAGCGCGCGGCCACCGCCTGCGTCTTGGCCAGCTCGCGGCTGACGAGCGAGACGACCTCCACGCCCTCGATCAGCGCGATCGCGTCCAGGTGCTTGATGCCGAAGGCGCCGGCACCGGCCAGCGCGACCTTGATGGTCATGCGTCCTCCAAGATGAGGTGGCCCACCGCCGTGTTGCTGGCGGGCACGTGATAGAAGCGATGGAGCACCCGGGGCGGCGCGCCGCCATCCGCATCGGCCATCGCGCCGCGCGCGATCAGCCACATCACCAGCTCGATGCCTTCGCTGCCGGCCTCGCGCACGTACTCGATGTGCGGCTTGGCCGCCAGCGCCGCGGGGTCGGCGACCAGCTGGTCGAGAAAGGCGTTGTCGAACGCCCGGTTGATGAGCCCGGCGCGCGGCCCCTGCAGCTGGTGGCTCATGCCGCCGGTGCCCCAGATCTGCACCCTCAGCGGCTCGTCGTAGCGCTCGACGGCGCGGCGGATGGCGCGCCCGAGCTGGTAGCAGCGCCGGCCCGAGGGCACGGGGTACTGCACCACGTTGACGGCGAACGGGATCACCGGGCAGGGCCAGGCGGCGGGCTGGCCGCACATCAGGCTCAGCGGCACCGTCAGGCCGTGGTCGACGTCCAGCTTGTTGACGATGGTGAGGTCGAAATCGTCCTGGATCACGCTCTGCGCGATGTGCGCGGCCAGCTCGGGGTGGCCCGCCACCGCGGGCACCGGCCGCGGGCCCCAGCCCTCGTCGGCGATGGCATAGCCGGCCGCGGTGCCGATGGCGAAGGTGGGGATCAGGTCCAGGCTGAAGGCGTTGGCGTGGTCGTTGTAGACCAGCAAGATGACGTCGGGCCGGTGCTCGCGCAGCCACTGCCGGCTGAACTCGTAGCCGCGGAACAGCGGCTGCCAGTACGGCTCGGCCGTCTTGCCCAGGTCGATGGCGGCGCCGATGGCCGGCACGTGGCTGGTGTAGACGCTGGCGGTGATGCGCGCGGTGCTGCGCGCGGCGGTGCGGGCCATCACGTCCGCCCCCAGCGCGGATCGCGCCCGCCGGCCAGCATCATGGCGCGGTAGGCCTCCTCGCTCAGGCCGGTCATGCTGCCGGCCATCTGCTGGAAGCTCTTGCCGTCGGTGGCACCGATCTTGGCCAGGAAGTAGATGTTGCCGCCCAGCGCGATGCAGCGGTTCAGGTCGCGCGCCAGCACGGCCTGCTTCTGGTCTTCGGTCATCGGCCACTCGTCGAGGTAGGCGCGCTCGTTCGACTTGAAGCGCGTGCGGTTCTCGGCCTTCATCAGGCTCATGCAGAACTGGTTGAGGTGGTAGCCCTTGCGCGACTGCTCGGCGTCGAAGATCGTGGTGCCGGGCACGTCGAGGTAGGGTTTGTCGAGGGCCATGGTCAGACCTCCTCGGGCCAATAGAGGCGCATGGGATTCGCGACGAGAAGCTTGCACTGCAGCTCGGTCGTGACCGCGATGTGCGGAATGAAGTCGACCAGCAGGCCGTCGTCGGGCATGTGGTTCTTCAGGTTCGGGTGCGGCCAGTCGGTGCCCCAGAGCACGCGGTCGGGGAAGGTCTCGACGATGCGGCGCGCGAACGGGATCACGTCGCGGTAGGCGTGCCGCTCGCCGTCCAGCGCCGGCGGGCCGGTGACGCTGAGCCGCTCGGGGCAGCTCACCTTGCTCCAGACATTGGCGTGCTCGCGCATGAACTGCACGAACAGCTCGAACTGCGGGCTGTCGGCGCCCAGGCCCACGTCGGGCCGGCCCATGTGGTCGACGACCACGGTGGTGGGCAGCGCGGCGAAGAAGTCCCACAGCTCGGGCAGGTCCACGGCCTCGAAATAGATCACCACGTGCCAGCCCAGCGGCGCGATGCGCGCGGCGATTTCCATCAACTCGTCCCGGGGCGTGAAATCGACCAGGCGCTTGACGAAGTTGAAGCGCACGCCGCGCACGCCGGCGGCGTGCAGGGCGTGCAGCTCGGCGTCGGAGACGGCGCGCCGGACCGTCGCCACGCCACGGGCCCGGCCGCCGGATGCGGCGCAGGCATCGACCATCGCCCGGTTGTCGGCACCGTGGCAGGTGGCCTGCACGATCACGTTGCGTGCGAAGCCCAGGTGGTCGCGCAGCGCGAACAGCTGCGCCTTGCCGGCATCGCAGGGCGTGTACTTGCGCTCGGGCGCATACGGAAACTCGGCGCCCGGGCCGAAGACGTGGCAATGCGCGTCCACGGCGCCGGCGGGCAGCTGGAACCTGGGCCGGCTGGGGCCGGCGTACCAGTCGAGCCAGCCGGGGGTCTTCTCGAAAGTCATGTCTCGGGCTCCGGTGTGGTGGCGGCGGACTGGCTGGTGCTGGTGCCGCGAAGGCGCGCGCGGGATGCTTCGCGGCCAAGGCGCGCGCGGGCAGCGCAGTGCAGCAGCTGCGCAACGCAGCCACCGGCCCCGGGTTCCGCGGGCATCGCACCCATCCCCTAGCGTGGATGCAGGTGCCGCAGCACCCGATCCGCCTCGGTGCGCCAATCGGCGCTGCGCGCGAAGCCGGCTTCGCCGCGCGTCCCGAAGACCCCGCCATCGGCGAGGTCCGCCATGTAGGCCTGGCGCTCGGCGGTGCCCGAAGCCGACCAGGGCTCAAGCCCGGCCTCGCGCACGGTCGCGGCGACTTCGCGCACTTCCTCGCTGCGGCGCCGGCCATGCTCGATCACGCGCTGGAAGAAGTACGCGGCCTGCGCCTCCCAGTCGATGCCCGGGAAGGTCTCCTGCAGCGAGGCCAGCACCGCGTCCTCGACGCCGAAGCGGCGCGCCGTGGTCAGGCTCTCGATGACCATCGCCTCCAGGCCCTTGATCATCACGCTGCGGCACATCTTGGTGGCCGAGGCCACGCCCAGCTGCGCGCTGGCGACGCTGGGCGCAAAGCCCAGTTGCGCGAGCAGCGGCTGCAGCGCCGCGGCATGGGGCCCGCCCAGCAGCAGCGGCACCCGGATGCGGTGCGGCGGCACGCTGGTCATGACCGCGCCCTCGACGTAGCGGCCGCCGGCGGCATCGACGCAGGCGGCGGCAGCGATCTTGGCCCCGGGCGAGGCCGAGTTGACATCGAGGAAGAACGCGCCGCGCGCCAGGCCCGGCGCGCAGGCCTGTGCCACGGCCACCGTCTGGCTGGCCGTGACGGCCGAGACCACGAGCTCGGCGTCCTGCACGGCCTGGGCATGCGACGGCGCCGGCGCCACGCCGTGCCGCGCGGCATGCTCGCGCAGCGCGTGGCCGGCTTCGCCGGCGAGCTTGAGATCGAACGCAGCCCGCGTGTGCGCGCGCAGGTCCTCGGCCAGGATGCGGCCGACCTCGCCGTAGCCGATGAGGGCGATGCGCATGCCCGTCAATCGATGTAGCGCAGGCCGGCCTGCGCCAGCGGCGCGCGCATGCCGTACATGTCCAGGCCCAGCACGCCGGCCGCGAGCCTGGCGCGCTTGTCGGCCTCGTTGGCCTCGCGCTTGCCGGCGGCCTCGAGCACGGTGCCGGCCAGGGTGGCGGGCACCACCACCACGCCGTCGTCGTCGGCGACGATCACGTCGCCGGGATTCACGATCATCCCGGCGCAGACGACCGGGATGTTCACCGAGCCGATGGTGGCCTTGATCGTGCCCTTGCTGCTGATGGCCTTGCTCCAGACCGGAAAGCCCATCTCGGTGAGGTCGCGCACGTCGCGGCAGCCCGCGTCGATGACCAGGCCGCGCGCGCCGCGCGCCATGAAGCTGGTGGCCAGCAGGTCGCCGAAGTAGCCGTCGGTGCAGTCGGCCGTGATGGCGGCCACCACGATGTCGCCGGGCGCGATCTGCTCGGCCACCACGTGCATCATCCAGTTGTCGCCGGGGTGCAGCAGCACCGTCACCGCCGTGCCCGAGACGCGCGCACCGGGGTAGATGGGCCGCAGGTACGGCTTCATCAGCCCCACGCGGCCCATCGCCTCGTGCACGGTGGCCGAGCCGTAGCGGCCCAGCCCGTCGGCGGCCACGCGGTCGGCGCGCCGGATGTTGCGGTAGACGACGCCCAGCTCGTACATGGTCAGTGCCCTCGCAGGTGGCGCGGCCTAGCGGCCGCGTGACTTCAGTGCGGCGTCCAGCCGCGGGTACACGCGCCGCGCGTTGCCCTCGTAGACCTTCCAGCGATCGTCGCCGTTCAGGATCGTGCTGGCCTCGATGTAGCGCTTGGTGTCGTCGTAGTGGTGCCCGGTCTCGGGGTCGATGCCGCGCACGGCGCCGATCATCTCGCTGGCGAACAGGATGTTGTCGACCGGGATCACCTTCGTCAGCAGGTCGATGCCGGGCTGGTGGTAGACGCAGGTGTCGAAGTAGATGTTCTTCAGCAGGTGCTCGGTCAGCAACGGCTTCTTCAGCTCCTGCGCCAGGCCGCGGAAGCGGCCCCAGTGGTAGGGCACCGCGCCGCCGCCGTGCGGGATGACGAAGCGCAGGCCCGGGAAATCCTTGAACAGGTCGGCGGTGAGGCACTGCATGAAGGCCGTGGTGTCGGCGTTCAGGTAATGCGCGCCCGTGGTGTGGAAGCAGGCGTTGCAGCTGGTGCTGACATGGATCATCGCCGGGATGTCGTACTCCACCATCTTCTCGTACAGCGGGTACCAGTGGCGGTCGGACAGCGGCGGGCTGGTCCAGTGGCCCCCGCTCGGGTCGGGGTTGAGGTTGATCGCCACGTTGCCGTACTGCTCCACGCACTTCACGAGCTCGGGGATGCAGGTGGCGGGGTCGACGCCGGGACTCTGCGGCAGCATCGCGGCCGGGATGAAATGGTCCGGGAACAGCTGGCTGACCCGGTAGCACAGCTCGTTGCAGATCGCGGCCCAGGTGCTGCTGACCTGGAAGTCGCCGATGTGGTGGGCCATGAAGCTGGCGCGCGGGCTGAAGATGGTGAGGTCGCTGCCGCGCTGCTTCATCAGCCGGAGCTGGTTGGCCTCGATGCTCTCGCGCAACTCGTCGTCGCCGATCTTCAGGTCCGCCACCCGGGGCATGAGCGAGCGATCCTGGATGCCCGCGACCTGGGCGTTGCGCCAGTTCTCCAGCGCCTTGGGCGCCGTGGTGTAGTGGCCGTGGCAATCGATGATCATCGGGCGGGTCTCCTCGAATCTACCGGGGCGGTGCGCGCGCTCAGGCCGGCGTCAGGCCGTGGCGCCGCTTCACTTCGGCCGCGGGGGGCGAATTCAGGAACGCCAGCAGCGCGTGCACGGCCGGGTCGGCCTGCGGCGGCACGCCGGCCGCGAACACCGTGATCGTCTCGATGGCCGGCGGCAGCGTGCCCAGCACGTCGATGCCGTCGAGGTGGATCAGCTCGCTGAGCTGCTGGAAGCCGAGCTCGACCTCGCCGCGCGCCACCAGCGTGCCCACCGGCACGCCGGGCGGGGCCTGCACCAGGCGGCCCTGGAGCTGCGCGGCCACGCCCCAGCGTTCGAACACCTGCCGCAGGTGCGTGCCGCTGGGGCCGGTGGAGCAGCACAGGCTGCGCGCGGCCAGCACGGCCCGGCGCACGGCGTCTTCGGTGGCGATGTCGGGCCGCGGCGCGCCGGCGCGCACCGCCACCGCCACCGGCGAGCGCACCAGGTCGACCCGGCTGCCGGCCGCCAGATGGCCGGCCGCCACCAGCTGGTCGATCGCGTCGGCGGCCAGCACGACGAAGTCGCAGCGTTCGCCCGCCTGCACGCGCCGCGCCGCGTCGACGCCGCCCACCGACTCGACCGCCACCGCAACGCCGCTGCGCGCCGCATAGGCCGCGGTCAGCTCGGCCAGCACCTGGCGCACGGCCATCGACGACAGGCCGCGCAGGCGGGGCCGGGCCGGCTCGGGCGGAGATGGGGCGGGCGTCATGGGCGGATTCTTGTCCCGGCCCGCTCTGTCAACAACGTCATTTCCGCACTAGCTGATAGGCCGTTTCGGCATGGCCATAGGACAATGCGGGCATGGACCTGCGGCAGCTCGGCTATTTCGTGCAGGTGGCCGACCTGGGCAGCTTCACGCGCGCGGCCAGCGTGCTGCGCGTCGCCCAGCCCGCGCTCAGCCGCCAGGTGCGGGCGCTCGAGGTCGAGTTGCGCCAGCCGCTGTTCGACCGCAACGGCCGCGGTGTCACGCTCACCCCGGCCGGCAAGCGGCTGCTGGACCATGGCCGCGGCATCCTGCAGCAGGTGGAGCGGGCGCGGCAGGACCTGGACGCCGAGCGCGGCGCGGCCTCGGGGCTGCTGTCCATCGGCCTGCCGCCGAGCGTGGGCCGGGCCCTCACCGCGCCGCTGGTCGAGGCCTTCCGCGAGCGATTCCCCCAGGCCCGGCTGACCCTGGTGGAGGGCCTGTCCACCTACGTGCTCGAATGGCTGGCCCAGGGCCGCATCGACGGCGCGGTGGTCTACAGCGCGACGCCGGCCACGGGGCTCGAGCTGCAGCCGGTGCTCGACGAGAAGCTCTACCTGGTGTCGGCGCGGCCACGGGCCGGCGGCGCGCTGATCGGCCGCGCCGCCACGCTGGCCGAGGTGGCGGCGCATGAACTGGTGACGCCGAGCCGGCCGCACGCGCTGCGCATGCGGCTGGAGACGGCGCTGGCCGAGGCCGGCCTGGCGCCGCGCGTGGGCCTCGAGGTGGAGAGCGTGCCGGCGATCCTCGAGCTGGTGCAGCGCCACCCGCTGCACGCCGTGCTGTCGCTCGGGGCGGTGCGCAGCAGCGGCCGTGAAGCCGCCTTCCGCGCCCGCCCCATCGGCCCGCCGGCGCTGACGACCACCCTGTGGATCGCCACCTCGGCGCTGCGTCCGCGCGGGCCGCTGCTGGACGCGGCGGTGCTGCTGCTGCGCCAGCTGCTGGTGGCCCGGCTGGGCGAGCCGGGACCGGGCTGAGGCGGCTGAGGCGGCTGAGGCGGCTGAGGCGGCTGACGCGGCTGACGCGGCCGACCGGTGGGCCGGCTCAGCCTGCGGCGGCGGCAGCGGCCGCCGCTGTAGCAGCAGGTGCAGCGGCCGACAGGCAGTTGGCGACGTTCCAGCCGTACAGCCATTCCAGCGCGTCGTAGAAGCGCTCGGGCGTGCGGCCCTGCCACAACGCATTGCGCACCAGCCGCTCGACGCCCTTGGCGTGGTACAGCCGCCCCATCTCGCGGCCCGACAGCACGATGCGCGCGGTGCGCGCCACGCGGGCGCGCTGGTACAGGTCGAAGGCCGCGGCGAAGTCCTGGCCGGTGGCCTGCAGCGCCTCGCCCAGCGTCACCGCGTCCTCCATCGCCATGCACGCGCCCTGGGCCATGTATTGCGTGGTGGGGTGCGCGGCGTCGCCCAGCAGCGTGGCGCGGCCGTAGGTCCAGCGCCCGATCGGCTCGCGGTCGGCGGTGGCCCAGCGCTTCCAGCTGCGCGGCAGGTCGATGAGCTGGCGCGCCTTCGGGCAGATGCCCTGGAAGTAGCTGCGCACCTCGTCGGCGCTGCCTTCGGTGACGCCCCATGCCTCGGGCTGGCGGCTGTGGAAGGTAACGACCACGTTGTACTGCTCGCCGCCGCGCAGCGGGTAGTGCACCAGGTGGCAGTCGGGGCCGGCCCACAGGCTGGCCGCGTTCCACTGCAGTTCGGGCGGAAAGTCCTGGCGTGCGACCACCGCGCGGTAGACCACGTGGCCGGTCACGCGCGCCGGGTCGCCCACGTACTGCGCCCGCACCACCGACTTCACGCCGTCGGCGGCCACCAGCGCCAGGCCGCGGTGGGCGCGGCCCTGGCCGTCGTGCACGGTCACGCCGGCGTCGTCCTGCGCCACGCGCTCGACGCGGGTCGAGGTCAGGAACTCCACCCGGCCGCTGGCCAGCACGCCCTCGTGCAGCGTGTGGTGCACGTCGGCGCGGTGGATCACCGCGTAGGGGTTGCCGAAGCGCCGGCGGAAGGCCTCGCCGGTGGGGATGCGGCCGACCTCGGATGCGTCGACCGCATCGTGCATGACCAGGCTGTCGGTGAACACGGCGCGCGTGCGGGCCGCCTCGCCCACGCCCAGCGCGTCGAAGGCGTGGAAGGCGTTCGGCCCGAGCTGGATGCCGGCGCCGATCTCGCCGATGGCCGGCGCCTGCTCCAGCACCTTGACGGTGTGGCCCTGGCGCACCAGCGCCAGCGCCGCGGCCAACCCGCCGATGCCGCCACCGGCCACGAGCACGGGCGCCTGAACCGTTGCAAAACCCATGGTCGGCTCCTGGAGTTGCAGGCCGATGATACGTACACTGATCAAATCGGTGCACCGTGGCCGGGGCCGGCCCGGCCGCCTGCGGGCGGCCGCCTTCAGGTGGCGGCCAGGCCGAGCCAGCGCTCCAGCAGCGCCGGCGCGTCGGCCAGCGCCTGGCTCGGGCCGTGGTGCACGACGCGGCCGCGCTCGAGCACCAGCGCCTCGCGCGTGAGGGGCAGGATCTGGTGGGCATGCTGCTCGACCAGGATCACGGCCATCCGGCCCGAGGCCGCCATCTGCCCGATGATGCCCAGCAGCTCCTGCACGATCAGCGGCGCCAGGCCTTCCAGCGGCTCGTCCAGCAGCAGCAGCCGGGGGTTGAGCATCAGCGCGCGGCCCATGGCCAGCATCTGCTGCTCGCCGCCGGAGAGCTGGTTGCCCAGGTTGGCGCGCCGCTCGCGCAGGCGCGGAAAGGTGGCGTACACCTGCTGCAGCGTCCAGGGGCCGGGCCGCGCGACCACGGTCAGGTTCTCTTCGACCGTGAGCGAGCCGAAGATGTCGCGCTCTTGCGGCACCCAGCCCAGCCCGGCGCGGGCGCGGCGGTGGCTGGGCACGGCGGCCAGGTCGCGGCCGTCGAAGCGGATGCGGCCGCGCGTCTGCCGCGCCGCGCCCATCAGCGTGGCCAGCAGGGTCGTCTTGCCCATGCCGTTGCGCCCGAGCAGGGCCAGGCTGGCGCCGGCCTCGAGCCGGAACGAGACGTCCTCCAGCACGTTGGCCGCGCCGTAGCCGGCCCAGACGCCTTCCACCGCCAGCAGCTCAGCCATGGCCGGCCTGCCCGAGGTAGACCTCCTTCACGCGCGGATCGGCGGCGATCGCCGCCGGCGCGCCCTCGGCCAGCAAGGCCCCGCCCACCAGCACCGAGATGCGGTCGGCAAAGCGGAAGACGAGGTCCATGTCGTGCTCGATGAGCACGATGGTCACCTCGCGCGGCAGCGCGGCGATGGTCTCGAACAGCTCGCGGCTTTCGCCCCGCGGCACGCCGGCGGCCGGCTCGTCCAGCAGCAGCACGCGCGGCCCGGCGGCCAGCGCCAGCGCGATCTCGATCAGGCGCTGGCGCCCGTAGGCCAGCTCGCGCGTGCGGGCATGGGCCACGTCGAGCAGGTGCAGCCGCGCCAGCAGCGCCGCGGCCTCGTCCACCGCCGGCGCGTGGGCCCCCACCGGGCGCCAGAAGCGGGTGCCCAGGCCCAGGCGCTCGCACACCGCCAGCGTCACGGATTCGAGCACCGTGAGCTCGGCGAACAGGCGGTTGATCTGGAAGGTGCGCGCCAGGCCGCGCCGGACGCGCCGGTGCTGCGGCAGCCGCGTCACGTCCTCGCCCTGCAGGAACACGCGGCCGGCGCTGGGCTCGAGAAAGCCGGTGAGCAGGTTGACCAGCGTGGTCTTGCCGGCGCCGTTGGGGCCGATCAGCGCATGGCGCGCGCCCGGGGCGATGGCCAGCGACACCTCGTTCGTGGCCACGAAGCCCCCGAAGCGCTTCACCAGGCCCTGCGTGGCCAGCGCCGCCGTCATGGCGCGCGGCCCGGCCGGCGGCGGCGCGCCGCCGCGTCCGCGGCACGCAGCGCGCCCATCAGCCCGTCGCGCGCGAACAGCACCACGCCGATCAGCACCAGCCCGAGCCAGAACTGCCAGTACTGCGGGTTGACGCCCGACAGCAGGTGGTGCACGGTCATGTAGGCGATGGCGCCCAGCAGCGCGCCGTACAGGCTGCCGGTGCCGCCCAGCACCAGGATCAGCAGCACCTCGGCCGAGCGCGAGAAGCTCAGCACGTCGATCGAGACGAACTGCGTGGTCTGCGTGAGCAGCGCGCCGGCCACCCCTGCGTAGGCCGCCCCCAGCGTGTACACCGCCACCAGCCGGGCATGCACCGGCGTGCCCAGCGCCGGCATGCGCAGGGCGTTCTGGCGGATGCCGTGCAGGGACAGGCCGAACGGCGAGTGCACGATGCGGCGCGCCACCCAGAACAGCGCGAACAGCACCACCACGCAGTAGACGTAGGCGGTCCGGCCGTAGAGATCGAACGGGAAGCGGCCCAGCAGCGGCTGCACGGCCACGCCCTGCAGCCCGTCGAGCCCGCCCGTGAGCGGGGTGAGCTTGTTGGCGGTGACGAAGAGCATCGAGGCCACGCCCAGCGTGACCATCAGCCGCGTCAGGTCGGCCCCGCGCAGCACCAGGAAGCTGGTCGCGAAGCCGGCCGCGGCGGCCAGCAGGGCGGCGCCGGCCAGGCCCAGCGTCGGGTCGCCCCAGCCGGCCTGCGCCATCAGCCCCGCCGCGTAGGCGCCCAGGCCGAAGAACGCGGCGTGGCCCAGCGAGACGATGCCGGCATAGCCCAGCACGAGGTCGAGCGACAGCACGAACAGCGCCATGATGACCACCTGCGAGACCAGCGCCAGATCGTCGGGGAAGGCGAAGTAGGCCACCACCGGCAGCAGCCAGAAGGCGTACTCGCCGGCGCGCCAGCGCGCGGCGCGGCGCAGCGGGGCGGCATCGAAGGCAGCGGGGGCCGCCGGGGTGGCAGGGGCCGGGAGCGCCGGCGGGGGCGGGGCGGGGGTGGCCATCGCTACTTCGCGGCGCGGCGCCCGAACAGCCCCTGCGGCCGGAAGACCAGCGTGACCACCATCACGGCGTAGATGACGAAGGCGCCGGCCTGCGGCACGTAGTACTTGCCGGCCACGTCGCACACGCCCAGCAGCAGCGAGGCGTAGAGCGAGCCCTGGATGTTGCCGCTGCCGCCGACGGCCACGACGATCAGGAAGTAGACGATGGTCTTGACCGGGAACTCGGGGTCCAGGCCCAGCATCTCGATGCCCAGCGCGCCGCCCAGCCCGGCCAGCGCCGAGCCGAGCGCGAAGGTGGCCACGAACACCCGGTCCACGTCCAGCCCCAGGCCGCGCGCGGCGCGCGGGTTGTCCACCGCCGCGCGCAGCGTGGCGCCGAAGCGCGTGCGCGCCACCAGCCACTGCAGGGCCACGGCCAGCGTGGCCCCGAGCGCGATCAGGAACACCCGGTACACGCCCATGTCCAGCCCCGGCAGGTGCCACTGGCCCGACAGGGCCGGCGGCAGCCGCAGCGGCTGCTGCTGGTCGCCGAACACGTAGTTGGCGCTCGAGATGGCCACGAACACCAGGCCGATGGAGAACAGCACCTGGTCGAGGTGCGAGGCGCCGTACAGGCGCCGGTACAGCAGCCGCTCCAGCAGCACGCCCAGCGCCGCCGAGGCCAGCGCCACCAGCGGCAGGGCGGCCAGGAAGGGCACGCCCAGGCGGTTCAGCAGCACCACCAGGACGTAGCCGCCGAACATCGCGAAGGCACCGTGCGCCAGGTTCACGAAGTTCATCAAGCCCAGCGTGACCGACAGGCCGACGCTGATCAGGAACAGCAGCATGCCGGTGGCGATGCCGTCGAACAGCACGGTCATGGCTGCTCCGGGAGGACGCCGCGGGCGCGCGCGGCGCCGGTCACTCCTTGCCCGGGTCCTTGAAGTCGGGCACCTTGTCGAACTCGACGTTCTGCAGCACGCCGCCCACGCGTTCGACCTTGCGGATGTAGATGTTCTGCACGATGTCGCGCGTGGCCGGGTCGATGCTGACCGGGCCGCGCGGGCTCATCCACTTCAGGCCCTTGGCCGCGGCGATGAACTTGTCGCCCTCGGCGCTGCCGCCGGTCTTCTGCAGCACGGCGTCGATGAGGTGCATGCCGTCCCAGCCGCCCACCGACATGAAGTTGGGCCGGTCCTTCGGGTAGGCCTGCTCGTAGGCCGCCACGTAGGCCTTGTTCTCGGGCGAGTCGTGCACCTGGGAGTAGTGGAAGGCGGTGATCAGGCCCAGGGCCGAATCGCCCAGCGCGCCCAGGATGTCCTCGTCGGTGAGGTCGCCCGTGGCGATCAGCTTGATGCCGGCCTGGCCCAGGCCGCGCTCGGTGAAGCCCTTCATGAAGGCCACCGTGCCCGCGCCCGGCGGCAGGAACAGGAACACCGCGTCGGGCTTGGCGTCCTTGATGCGCTGCAGGTACGGCCCGTAATCGGGGTTGGCCAGCGGCGCCTTGACCTCGTCGACGATCTGGCCGCCGGCGGCGGTGAAGGTCTTCCTGAACTGGGCCGCGGCGTCGTAGCCGGGGCCGTAGTCGGCGATCAGGATGAACACCTTCTTGATGCCGTTCCTGGCCGCCCAGCTCGCGATCGGCGCCGAGTTCTGCGGCAGCGTCATCGAGGTGCGCACGATGTACGGCGACTTGGTGGTGATGGCCGAGGTGGCCGCGTTCATCACGACCATCGGGATCTTGGCCTCGGTGGCGATGGGTGCCACCGCAAAGGCCGAAGGCGTGAGCGCGAAGCCGGCCAGGATGTCGACCTTGTCCTTGACCACCAGCTCCTGCGCCAGGCGCTTGCTCACGTCGCCGGCGGTGCCGGGGCTGTCGTCCTTGAGCAGCAGCTCGACCTTGCGCCCGGCGAAGGTGTCGCCGTGCTGCGCCAGGTAGAGCTTGACGCCGTGCTCGATCTGCTTGCCGTAGGCCGCGAACGGCCCCGACATCGGCAGCACGAGGCCGATCTTCAGCGGCTCGGCGGCGCGCACGGCACCGGCGCCGGCCAGGCCCAGCACCGTGCCCAGGGCCAGGCCGACGAGATGCTTCTTCAGGCTCATGCGCTAGTCTCCTCAAAGGGGTTTCGGCGGACGCCCGACTGCATCGTCAGCACACAAACGATGAGTGTCGCCAGGGCCCTCACCGGCTCACATTCTGACAAACCCCGAGCGCCGGCCGCGGGGCTGCTCGCGCTCAGCCGTCGCTGGGCGCCCGGCTCAGGGCGTTGTTGGACTCGACCAGGGTCTTCAGCAGGGCCAGGAACTGCGCCCGCTGCGCCGCCGGCAGCGGCGCCAGGATGCGCCGCTGCGCCTTCAGCATCCCCGGCACCACCTGCGCCAGCAGCGTCTGGCCGGCCGCCGTCGGCAGCAGCAGCCGCACCCGGCGGTCGGTGGGCGAGGCGCGGCGCTCGATCAGCCCGCGGCGCTCCAGCCGGTCGATGACGCCGGCGATGGTGGAGGTGTCCAGGCCGATGGCGCCGGCCAGCGTGCGCTGGTCCAGCCCCGGCTGGCGCTGCGCCGCCTGCAGCGCCGCGTACTGCACCGGCGTGATGCCGTAGGGCTGCGTCTCCTCCAGGAAGAGGGCCACCGCGATCTGCTGCAGGCGGCGGATGAGGTGGCCCGGCTGCTCCTCCAGAACGGCGGAAGCGGCCTGACCCTGACGACGCATGCGGTGACTCCTGGTCGGTGGTTCGGCGCGGGCACGGCCGGCGCGGCTGGGTCGCGGCCGGGCGGCATCGCGGCGCATCGTCAGTGTACGGTCGGCTGCGGCGCGCGGGCGGGGCCGCAGCGCAGGCACACTCGGCGCCATGCCGCCCGCCCCGACCCTTGCCGGCCCCGCTGCCCCGGCCGACGCCGCAGGCAGCGCCGGCGCGGACCCGCTGCAGGCCACGCGCCACTGGCTCGAACGCGCCGTCATCGGCCTCGGGCTGTGCCCGTTCGCCCAGGCCGTGCATGGCGCCGGCCGCATCCGCTGGGTGCTGAGCCCGGCCACCACCGCCGCCGCGCTGCGGGCCACGCTGGTGGACGAGCTGCGCCACCTGGCGGCGGCCGACCCGCAGCAGACCGAGACCACGCTGATCGTGCATCCGCAGGCCCTGCGCGACTTTCTCGACTTCAACGACTTCCTCGGCCCGGCCGACGCGGCGCTGCGCGCGCTGGGCCTGGCGGGCACGCTGCAGATCGCCAGCTTCCATCCGCAGTACCGGTTCGCGGGCACCCGCGCCGACGACATCGCCAACGCCAGCAACCGCTCGCCGCACCCGACGCTGCACCTGCTGCGCGAGGCCAGCGTCGCGCGCGCGGTGGCGGCACTGCCCGATGCCGCCACGATCTACCGGCGCAACATCGAGACCTTGCGCCGCCTGGGCCCCGCAGGCTGGCAGGCCCTGGGCCTGGCGGGCGCGCCGGGCCCGGCCGCCGACGGGCCGCGGCGCCTGCGCCGGCCCGCGGGCGG
>JAGWLO010000011.1 GCA_028872015.1 Burkholderiales bacterium | reverse complement strand
CAGCCCCCAGGCGCCCAGCAGCACCCCGCGGGGCAGCGCCGAGGGGCGCGGCGGTCGTCCGGCCCGCGGCACGCCGCGGGCCCCGGGCCGCTCGCGCGGCGGTGCCGGCGGCCCGTCCAGCGCCGGGCCGTCGAACGTGCTCACCACGGTGGCGGGCCAGGCCGACGGCGCCGCGTCGGCGGCCGCTGCTTCGTGCAGCACCGGCAGTGCCCGGTGCGAAG
Organism: Burkholderiales bacterium; assembly: GCA_028872015.1. GTDB lineage: Bacteria > Pseudomonadota > Gammaproteobacteria > Burkholderiales > Burkholderiaceae_C > Rubrivivax. Next base: position 66,448 of record JAGWLO010000011.1, on the reverse strand, counting down.
GCGGCGCGCGGCCGGCCAGCGCGTCACGCACGGCGGCCACGCTGTGCGGCCGGTCGGCGGGGCGCGGCGCCAGCATCCAGGTGACCGTGCGGCGCAGGGTGTCGCCCAGGCCGGGCAGCGCCTGCGCCGTCAGCGCCAAGGGCTCGTCGTGCACGGTGCGCGCGGTGGCCGGCGGCGGCGGCCGGCCCAGCATCAGGTAGTGCAGCGTCGCGCCCAGCGCGTAGAGATCGGTCCAGGGGCCCTGGCGCACCGCGCCGGCTTCGGCGTACTGCTCGATCGGCGCGTAGGCCGGCTTGAGGATGGCCGTCAGCGTGTGGGTCTGGTCGCCGATGACGCGCCGCGCGGCACCGAAATCGAGCAGCACCGGCCGGCCGTCGGGCTCGACCAGGATGTTGTCGGGCGAGATGTCGCGGTGGTAGACGCCCTGCGCGTGCAACCGCTCGACGGCGCCCAGCAGCGCCTCGAGCAGCTGGCGCAGCCAGGCCTCGCCGGGCGCGCCGCTCATCGCCTGGCGCAGCTGCTTGAGCGTGCGGCCCTGCAGCACCGGCATGGCCATGTAGGCGGTGCCGTTGGCCTGCCAGAAGCGCAGCACCTTCACCAGCGATGGGTGGTCGAACTGCGCCAGCAGTCGCGCTTCCTGCACGAACGACTTCAGCCCCAGTGCGAAGGTCTCGGCATCGGCCTGCGAGCGCACCGAGACCTGCAGCGCCTGCGTGCGGCCGGCCAGGGCCGCGGGCATGTACTCCTTGATCGCCACCTCGCGCTCGAGCGCGTGATCGAAGGCCCGGTAGACAATGCCGAAGCCGCCGATGCCGATCACGCCCCGCACCTCGAACTCGCCCAGCCGCGCGCCCGCCGGCAGGGCGTTGGGCTGGTCGCTCGGCGGGTGGTCGGGGCCGGTCGGCGCTGGCATGGGTGGTTTCAGGTTAGCAGGGATGAACCCCGACGGCGGGCCGCCGAGCGTGAACGACGACGCCCTGCGCGGCATCGGCCACCGGCCGCCGGAGCCGCCGCGGTGAGCCGCGACGGCACCCGCGACGGCAGCGGCGCCGCGCTGCGCACCCACCGCGGCTTCATGCGCCTGTGGCTGGCGCGGCTGGCCGCCACGGCCGGCAGCCAGATGCTGATGGTGGCGGTGGGCTGGCAGATGTACGACCTGACCCACTCGGCCTGGGACCTGGGGCTGGTCGGGCTGGCGCAGTTCGTCCCTGCGCTGGCGCTGGTGCTGGTGGCCGGCCACGTGATCGACCGCCACCACCGCGGCCGCATCGTGGCGCTGTGCCTGGCGGTGCAGGTGGCCGTGGCACTGCTGCTGGGCCTGGCCAGCGGCAGCCACCTCGCCTCGCGCACAGGGCTGCTGGCGGCCGCGCTGGTGCTGGGGGCGGTGCGCGCCTTCCAGCTGCCGGCGCAGCAGGCGCTGACGCCGCTGCTGGTGCCGCCGGCGGTGCTGCCACGGGCGCTGGCCTTCAGCTCGGCCGGCATGCAGGGCGCCATCATCGCCGGCCCGGCGCTGGGCGGCCTGCTCTACGCCGGCGGCGCCGCGCTCACCTATGCCAGCTGCGGCCTGCTGTTCCTGCTGGGCAGCACGCTGGTGGCCACGCTGCGCTATGAGCACGCCCCGCCGCCGGCCACGCCGGTGACGCTGCACACGCTGCTGGCCGGCGTGCGCTTCGTGGCCGCGCACAAGGTGGTGCTGGGCGCGATCTCGCTCGACCTGTTCGCGGTGCTGTTCGGCGGCGCCACCGCGCTGCTGCCCATCTACGCGCGCGACATCCTGCACACCGGCCCCTGGGGCCTGGGCCTGCTGCGCAGCGCGCCGGCGGTGGGCGCGCTGTCGATGTCGGTGCTGCTGGCGCGCTGGCCGGTGCGGCGCCGCACCGGGCCGCTGCTGCTGGGCGCGATCGCGGTCTACGGCGCGGCCACGCTGGCCTTCGGGCTGTCGACGCGCTTCGTGCCCTCGATGCTGGCGCTGGCCGTCACGGGCGCCGCCGACATGGTGAGCGTCGTCATCCGCCAGACCCTGGTACAGCTGGAGACGCCCGATGCCATGCGCGGCCGCGTCAGCGCGGTCAACTCGGTCTTCATCGGCGCGTCCAATCAGCTCGGCGAGTTCGAGTCCGGCGCCACCGCGGCGGCGCTGGGGCCGGTGGGCTCGGTCGTGCTCGGCGGCCTGGCCACGCTGGCGGTGGCGGGCCTGTGGCTGCGTCTGTTTCCCGCACTCGCCCGGCGCGACGCGTTGCTGCAGGCCGGCGCCGCCGCGGCACGGGCCTGAGGATCGGGCCACGGCATCTACACGGGTGCTCCCGCCGGTGTTCCGGCCGGTGCTCTCACCGCTGAGTCCGCCGCCTGCCATGCTGCCCGCCCTGCCGATCGACGAGCTGGAGGTTCTGCATGCCGACGCCGCCTTGGTGGTCGTCGTCAAGCCGGCCGGCCTGCTGGCGGTGCCGGGGCGCGGCGACGAAGGCGCGCACCACCTGGCGGGGCGGGTGCAGGCGGCCTACCCCGATGCGCGGGTCGTGCACCGGCTGGACATGGCCACCTCGGGACTGATGGTGTTCGCGCGCGGGGCCGCCGCGCACCGGCTGCTCAGCGCCGCCTTCGCCGAGCGCCGCGTGGCCAAGCACTATGTGGCGGTGGTCGAGGGCCAACTGGCCGGCGAGTCCGGCGAGATCGCGGCGCCGCTGGCCGCCGACTGGCCGAACCGGCCGCGCCAGGTGGTGGACGCGCTACACGGCAAGCCCTCGCTGACGCGCTGGCGGGTGCTGGCCCGCGCCGCCGATGCCACGCGGCTTGCGCTCGAGCCCCTCACCGGCCGCACGCACCAGCTGCGCGTGCATCTGCAGTCCGTCGGCCACCCCATCCGCGGCGACGCGCTGTATGCGCCACCGCCGCTGCGCGCCCCGCGGCTGCTGCTGCACGCGGCGCGGCTGGCGCTGACGCATCCGCTGCAGGGCACCGCCCTGGCGTTCGAGAGCCCGCCGCCGTTCTAGGCCGCGCCTGCCGCTACAGTGCGGGCTCGATCGGTCGGGCATCCCCGCCCGTCATCCGTCGCAGACCGTCGTCGCCGACGCTCGACACCGCCAACCGGAGCCGCCGATGGCCGAAGGATTCGAAGTGCGTGGAGCCCACGAGGACCGGCTGGACCAGGCCGCCGAAGCAGACCCCAAGGGCATGGCCGGCCAGTTGGCGGTGATGACGGCGATCCTCGCTACCGTGGGGGCCATGTTCTCGTACATGGCCGGCGCCACCCAGGCCGATGCCGGCCTGCTGAAGAACGACGCCGCGATCAAGAAGACCGAGGCCTCCGACCAGTGGAACTTCTACCAGGCCAAGAGCAGCAAGCAGAACCTCGCCGAGCTGGGCCTGCAGCTGGTGGACCCCGCCCGCAAGCCCTTTTTCGCCAGCGAGGCCAAGCGCTACGCCGCCGAGAAGGCGCAACTCAAGCTGGCGGCCGAGAAGCTGGAACAGGAGTCGGCCGCCTACGACGCCAGGAGCGAGGCCCAGCTGCACCAGCACCACCGCTGGGCCCAGGCCACCACCGCGCTGCAGATCGCCATCGCGATGGCCGCCATCGCGCTGCTGACCCGGCGCCGCTGGCTCGAGAAGGCCGTGTTCGTGATGAGCGGCCTGGGCCTGGTGGTGGGCGCCCTCGCCTACTTCCACGTCTGACCTCGAAGCACTCACCCGACCGCCACCCGCCGACTCGCCTGCCGCATGACACCCACCCCTTTGACGATCGTCACCGGCGCCTCGCGCGGCCTGGGCCTGGCACTGGCCGAACAGTTGCTGGCGCGCGGGCACCGGGTGCTCGCGATCTCGCGCCGCAGCCCGGTGCTCTCGACCCCGGCCGAAGGCCTGACGCACTGGGCCGCCGACCTGGCCGACCCCGCACCCGTGGCCGAGCGGCTGGCCGCCTGGCTGGCCACACTGTCGACACCGGACCTGGGCCCGGCCACGCTGATCAACAACGCCGGCGTGATCGCGGCGCCGGCGCCGCTGGCGGCGCAGGGCGCCGACGGACTGGCGAACGCCTTGCGCGTGGGGCTGGAAGCGCCGCTGCTGCTGACGGCGGCGTTCCTGCGCGCCACCGCCGCCTGGCCGGTGCCGCGCAAGGTGCTGCTCATCTCGTCCGGCCTGGGCCGGCGCGCGATGGCGGGCCAGGCGGCCTACTGCGCCGCCAAGGCCGGCCTCGACCACTTGGCGCGCGCCGTGGCGCTGGAGGAAGCCGGGCGGCCGCACGGCGCCCGCATCGTCTCGCTGGCGCCGGGCGTGATCGACACCGACATGCAGCAGCAGCTGCGCACCGCCGATGCGGCGCTCTTTCCCGAGCGCGAACGCTTCGTGGCGCTGCAGGCCGGCGGCCTGCTCGACAGGCCCGCCGAGGCCGCCGCCAAGGTGCTGCGGATGCTGGACCGCGCCGACTTCGGCAGCCAGCCGGTGGCCGACGTGCGCGAAGCCGCATGAACGTCGAAAGAGCGCCGAGAAGGCGCCGAAGCGGTGCCGAAAGCCAGCGCCCGATGATCCCCCGATGAGTGCCGCGCCCACCGGCCGCGCCGCCGAGCTGGTGCGCCTGCTGGGCCTGGCGCCGCACCCGGAGGGCGGGTGGTACGCCGAGGTCCACCGCTCGCCGCAGGCCGTGCTGCCGCAAGACGGGCGGCCGCTGCGCAGCGCCCTCACCAGCATCGATTTCCTGCTCGCGGCCGGGCAGTTCTCGGCCTGGCACCGCGTGGCCTCGGACGAGGCCTGGCACCTGCTGGAAGGCGGGCCGCTGCGCCTGTGGCTGGCGCCGCCGACGCTGGACGCCTACACGGCCGTGGACCTGGTGCCTGCGGGCACGACCGGGCCCCGAGGCGCGCCGCGCCACGTGGTGCCCGCGGGCTGGTGGCAGGCGGCCGAGCCGCTGGGCGAATACGCCTATGTCGGCGCGACAGTCGGTCCGGGATTCGAATTCGGCGACTTCGGCTTCGGCCGCGACGATGCGGCGCTGGTGGCGGCGCTGCACGAGCGCCGGCCTGATCTGCAGCGCCTGCTGTAGGCCGCCTGCGCAGGGTCTTTCGACCGGGTGATCAGGCCAGCCAGGCCGCCAGGTCGGCTTCGAGCTGGCGCAGGTCGGCCTGCCGCGTGTACATCATGTGGCCGGCGTCGTAGTAGCGGTGCTGCACCCGCGCCAGCACCTCGGGCGGGGCGTCCAGCTGGGCCAGCGACCAGTCGCTGGCGCTGTACGGCGTGCCCAGGTCGTAGCGGCCGCTGGCGGCCAGCACTTTCAGGTGCGGGTTGCGCCGCAGGGCGCGCGCCAGGTCGGGGCTGGTGGAGGCGAAGCCCATCCGGCCCGGCCCGCTGCGCTGCCAGTTCCAGCCGCTGTTGACCTCCATCGACAGCACCTGGTAGCGCGGCTCGAAGCCCAGGCCCAGCTGCTCGCCGTAATAGGCCATCGCCGCCATCGTGTAGGGCGCGGCGATGGCCTCGATGCCGGGGTCGAATTCCCACTCGCGGGTGCGGCTGGCGGCCATCGGGCCGGTGGCGCGCGCCTCCAGCCGGCCGACGATGCGTCCACGGTGCCGCAGGGCTTCGAAGAAGAAGGTCTGGTCGCTGATGCGCAGGTTCTTCTCTTCCACCAGCGCCCGCGGCAGGCCGGTGAGCTCGGCCACGCGGCGTGCGATGCGGCTGCGCTGCTTCTCGCCCAGGCGCGCGCCGGCGTGCAGCGCGGCGGTGTAGTCGTCGCTGACGAAGGCCTCGGCCGCGGCGCGCGCGGCGGCCGGCGACGCCGCCTGCGGCCCCTGCAGCAGGCCGTGGTACTGCGCCACGTTGGCGAACGCGGGCAGGAAGAGCGCGTACGGCAGGTCGTTGGCCGGGGCGAAGACGATGCTCTGCAGGTCCATCGCGCACGACACCAGGATCAGACCGCGCAGCGCCACGCCCAGGTTCTGCAGCTTGTCGGCCAGGCCCGCGCCGCGGGTCGTGCCGTAGCTCTCGCCGGCCAGGTACACCGCCGAGCCCCAGCGCTTGTGCCGCGTCAGCCACAGCCGCATCACCTCGGCCAGCGCATCGATGTCGCCGTCCACCGACAGCATCTTCTTGCGCGCGGCCTCGCTGGCGGTGACCGACCAGCCGGTGTGCGGCGGGTCGATGAACACCAGGTCGAAGTGCGCCAGCCAGCTGTGCGGGTTGTCCTGCACCGCGTAGGGCGGCAGCGGCATGCTGCCGTCGTCGGGCACGACCACGCGCTTGGGTCCGAGCGCGCCCAGGTGCAGCCACACCGAGGCCGAGCCGGGGCCGCCGTTGAAGGCGAAGCAGACCGGCCGCGCCGCGGCGTCCACGTCTTTCAGCAGGTAGGCGGTGGCCAGCACGGCCGCCTCGGGCTCGGCGCGGTCGCCGTCGAAGCCCTCGGCGGCCACCGGCACGAAGGCCGCATGCACGCGGTAGTCCAGGCGCCTGCCGGCCAGCGTCACCGAGCCGCTGCTTTCGGCCGCCGGCCGCGCCAGCAGCTTGTCGACATGCTCCTTCTGCCGCTTGGCGGCATCGGCATCGGGGGCGGCGGCGGGCGTGTCGGCCATGGTGCAGGATCTCCAGACGGCGAAGGCCGCGACCATAACCCAGCCCGTGGGTGGCCCGCTGGCCAGGCAGCCAGGCGATCAGGCCATCAGGCAATCAGTCCGGCATAGCGCGCCAGGTCGACGTTGCCGCCGCTGATGATGACCCCCACGCGCTGCCCCGGCGCCTGCACCACGCCTTCGAGCAGCGCCGCCGCGGCCAGGCAGCCGGTGGGCTCGACCACCTGCTTCATGCGCTCGGCGAAGAAGCGCATGGTGGCCACCAGCTGCGCATCGCTGACGGTCACCACCTCGCGCACCAGGCGCTGGATCACCGGGAACGTGAGCCGGCCGCTGTGCTGTGTCTGCGCGCCGTCGGCAATGGTCTGCGGCGTGGCGATGTGCACGATCTCGCCGCGCGCCAGGCTCTGCCGCGTGTCGTCGCCGGCCTCGGGCTCGACACCGGTGATCTCGATGCCGGGGCAGCGGTGCCGTGCGGCCACGGCGCAGCCGGCGATGAGGCCGCCGCCGCCCACGCACACCAGCAGTCGGTCGAGCGGGCCGACCTGTTCGATCAGCTCGAGGGCCGCCGTGCCCTGGCCGGCCATCACGTCGGCATGGTCGTAGGGCGGGATCAGCGTCATGCCGCGCTCGGCCGCCAGGCGCGCGCCCAGGGCTTCGCGGTCTTCGGTGTAGCGGTCGTAGAGCACGACTTCGCTGCCGCGCTGGCCTTGCTGGTAGCCGCGCGTGGCCGCCAGCTTGGCCGCGGGCGCGTCCTGCGGCATCACGATTACCGAAGGCAGGCCCAGGATGCGCGCCGCCAGCGCGATGGCCTGCGCGTGGTTGCCCGACGAGTAGGCGATGACGCCGCGCTCGCGCTGGGCGGGGCTGAAGCGGGCCAGCGCGTTGTACGCGCCGCGGAACTTGAAGGCGCCCATGCGCTGCAGGTTCTCGGCCTTGAAGAACACCCGCGCCCCGGTGCGCGCATCGGCACTGGCCGAGGTCAGCACCGGCGTGCGCTGCGCCACGCCCTGCAGGCGCGCGGCGGCGGCCTCGATGTCGCCGAAGCTGATCGCCAGCGGGCTGGCCGCGGAGCCTTCGTGCTGCGCACGCCGGCGTTCGCCCTGGGGGCGGCCCGGCGGGCTCACGCTGCGCCCGGGCCCTGGAAGCCGCCGCGGCGCAGCGTCAGCACCAGGGTGTCGCGCCAGGCCGGCTGGGCCGGGTCGAGCGGCTGGATCGGCGTCGTCTCGTGGATCACGCGGGCATCGTCCAGCAACAGCACGCTCCAGGGCTCGTGCAGGGTGAAGCGCACGCCCTGCGGGCCGCGGGCGTCGAACACGCGCGTCTCGCCGCCCTTCACGTTGTGGCGGTCGACCAGCAGCACCGCCACCAGGTCGACGCCGTCGCGGTGTGCGCCTTCGGGCGTGGGCCGGCCGATGGCGCCTGCGCCGGCGGTGTCGATGCGGAACGCGTGCGCCTCGACGAACCAGCGTGCCGGCCCGTGCATCGAGGCGGCCACCTCGGCCAGCGCCAGCAGCAGCCGCGTCCAGGCCGGGTCGGCCGGCAGTTCGGGCGGCAGGGGTTCGAACCAGCGCTCGATGCCGCCGTGCAGCGCGTTGTATTCCACCGGCTGCCAGTGGGCCCGGTGCGGCGCGGCCTGCACCTGTGCGCCGTCGATGACGAAGCAGCCATGCCGTCGCCGCCGGTAGCGGCCACCGTCGCGCAGGTGCGGGTCGGGCGGCAGCGCCTGCCACAGCGCCGCCCAGCCGGCCGGCATGGCGGCCAGCCCCGCCAGCATGCGCAGCCCGGCGGCATCGAGCACGGCCCAGCCGGCACCGGCCAGCTGCGCCGGCAGGTCGGCAGGCCCGGTGAGGGACGGCGGGGGTGGCGGTGGTGACATCGGCATCGGCGGGGAGGGCTCGAACCAGGGGGCAACGGCGCGGATTCTGTACCGACGGCTGGGGAGTGCTCTCCAGACCCGGGTCGGCGGTCGTGGGCGCCGGGCCGTTGAAGCAGGCACAGGGCAGCGCCCCGACCATGAACGACACCCTCGACCCCGACCCCGGCTCGCCCTGCCTGGCCGCCATCGTCGAGCTCAAGTGGCTGCTGTCCGGCCACGGCGTGGGGCTGCACGTGGAGCGGCTGCAGGGCGATGCCGACTACGCGCGCCGCGTGCTCGACCTCGCGGCCGCCCTGCCCCACAGCGCGCTGCGCGTGGCGGCGCGCCGGGTGCGCGGCTGCCTGCATCTCGATCCGCCGGCGGCGCAGCGCTGACGCCACTGCCGCCTGCACCGGCGGCCGCGGTGCGGCGTAGCATCCACGGCGTCTCTTGGCCGCACCCGCGGCCGGCGGAGGTGGCCGATGCGCGCAACGCCGAACTGCCGTACCCCGGATCGGGCCCGCCCGACGTCAGAGCAGCGCCGCAGGCGAATCGGCCCGCGCGGCCGGTTCGGGGGCCTGCATGGGGGCGGGCGCCGCACCCCTGTCGCCCTGATCGCCGCATGCGCCTTGGCGGGTTGGCTGGGCGGCTGCGTCACCGCACCCTCCGCGGCACCGCCGGCGCCCGCTGTGCAGCCCCTGCTGCACGATGCCTACTTCGGGCCCTCGCAGGCCCCGATCACGCCCGAAGCGGTGTTCGCGCTCAGCGACGCCATGCGCCGATTCGCCGACCAGACGCTGCGGGCGCACCCGGCGCGGCACGGCGGCGATCCGCGCCAGGCGCTGCTCGACGCGCTGTACCACCACGGCCCGCTGCAGCTGCGCTACGACGCCGGCGCCACGCGCACGGCGGCCCAGGCTTTCGAGGCGCGCGCAGGCAACTGCCTGTCGCTGGTCATCATGACGGCCGCCTTCGCCCGCTACCTGGGCCTGCCCGTGAGCTACCAGCGCGTGCTCGAGCCGCCCAGCTACAGCCTGGCGGGCGCGCTGGTGTTCGCCAACGGTCACGTCAACCTGGTGCTGTCGCCGTCGCTGAACGACAGCTTCGCGCGCTGGCCGCCGGCGAGCGACCTGCAGGTGGACTTCGTGCCGCCCAGCGAATTCGGCGCCCGCCGCACCGAGCGCATCGACGCGAGCACGGTGCTCGCGATGTTCTACAACAACCGGGCCGCCGAGGCGCTGGCCGACGGCCGGCTGGCCGACGCCTACGCCTGGGCCCGCGCGGCGGTGTTGCGCGGGCCCCGATTCGGCGCCGCGCTCAACACGCTGGCCGTGATCTACCTCCAGGCCGGGCACCCCGCGGCGGCCGAGGCCGCGCTGCAGCAGGTGCTGGCGCTGGAGCCCCGAAGCACCACGGCCCTGGGCAATCTGGTGACGGCGCTGCAGCGGCAGGGGCGCAGCGCCCAGGCGCAGGCGGTGGCGGCGCGGCTGGCGGCGATCCAGCCCGAGGTGCCGTTCGAGGCCTTCGAGCTGGGCCGCCAGGCCATGGCCCGGGGCGACTACGCGCGGGCCCGCCAGTGGTTCGCGCAAGAGTTGCAGCTGCAGCCCGACCAGCCCGACGTGCACTTCTGGGCGGCGCTGGCCGACCTGCAGCTCGGCCACCGGGAGGCGGCCGCGCGCCACCTCGAGCAGGCGCGCGACAACAGCTACACCACCCACAGCCACGATCTGTACAGCGCCAAGCTGGCGCGGCTGCGCGCGCTGCAGGTGCAGTAGCCCCGCGGGGGGCCATGGCCCGGGGCGAGAGCCCGCCCGGGCTGCCCGACCCGATGCCGTGAACAACGCCGCGCGGCGGCGGCCCGCCCAGCGTGTAGGCTTGCGCCCCGATGACCGAAGCCACCGCCCGCCCACCCGTCGCCAAGCCGAACCCGCTGATCGAGATCGGCGTCACCATCGCGCTGCCGGCGCTGGTGTTGATGAAACTGAGCAGCCCCGACCGGCTGGGAACGCTGCCTGCGCTCGGGCTGGCGCTGGCCTTTCCGCTCGGCTGGGGCCTGTGGGACGGCTGGCGGCGGCGCAAGCTGAACTGGCTGTCGGTGCTGGGCGTGGTGAGCACGCTGCTCACCGGCGGCATCGGGCTGCTGGCGCTGAACGCCGAGTGGCTGGCGGTGAAAGAGGCCGCGGTGCCCACGCTGATCGGCGCCGTGGTGCTGGGCTCGGCCTGGACGCGCTCGCCGCTGATCCGGCTGATGATCTTCAATGCCAGCCTGTTCGACGTCGAGCGCGTGCAGTCGGCGCTGGCCGCGCGCGGCAACGCAGCCGCCTTCGAGCGCCGGCTGCGCGGCGGCACCGTCGGGCTGGCCGGCACCTTCTTTTTCTCGGCCGTGGCCAACTACGCCCTCACGCGTCACATCGTGCACAGCACGGCCGGCAGCGAGGCCTTCAACGAGGAGCTGGGCCGGCTGACCTTGCTCAGCTACCCCATGGTGGCGATCCCCTCGATGCTGATGATGATGGGCCTGATGGTCTGGCTGGCGCGCGGTGCCAAGGCGCTGACCGGGCTCGATCTGGGCGACATGATGAAGGGGTGAGCGGCGGCGGCGGCGCCTAGAATCGGTGTTCCCGCGCACGCCGACACGTCGATGCCCTCTCGCCCCGCCGACCGCCGCGGCCTGCTCCGGGCCGCTGCAGGCATGGGGTTGCTGCTGCTGGGCCCGCAGCGGGTCAGCGCCCTGGCGCCAGCCGGGCCGCCGGCGCTGCTCACGCTCAGCGGCCGCATCACCCGGCCCGATCGTGGGCGCGAGGCCGTGTTCGACCGGGCGCGGCTCGAGGCCCTGCCGCAAGCCAGTTTCAGCACCCGCACGCCCTGGTGGACGGGGCCGCGGCGCTTCACCGGCCCGCTGCTGCGCGACGTGCTGCGCGCCGCCGGCGCCAGCGGCCGCCTGCTGCGGCTGGGCTCGCTGGTGCACGAGCAGCGCGACATGCCCGCCGACGACGCCGACAGCTACGACGTCGTCGTCGCGCACCGGCTCGACGGGCGCGCGATGGCGGTGCGCGACAAGGGCCCGCTGCTGCTGATGTACCCCTTCGACGCGCAGCCCGAGTTGCACAGCGCGGTCTACTACGGTCGCTCGGCATGGCAGCTGCGGACGATCGAGGTGCTCTAGCCGCGCCGCCGCGGCGAGCGGGCCCCCGCCTGTCGTGGCTGGGGTTGGTGGCGTTCGGGCTGATGGCGGCGCTGCTGGCGGCGGCACTGGTGCAGACGCGCCAGTTCACGCTGCTGCGCCATGCGCTGCAGTCGGGCGACGACTACGCCGTGCTCACGATCTACCAGGCCGAGACCGAGTACCTGCGGCTGCGCGAGCAGTGGCGCATCGCCGCCGACGACCGCGCCCCGCTGGATGCGGCGGCCCTGCGCGAGCGCTACGAGATCTGGGTCAGCCGGGTCGACATGCTGCATGCCCCCGGGCCGCAGCGCCTGATCCGCGCCGACCCCGCGTTCGTGCGCACCCTGGCCGCCGTGGACGCCTTCGTGGCCGGCGCCGACAGCGCGCTCGGCCGCGACGCGGAGGCGCCGCCCACGCACGCCTTCATCGCCACGCTCTGGCCCGCCCTGCTGGCGCTGGACGCACCGATGCACCAGATGGCGCGCGGTGCGGCGCACCACGTGGCGCAGGAGCTCGACGAGCGGGCGCAGACCGTGCGGGCGCAGAACCAGCTCGGGCTCGGGCTGACGGTGTTCCTGTCGGTGCTGACGCTGGCCTTCGCGGCCACCGCCCTGCGCCAGGTGCGCCAGTTGCGCGAGCGCCGCATGGCGTTGGAGGACCTGGCCGCCAACCTGCGCCAGGCGCGGCGCGAGGCCGAGTCGGCCAGCGAGGCCAAGAGCGCCTTCCTGGCCAACATGAGCCACGAGATACGCACCCCCTTCCACGGCCTGATGGGCATGCTGTCGCTGCTGCGCGAGACCGGGCTGACGCCGCGCCAGAGCAGCTACCTGCGCACCGCCACCGAATCGGCCGACCACCTGCTGGCGATCCTGAACGACCTGCTCGACATGTCGCAGCTCGAGAGCGGCCGGATGACGCTGAACCCGGCGCCCGTGGTGCTGCGCGACCTGCTGCGCGATGTCGAGGCGCTGATGCGCCCGCAGGCCCTGACCAAGGCGCTGGCGCTGCACATCGACGCCGACCCCGGCGTGCCCGAGCGCGTGCTGGCCGATGCCACGCGGCTCAAGCAGATCGTCTTCAACCTGCTGTCCAACGCGATCAAGTTCTCGGACCACGGCGCGGTGGTGCTGGACGTGCGCCGCGGCAGCGACGAGGCCGGCCGGGCCGTGCTCGACTTCATCGTCACCGATACCGGCATCGGCATGGACACGGCCACCCAGGAGCGGCTGTTCAGCCGCTTCATGCAGGCCGACAGCTCGCCGCTGCGCCGCCACGGCGGCGCCGGGCTGGGGCTGGAGATCTCGCGCAACCTGGCACGGCTGATGGGCGGCGATATCGCCGTGCACAGCCGGCCGGGCGAGGGCAGCCGCTTCACGCTGCGCCTGCCGCTGCAGCCGGTGCCGTCCGCGGCAGCAGTGTCGGTCGAGCCGCCCGCCGCGCGGGCCGGCGGGCCGCGCTCGCTGCAGGTGCTGGTGGCCGAAGACCACCCCGTCAACCGCCAGTACCTGGCCGCGCTGCTGGACAACCTGGGCCACCAGGCGCACTTCACCGTCAACGGCCAGGAGGCGGTGCAGGCGGCGGGCCAGCGCCGCTTCGACGTCGTGCTGATGGACCTGCACATGCCGGTGCTCGACGGCATGGCCGCCACGCGGGCCATCCGCGCGCTGCCCGACCCGGCGCATTCCACGGTGCCCATCGTCGCGCTCACCGCCGATGCCTTCGAGGAGACGCGCGAGCGCTGCCTGGTCGCCGGCATGAACGACTTCCTGACCAAGCCCGTGAGCCCGCAGCGGCTGGCCACCTCGCTGCGGCGGCTGTTCGGCGGCGAGGCCGAGCCCGAGCTGCCGCCGGGGGCGGCGCCCGGCCTGCCGCCGCGCGTGCACGGCAGCCCGCAGCCGCTGGTGGACGAGGCGGCCATCGCGATGGCGTTGCAGGTGATGCCGGCCGAGCGCCTGCAGCCGATGCTGCGGGCCTTTCTCGACCACGGCCCCGAGACCGTGCAGCGGCTGCGCGCGGCCGTGCGCGACGGCCAGCCGCTGGACCTGCGCGTCAACGCCCATGCGGTCAAGGGCGCGGCGCTCAACCTCGGCCTGGCGGCGCTGGCGGCCACCGCCGAAGCCCTGCAGGAAGGCGCCGCGCACCTGCCGGCGCACGAGATCGCGCGTCTGGTGCAGCTCTACGACGAGCAGCTGGGCCAGACGCGGGCGGCGCTGCAGGCCCGCGGCCTGCTCGGCGGCGCCGAGGCCGGCGTCACACGATGATGGGCTCGGGCTCCAGGCGGATCCCGAAGCGCCCGTAGACGCTTTCCTGGATCGCGCGCGCCAGCGTCACCACCTCGGCGCCGCTGGCGCCGCCGCGGTTGACCAGCACCAGCGCCTGGCGTTCGTAGACGCCGGCGCGGCCCACGCTCTTGCCCTTCCAGCCGCAGGCGTCGATCAGCCAGCCGGCCGCCAGCTTCACCGTGCCGTCGGGCATCGGGTAATGCACGATCTCGGGGTCGCGGCCGATGATGTCGCGGCACTGCTCCTCGGTCACCACCGGGTTCTTGAAGAAGCTGCCGGCGTTGCCGATCACGGCCGGGTCGGGCAGCTTGGCGCGGCGGATGGCGCAGATCCAGTCGAACACGGTGCGCGCATCGGGCCGGGCGTTGCCGCTGTCCGCCATCTTGCGTTCGAGGTCCAGGTAGCCCAGCACCGGCTGCCAGGGCTTGGGCAGGCGCAAGCGCACCCGCGTGATGACGCTCTTGCCGGCCAGGGCCTGCTTGAACACGCTGTCGCGGTAGCCGAAGCGGCACATCCCCGCGTCCAGCGTGACGCTGCGGCCCGTGACCAGGTCGACGGCGTCGAGCGACTCGAAGCGGTCCTTCAGCTCGACCCCGTAGGCGCCGATGTTCTGCACCGGCGCCGCGCCCACCGAGCCCGGGATCAGCGCCAGGTTCTCGAGCCCGGGCCAGCCCTGCGCCAGCGTCCAGGCCACGAATGCGTGCCAGCCCTCGCCGGCACCGGCCTCGACGATCCAGGCGTCGGCGTCCTCGCGCACCAGGCGCCGGCCCGCGATCTCGACCTTGATCACCACCGCCTCGACGTCGCGCGTGAGCACGATGTTGCTGCCGCCGCCGAGCACGAACTTCGGCGCCACCCCATGCTGCGGGTGGTCGACCACGCGCCGCACGTCGGCTTCGGCGTGGACCCGGATCAGCGTGCGGGCCAGGGCCGGCAGCCCGAAGCTGTTGTGTTCGCGCAGGCTGGCGCGCTGCTGGATGTCGAGCGGCACGGCGGCGTTGGGCATGCGAGAATTTTCAGGCATATTCGCCTCGCCGCCGGCCTGCGGGCCACCTCGCCTCATGCCCAGCTTCGACGCCGTCATCGAACCCGACCTGGTGGAGCTGCGCAATGCGGTCGAGCAGGCGGCCAAGGAGATCGGCACGCGCTTCGACTTCAAGGGCTCGAGCGCGCAGGTCGAGCTGGCCACCGCCACGCCCAAGCAGCGCGAGCTCACCTTGTGGGCCGACAGCGACTTCCAGCTCCAGCAGGTGCGCGATCTGCTGCTCGCCCGCCTGGCCAAGCGTGGCGTCGACGTGCGGTTTCTCGATTTCGGCGGCACGCCACAGAAGCTGAGCCACGACCGCCTCAAGCTGGCCGTGCCGGTGAAGAGCGGGGTCGACGCCGAGACCGGCAAGAAGATCCAGGCCCTGCTCAAGGCCAGCAAGCTCAAGGTGCAGGCGGCCTACCAGGGCGACGCCGTGCGCGTGAGCGGCGCCAAGCGCGACGAACTGCAGCAGGCCATCGCGCTGCTGCGTGCCGAGCTGACCGAGTGGCCGCTGTCGTTCGACAACTTCCGCGCCTGATCCGGGCCGGCGCCCTGGCCCTGGCCTGCGCTGCGTCCGGGGCCGGCGCCGCACCGGCCATGGGTGTGGTGCTGGCCGGCCGCATGGGCGAGCGGGCGCTGCTGGTGATCGACGGCCAGCCGCGCCTGCTGTCGCCGGGCCAGACGGTGGCCGGCGTGAGGCTGCTGCGCTGGGTGGACGACCGGGTCGAGATCGACGACGGCGGCGTGCCGCGCTGGCTGCGGCTGGGCGCGCCGGCCCAGGTGGGCGCCGGCGCGCCGCCGGCCCCGGCGCGCGAGCTCGTGATCCCGGCCGGCAGCGGCGGCCACTTCAGCGCGCTGGGCTCGATCAACGGCCATGCGGTGCGGTTCCTGGTGGACACCGGGGCGACCATGGTCTCGATGGGTGCCGACGAGGCGCAGCGGCTGGGCCTGGACCTGAGCCAGGCG
Source organism: Burkholderiales bacterium (assembly GCA_028872015.1). Classification (GTDB taxonomy): domain Bacteria; phylum Pseudomonadota; class Gammaproteobacteria; order Burkholderiales; family Burkholderiaceae_C; genus Rubrivivax. The sequence continues at coordinate 50,598 of JAGWLO010000011.1, read as the reverse complement.
CACGCCGGCATGACCCAGACCGCCAACGGCCGGGTGCCGGTGCAGATCCTGGTGCTGGACCGGGTGCGGGTGGGCGATCTGGAGCTGGCCAACGTGGACGCCGCCGTCCTGCCGCTGCGCATGCCGCAGGTGCTGCTGGGCAACAGCTTCCTGTCGCGGCTGCAGATGCAGCGCAACAACGACACCCTGCGGCTGCAGCTGCGCTGAAGCGTCGCCAAGGCCGGCGCCTGTCGTCGGCGCGACAGGCGAGAATCGAACGCCCGTGCTAAAAACCCGGGGCCGACCGACTGAAGGAGACTGCCGCATGGACCTGAACTTCACCCCCGAGGAGCTGGCCTTCCGGCACGAGATCCGGCACTGGGTGGCCGAGAACCTGCCGGCCGACATCAGCCACAAGGTGCGCCATTCGCTGCGCCTGAGTCGCGACGACCACCAGCGCTGGGCCAAGATCCTGGGCAAGAAGGGCTGGCTGGGCTGGGGCTGGCCGAAGGAGTTCGGCGGCCCGGGCTGGAACGCCGTGCAGCGCCACCTGTTCGAGGAAGAGTGCGCACTGGCCGGCGCGCCGCGGGCGATTCCCTTCGGGCCCGTGATGGTGGCGCCCGTCATCATGGCCTTCGGCAACGCGGAGCAGCACAAGCGCTTCCTGCCCGGCATCGCCAGCGGCGAGGTGTGGTGGAGCCAGGGCTACAGCGAGCCGGGCTCGGGCAGCGACCTGGCCTCGCTGAAGACCAAGGCCGAAAGGCGCGGCGACAAGTACATCGTCAACGGCCAGAAGACCTGGACCACGCTGGGCCAGTACGGCGAGTGGATCTTCTGCCTCGTGCGCACCAGCAACGAAGGCAAGCCGCAGACCGGCATCAGCTTCCTGCTCATCGACATGAAGAGCCCCGGCATCACCGTGCGGCCCATCGTGCTGATGGACGGCGAGCCCGAGGTCAACGAGGTCTGGTTCGACAACGTCGAGGTGCCGGTGGAGAACCTGATCGGCGAGGAGAACAAGGGCTGGACCTACGCCAAGCACCTGCTCAGCCACGAGCGCACCAACATCGCCGACGTCAACCGCGCCAAGCGCGAGCTCGAGCGGCTGAAGAAGCTGGCGCAGAGCGAGGGGCTGTGGGACGAGCCGCGCCTGCGCGACCAGATCGCGCTGGTCGAGGTGGACGTGGTGGCGCTGGAGATGCTGGTGCTGCGCGTGCTCTCGGCCGAGAAGAACGGCAAGCAGAGCCTGGACATCGCGGGCCTCTTGAAGATCCGCGGCAGCGAACTGCAGCAGCGCTACACCGAGCTGATGATGCTGGTGGCCGGCCCGCTGGCGCGGGCCCGCATCGACGAGGCGATGGAAGCCGGCTGGCAGGGCGACCTGGCCTTCCCGGCCAGCCTGCTGCCGCTGTCGGGTACCTACTTCAACATGCGCAAGACCACGATCTACGGCGGATCGAACGAGGTCCAGCGCAACATCGTCGCACAGACGGTTCTGGGGAGCTGAGCCATGGACTTCGACTTCACCGACGACCAGGAATCCCTGCGCGACGCCGTGCGGCGCTGGGTTGACAAGGGCTTCGGCTTCGAGCGCCGTCACCAGATCGCCAAGAGCGGCGGGGCCACGCGCGACGTCTACACCGAGTTGGCCGGGCTGGGCCTGACCGGGCTCGTCGTGCCCGAGGCCCACGGCGGCCTGGGCCAGGGCGCGATCGACGCCATGGTCGTGAGCGAAGAGCTGGGCCGCGGACTGGTCAACGCGCCCTACACGCACGCCGCGCTGATGGCGCCGCGCCTGCTGTCCGCCGCCCCGGCTGCGCTGCAGGCGGTCTGGCTGCCGCGCATCGCCAGCGGCCAGGCGCTGGTCGTGCCGGCGCTGCAGGAACGCGCGGCGCGCTACCGGCTGAACCACGTCACCGCCACCGCCCGAAGCGCCGGCGCCGGCTGGGTGCTGGACGGCAGCAAATGCGTGGTGCCGGCCGGCGACGAGGCCGACGCGTTCATCGTGCCGGCGCGGCTGGCGGGCGCGGCGGGCGACGCGGCCGGCATCGGCCTGTTCCTGGTCGAGCGCGGCGCGGCCCGCGTGACCGGCTACGCCACCCAGGACGGCGCGCGCGCGGCCGACGTGGTGCTGGCGGGCAGCGCCGCGGCGCTGGTGGCAGCCGAAGCGCTGGCGCAGATCGAGGACGCGGTGGATGCCGGCATCGCTGCCCAATGCGCCGAAGCCGTGGGCCTGATGGACCGCCTGGTGGCCATCACGGTCGAGTACATGAACACGCGCAAGCAGTTCGGCACCGCGATCGCCAACTTCCAGGCCCTGCGCCACCGCATCGCCGACGTGAAGATGCAGCTCGAGCTGGGCCGCTCGATGAGCTACTTCGCCAGCCTCAAGCTGGGCGAGCCTGAGCCGCAGCGACGCCGTGCCGTGGCGCAGGCCCGGGTGCAGCTGGGCCAGAGCATGCGGTTCGTGGGCCAGCAGTGCATCCAGCTGCATGGCGGCATCGCCTGCACCGACGAGTACATCGCCAGCCACTACTTCAAGCGCCTGACCATGCTCGAGATGAGCCTGGGCGACACGCTGCACCACCTGGGCGAGGTCAGCGCGCGGATGCAGGACACGGCCGGCGTCTTCGCCTGACGGCCCGGCACGCGGCCGTGGGCGCGCCGCAGGGCGGCCGGGCCAGGGACGAGAGGCCGCTGGCCGACATCCTGTTCAGCCAGGGTTTCGGCACCCGGCGCGAATGTGCCGTGCGGGTGCTTTCGGGCGCGGTGACCGTGGGCGGGCAGGTGCAGGACGACCCGGCCCGGCCCTGGCCCGTCGCCGGCCTGCGCTTCAGCGTCGACGGCGTCGAATGGCCGTTTCACGCCACGGCGCTGGTGCTGCTGCACAAGCCCGCGGGTTATGAATGCTCGCAGCGCCCGCGCCACCATCCCAGCGTGCTGAGCCTGCTGCCCGAGCCTCTGCGCCGCCGCGGGGTGCAGCCGGTGGGCCGTCTCGACGCCGACACCACGGGCCTGCTGCTGCTGACCGACGACGGCGCGCTGATCCACAGGCTGACCTCGCCGAAGCACCATGAGCCCAAGGTCTACGAGGTGACCGCGCGCCACCCGGTGGACGCCGGACAGATCGAGCGCCTGCTGGCCGGCGTGGTGCTGGACGACGACCCGCGGCCGGTGCGCGCCGCGGCCGCGGTGCGGACCGACGCGCATAACCTCTCATTGACGCTGACCGAAGGCAAGTACCACCAGGTCAAGCGAATGCTGGCGGCGGTCGGGAACCGCGTCGAGGCACTGCACCGCAGCGCGTTCGGCCCCTGGACGCTGGACGCCACGCTTCCGCCCGGGCAGTGGCGCTGGCTGTCGGCGGATCAGGTGTCCTGATCCTCGAACCAGGGCCGCAGCAGCGACACCCGGGGCGGCCAGCCGAGCTTGAAGGCGCCTCCGTGCAAGGCCAGGTTCGGGTTGTAGGCGGGGTCGCGGCGCAGCACAGGCCCCCAGCGCTCGAGCATCGCGAGGCGCTCGCGCTCGAAGCGTTCGCGCCGCTCCGGCACCAGGTCGCTGCCTCGGCTGCGGGATTCGTCATGGAACAGCTGCGCCCGTGGCGTCCAGGCGATGCGGTATCCCGCAGCGCCCAGCCGCAGGCAGAAGTCGACATCGTTGTAGGCCACGGCGAAGTGCTGCGCGTCGAACCCGCCCAGCGCCTGGTAGACGGCCTTGCGCACCAGCAGGCAGGCCGCAGTGACCGCGGTGCAGCCCTGCAACAGGTGCGCCCGGCCTTGAGGACCCGGCGAGTCGGGCCCGAGCCGGGCATGGCTGTCACCGGCCACCCCCTCCAGCCCCACGATCAGGCCGGCGTGCTGCAGCCGCCAGTTGCGATACCACAGGCGCGCCCCCACCGCCGCCACCCCTGGCAGCGCCGCGGCACCCAACATCTCGAACAGCCAGTCCGGGTTGATGACCTCGGTGTCGTTGTTCAGCAGCAGCAGATGCCCACCGCGCGCCTGCGCCGCCGCCGCGTTGTTGAGCGCCGCAAAGTTGAACGGCCCCTCGTCGCGCAGCACGCGCACGCGAGGCTCGTTGTGCGCCAGCTGGCGCAGGTAGCTCAGCGTGGCAGCATCGCGCGAGCCGTTGTCGACGATCAGCAATTCGAAATCGACACCGGCTGTGCGCGCCAGGACGCTGTCGACGCATCGGCGCAGCAGAGGCAGCCGGTCGCGCGTCGGCACGATGATGCTCACGGCCGGCGCCCCGGCCCCGGGCACGTCAGCGGGGCGCAGGCTGACTTCGCAGCCGCCGAGCGGGTCGGACTGCACGTGCGCCATCAGGCCCAGACTGTCGAGATGGGACTGGACGGCCTCGGCACTCGCCACCACCGGACCGGCGGTATGCACGAGCACGTGCGGGATGTGCCGCATCTGTGCCGCCCCGAGGCCGGCCGTGGCGCACAGTGCCAGGCGATGCTGCAGCGTCGGCCTGTCGGCGGTGCGGAAGTCGCCCAGCGCAGCCAGCGCGTTGCGCAGCCGCTGCGCTCGCAACACCAGCAAGGGCTGCACGTAGCAAGTCGACAACAGCAACTCGGGGTTCCAGTCGCCCTTGAATTGCGGATCCCCCCGTTGGCCGCGGGCATCGAGCCGATCGTGGTCGCAATAGAGCGCCTGGGCCTCCGGCAGCCGAACGGCGGACTCCGCGAAAAGCGCCAGCGCGTGCGGTGCCAGGCGGTCGCCGGCGCCAACCTCGGCCCACCACGATGCATCGCAACCTGCCAGCGCCTGCTGCCAGGCGCCGAAAGGTGTGCCTTCCAGGGCTGCGAGATGATGGATGCGCCGGTCGCCCGCCGAGGAGCCGCGAGGGCCGGCGCCGACGATGCATAGCCGCCAGTGCGGGTAGCTCTGCGCTTGCAGCGAGGCGACAGTGGTGCATACCGGGTCGCGACCGGCATCGCGGGCCTGCAGCAGCAGACCGATGGTCGGGGCGGTCGGCAAGGCGGCCTGGCGCGCCGCCAGGGCCTGCAGCACGGCCGCCGTCGGCGTGTCGTAGGTCTGTATCCAGCGCGGGTAGTCCAGACGCAGCCGCCGCGCATGCCGGCGCTCGACGCGACGACCATGCAGGCGCCACCACAGCCGCCACAGGCTCCAGCGCGGCCACGCCGGCTTCGCCTCGGTGCGAAAGTCGGCCCTAGACAGGCTCACGCCGATGGCGGCGCGCCAGCCGCTCGCGATTGGCCCGGCGCAACCGCACGGCCCAGCCTTGGAGCCAGGCAGCGGGTCCGCCGCCGGGCACGTCGCGCCTGGCCTGCAGCACCAGCCCGTCCAGCAGGTCGGCCCAGGCCTGCACCGTGTGCCCGAGCCGGTGCTCGGCATCGGCCTGGCGCCGCGCCGCGGCGACCCGCGAGGCGGTGGCCTGCGAGTCTTCGATGGCCCGCTGCAATGCGTGCGCCCAGCCCTCGGGGGTGTCGGCGGCGAGCAGGCCGGTGACACCGTCGCATACCGCGTCGCTGTAAGGCGGACGCGCGGCGCACAGCACCGGCACGCCGGCCAGGGCGTAGTCGTAGAACTTGATGGCGCTCTTGCAGGCGTCGAAGGGCGTGTCACCCACCGGCATCACGGCCAGCACGTCGGGCAATGCGCGCGCCCATTGCAGGAAGGCCGGCCGCGGCAGGGGCGCGTGGCGCTGCGCCCGCACACCGGCACGCGCCAGGTCGTCGGCCACCGGGCCGACTGCGACCAGCCGCCACTGCAGCGTCGGCGGCAGGCGACGCAGGCCGGCCACGAAGGCGGCCACGGGAACATGGTCGGACGAGGCCAGCAGCAGGGTCGCCCGGTCGCACCGGCGCGGCGCCGGAAAGGGCGCGGCCGGCCAGCCGCCGACCGGTGCCCAGCCGTGGTTGGGCACCACGCACCAGTCGCGCGGTGGGGGCTGCAGCGCCCGACCCAACCGCGCCGTGCTCACCGACACCCGGTCGGCCGCCGTCAGGCAGCGCGCCAGCCAGGGCAGGCCTTGCTGCGCCGCGCGGTGATGCAGCAGGGCCGCGGGCACGGCGGTGAGCAGGTCGTCGATCTCGAACACGACGCGGCCGCCGCTGGCTTGCATGCTTTGCACCAGGCGCCAGGCACGTCGGCTGTTGCCGCGCTGCACGATCAGCACGTCGGCCCAGGCCAGGTCGCCGCGCAGGCACTCGTGAAACGACTTCAGACGCAGCGCCAGCGCGGGACGCTGCGCCTGCAGGGCCTGCAGCGGATCGACGAGCCGGATCGCACTGATCGTGGCGCCGATGTCGGCCGCCGTGGCCAGCAGCTTCATGGCCTGGCGGCATGGCCGGGCAGCCGCGCCAGCAGCGCCGCCGCCAGGCCCAGCAGCCGCGTGTGGCGGGCACCGCCGCCGGCCGCGGCGCGGCGCCGCAACACCTGCTGCGCGGTGACGGGCATGCGTTGCGCCAGCAGCGCGCGCGCCAGGCGCCGCGCATCGCGCCCCAGGTAGAAGGCGTCGGGCAGCTCGGCCAGCCAGCGCTGGAGCGTCGCCTCGTCTAGGAAGCGGGGCAGGTGGTAGGGGCCGTGGAAGCCGAAGCAGGGCCCGCGCGGCGCCTCGTTCTCGAACGCGAACTGCCGCGCCAGTGGCGCCGGCGCGAAGCGGATGCCGTGCGCGCGCTCGAGATGGGCGCGGTGGGTGCGGCACAGCACTTCGTCTTCCGGATGCATCCGGGTGATGGCCGGGTCGGCGGCGGCGGCGACGAGCAGGCGACGCGAGCGCAGCGAGAAGCCCCCGTTGCCGACGTCGCGGCCCGCCGGCTGGTCGGGCCAGACCGCGCCGAGGTAGTCCCACTGCAGGAACTCGTCGCGCCAGGCCCTGGGATCGACCACGAAGCCGTCCCACTGCGTCACCAGCACATGCGAGGTGGTGATGTGCCGGGCCAGCTCGCGCAACATGAACCGGGAGTAGTCGGCGCCCGAGGACAGCGGATCGATCGCGATGCCTTCGATGCCGGCCCGCTCCAGACCCGGATCGGCCGCCGCGCAGGCGTGCGTGAACAGCATCACGCGGGCGAAGTCGGTGCCGGACATCGAGTGCCTCAGCGATTGCGCCGCCAGCGCGGGAGCACGCGTGTCCACGGCTATCAGCGTGATCTGCGGCAGGGCCAGCGTGGTCGCGAACATGGACGGCAGGGTCGGTCGATTCATTGTGCCTTGCTAAACTCGAGGCGAATGAGCCCTGCGCATCCCGGCCTGCTCCGCATCGGCATCAGCCTGGGCAACATGGGGTCGCTGCAGGACGGGCTGGGCGAGTTCGCCGTGCAGATGGGCGGCCACATCGCGGCCCACGCGGTCGACTGGCGTGATCGGCTGGGCATCGCCTTCGACTTCCACTGCCGCCAAAGGCTCTTCGGCGCCTTCGGCGACCAGGTGGGCTACCGGCCCGTGACGCGCTGGCAGCGCCTGCGCCACGTGCAGCCAGCGCACTACGCCCTGTGGCACTCGCTGCACCAGCTCAACAAGACCCAGACGCCGCAGGGCTGCGGCCCACGGGTGGTGACGGTGCACGACCTCAACTACGTCTACAAGGCCAGCCGCTTTTCGGTCTGGCGCGATCACCGGCGGGCCCGGGCGCTGATGCGGCGCAGCGACTACCTGGTCGCGATCAGCGAATACACCGCCGCCGACGTGCGAAGGCATCTGGGCTGGACCGGGCCGATGGAGGTGATCCACCGCGGCCCGCGGCCCTATGCCGGCGATCGGCTCGAGCCGATCGCCGGCTTCGAGGACCCGGCCCGGCCGTTCCTGTTCCACCTCAGCCGCATGTCGCCCTCCAAGAACCCGCAGGCCCTGCTGGGCCTGGCCGCGGCCTGGCCCGAGATGACCTTTCTGTTCTGCGGCCCGCCCACCGACGACGCGCGGGCGCTGAAGGCCGCGACGCACCTGCCCAACGTGCACTTCCGCTTCTCCATCAGCGAGGCGCAGAAGGCCTGGGCCTTCAGCCGGTGCGCAGGCTTCCTGTTCCCCTCGTTCACCGAGGGTTTCGGCCTGCCGCCGATCGAGGCCATGCAGTTCGGCAAGCCGGTGTTCCTCTCGCGCCTGACGAGCCTGCCCGAAGTGGGCGGCGACGCCGCGTACTACTTCGACGACTGGTCACCGGCCGCCATGCGCGCGGTGGTCGACGCCGGGCTGCGCCGCGGCGCCGAGCCGGCGCGCCAGGCCCAGGTGAAGGCGCATGCCGCGCGCTTCGACTGGAAGCAGGCCGCCGACCGCTACCTGGCCCTGTACCTGCGCCTGCTGGGCCGCAGCGAGCCGATCCGCCCGGCCGAAGCCGGCCAGCCCTGAAGCCCATGCGCATCACCCGCAGCCTGCACCCGGCCCATCCGCCTGGGCGAGGCTGCGCGCTCACCATCGGCAACTTCGACGGCGTGCACCGCGGCCACCAGGCCATGCTGGCGCTGCTGATCAACGAGGCCCGGCACCGCGGCCTGCCGGCCTGCGTGCTGACCTTCGAGCCGCACCCGCGCGACCACTTCGCGCGCCTGGCCGGCCAGCCCGCAGCAGCACCGGCCCGCATTGCGACCCTGCGCGACAAGCTGGCCGAGCTCGAGCGCTGCGGCGTCGACCAGGTGGTGGTGGCGCGCTTCGACAGCGCCTTGGCCGGCATGTCGCCGCAGGCCTTCATCGACGACGTGCTGCAGCGCCGCCTGGGTGCGCGCTACGTGCTCGTCGGCGACGACTTCAGTTTCGGCGCGCGCCGCGCCGGCAACTACGCGATGCTGGACGCGGCAGGGCCCGGCGCGGGCTTCGATGTCGCGCGCATGCTCAGCTACGAGGTGCATGGCCTGCGCGTCTCCAGCTCGGCCGTGCGGCAGGCGCTGGCCGCCGGCGACATGGCGCAGGCCGAGGCCCTGCTCGGGCGCCCGTACGGCATCAGCGGCCATGTGCTGCATGGCGCCAAGCTCGGTCGCGACCTCGGCTTCCGCACGCTGAACCTGCGCTTCGGCCACCCCAAGCCAGCCGCCAGCGGCATCTTCGTCGTCCAGGTTCACGGCCTGAGTCCGCAACCGGTGCCCGGCGTGGCCAGCCTGGGCGTGCGGCCGACGGTGGAGGACGGCGGCCGCGTGCTGCTCGAAGTGCACTGCCTGGACTGGCCCGCGGCGCTCGGCCCGGACGGTGGCTACGGCCGCTGCGTGCGCGTGGAGCTGCTGCACAAGCTGCACGACGAGCGCAAGTACCCGTCGCTCGAGGCGCTTCGCGCCGGCATCGCGCAGGACACCGCGGAGGCCCGCGCCTGGTGGGCACGCCGGGGCGGCTAGGACTGGAAACGGTCCTGCAGCGGCGCCCAGCAATCGGCATAGCGCAGGTCGCACCGTTCAGGCGCCATCGCCCAGGCCGTGGGATGCAGGCGCCAGCGGGTCTCGAACATGAAGGCCAGCGTGGCGTCCAGCTTGTGCGGCTGCAGTTCGGCACGGCTGGCCTGGTCGAAGGCCTCGGCGTCCGGGCCGTGCGGCACCATCGCGTTGTGCAGGCTCGCGCCACCCGGCTTGAAGCCCTCGGGCTTGGCGTCGTACCGGCCATGCACCAGGCCCATGAACTCGCTCATCACGTTGCGGTGGTACCAGGGCGGGCGGAAGGTGTCCTCCATCACCAGCCAGCGCGGCGGGAAGATCACGAAGTCGCAGTTCGCCACGCCGGGCGTGTCGCTGGGCGCGGTGAGCACGGTGAAGATCGACGGGTCGGGATGGTCGAAGCTGATCGAGCCGAGGGTCATGAAGCGCGCGGTGTCGTAGACCAGTGGCACCAGGTTGCCGTGCCAGGCCACCACGTTGAACGGCGTGCCGCGCTGGCGGTTGATCCACAGCCGGCCGCCCACCTTGCGCACGAGTCGGACCTCGCCCGGCTCGTCCTCGAAAGCGGCCTGGGGTGCGAAGAAGTCGCGCGCATTGGCCAGTCCGTTGGAGCCGATCGGGCCCAGCTCGGGCAGGCGGAACGCGGCGCCGTAGTTCTCGCACGCATAGCCGCGCGACGGCCCGTCGGGCAGCGCCACCTTGAAGGCCAGGCCGCGCGGGACGAGCAGCACCTCGCCTGGGCGGGCCGCCAGCACGCCGAGCTCGGTCGTCACGACGAGCCGGCCCTGCTGCGGCACCAGCAGCATCTCGCCATCGACGTTGACGAGCGCACGCCGGGTCATCGACTGGTTGGCGGCATAGACCAGCGCGGCCATGCCGGTCTGCAGGTCGGGGTCGCCATTGGCGGCGACCGTGTGCAGGCCATCGACGAAATCGGTGGCCGCCGTCGGCAACGCGAACGGGTGCCAGCGCAGCGGGTCGGGCGGGGCCACGACACCGCCGGCGGCGCCCGTGGTCCAGCCCGGCTGCGCATAGGGCTCGTAGGCGCCGGTGACGACCGATGGCAGCCGGCGGTAGAGCCAGGTGCGGCGGTTGTCGGCACGCGGCGCGGTGAAGGCACTGCCCGACAGCAACTCGGCGTACAGCCCGTGCGGCGCCCGCTGCGGGCTGTTGCGGCCCTGCGGCAAGGCGCCGGGCACGGCCTCGCTGGCGAAGTGGTTGCCGAAGCCGCCGGGCCCGCGCGGCAGATCGTGCGCCAGCGGCGCTGTCGTTGGGTTCATGGGCAGGGGCGGCAAGCAGCGGAGCTTCATCGTAGCGCGCGGGGCCGGCCGCTAAAATCGCCGGCTCGCCGGGCACGGCACGTTCCGACTGCCCCATGCCCCGGCCCAGGCCGCCGCGCGCACCCGCTCCCGTCGCGTCCCGGTCCAATCTGCCCTGCCCCGCCCGCCCCGCCCGCCCCGCATGACCAGCACCCCCGATCACCGCAGCACCCTGAACCTGCCCGACACGCCGTTTCCGATGCGCGGCGACCTGCCCAAGCGCGAGCCGGGCTGGATCCAGGCCTGGGACGAAGCCGGCATCTACCAGCGCCTGCGCGATGCGCGCCGCGGCGCGCCGCTGTTCGTGCTGCACGACGGCCCGCCCTACGCCAACGGCCGGCTGCACATCGGGCACGCCGTCAACAAGATCCTCAAGGACATGGTGGTGAAGAGCCGGCAGCTGGCCGGCTTCGACGCCCGCTACGTGCCGGGCTGGGACTGCCACGGGCTGCCGATCGAGAACCAGGTCGAGAAGGACCACGGGCGCGGCCTGCCGCGCGCGCAGGTGCAGGCGCTCAGCCGCGCCTACGCCACCGAGCAGATCGCACAGCAGATGGCCGACTTCAAGCGCCTGGGCGTGCTCGGCGACTGGGACCACGTCTACCGCACGATGGACCCGGGCAACGAGGCGGGCGAGATCCGCGTGCTCAAGCGCATGGTCGAGCGCGGGTTCGTCTACCGCGGCAGCAAGCCGGTGTACTGGTGCTTCGACTGCGGCAGCTCGCTGGCCGAGTTCGAGATCGAGTACGCCGACAAGCAGAGCCTCACCGTCGACGTCGCCTTCGCCGCCGCCGAGCCGGCCCGGCTGGCCGCGGCCTTCGGCCTGGCGGCGTTGCCGGCCGAGGCCTATGCGGTGATCTGGACCACCACGCCCTGGACCCTGCCGGCCAACCAGGCGCTCAACCTCAACCCCGCCCTGCCTTATGCCCTGGTGGCCACCGAGCGCGGCGTGATGCTGGTGGCCGAGGCCCTGGTCGAGGCCTGCCTGGCGCGCTGGGGGCTGACGGGCGAAGTGTTGGCCATCGCCAAGGGCCAGGAGCTCGCGGGCCTGCACTTCCGACATCCGCTGGCAGCTGTCGACCCGGGCTACGACCGCCTGTCGCCGGTCTATCTCGCGGACTACGCGACGGCCGAGGACGGCACCGGCATCGTCCACTCCTCGCCGGCCTACGGCGTCGAGGACTTCAGTTCCTGCCTGGCGCATGGCCTGAAGATCGACGAGATCCTGAACCCAGTGCAGGGCCAGGGCGTGTACGAAGCGGCCCTGCCGCTGTTCGGCGGCCAGCACATCTGGAAGGCGCAGCCGGCCATCGTGCAGGCCCTGAAAGACGCGGGCCGCCTGCTGGCGCAGGGCGAGCTGCTGCACAGCTACCCGCATTGCTGGCGCCACAAGACGCCGGTGATCTACCGCGCCGCGGCGCAGTGGTTCGTGCGCATGGACGAGGGCGAGGGCGTCTTCACCGTCGACAAGGCGCCGCAGACGCTGCGCCAGACGGCGCTGGCAGCGATCGAGAAGACCGCTTTCTACCCCGAGAACGGCCGCGCCCGGCTGCGCGACATGATCGCCGGCCGGCCCGACTGGTGCATCAGCCGCCAGCGCAGCTGGGGCGTGCCGCTGCCCTTCTTCCTGCACAAGGTGACGGGCGAGCTGCACCCCGACACGCTGGCGCTGATGGACCGCGCGGCGGCGCTGCTCGAGCAGGGCGGCGTGGAGGCCTGGAGCCGGCTCGAGCCGGCCGAGTGGCTGGGCGCCGATGCCGATCAGTACGCCAAGAGCAACGACATCCTCGACGTCTGGTTCGACTCGGGCTCCACCTTCAGCCACGTGCTGCGCGGTTCGCACCGCGGCCCGCCCGGCGACCCCGGCTTCCACGCGCAGGGCCCCGAGGCCGACCTGTACCTCGAAGGCCATGACCAGCACCGCGGCTGGTTCCACAGCTCGCTGCTGATCGGCTGCGCGACCGAGGGCCGCGCGCCGTACCGCGGCCTGCTCACGCACGGCTTCACGGTCGACGGCGCCGGCCGCAAGATGAGCAAGTCGCTGGGCAACGTGGTCGAGATGCGCACGGTCACGGGCCAGCTCGGTGCCGAGATCATCCGCCTGTGGTGTGCCGCCACCGACTACTCGGGCGATCTCAGCATCGACGACAAGATCCTGGCACGCGTGGTCGACAGCTACCGCCGCATCCGCAACACGCTGCGCTTCCTGCTCGCCAACACGGCCGATTTCGACGCCGCCCGCCATGCGGTGCCCCCGGCCGAGCTGCTCGAGATCGACCGCTGGGCGCTGGCGCGCACGGCCGAGCTCCAGGCCGAGCTGCTGCAGCACTACGAGGCGTACGAGTTCCACCCGGTGGTGGCCAAGCTGCAGGTGTTCTGCACCGAAGACCTGGGCGGCTTCTACCTCGACGTGCTGAAAGACCGCCTCTACACCACCGCGCCCGGCTCGCACGCGCGGCGCAGCGCGCAGACGGCGCTGGCGCAGATCACGCACGCCATGCTGCGCTGGATGGCGCCCTTCCTCAGCTTCACGGCCGAGGAGGCCTGGCAGGTGTTCGCGCCGTCGCAGCCCGGCTACAGCGGCACCATCTTCACCGAGACCTACGCCGCCTTCGAGGCGCCCGATGCCGCGCTGCTGGCCCGGTGGTCGCGCCTGCGCGCGCTGCGCGACGCCGTCAACAAGGAGATCGAGACCCTGCGCGCGGCCGGGGGGCTGGGCTCTTCGCTGCAGGCCGAGGTGCTCATCACCGCCGATGCGGACGACCACGCGCTGCTGGCAGCGCTGGGCGACGAGCTCAAGTTCGTGCTCATCACCTCGCAGGCCGGGTTGCGCCGCGGCGACGTGCTGGCGGTCGAGGTGCGCGCCAGCAGCGCCCTCAAGTGCGAGCGCTGCTGGCACTGGCGCAGCGACGTCGGCCACGACCCCGCGCACCCGGGCCTGTGCGGCCGCTGCACCAGCAACCTCTACGGCGCCGGCGAAGTTCGCCGCGTGGCCTGAGCATGGCCGCGCGCAACGCGGGGGGCCGCGGCCTGCTGCCCTGGCTCGGGCTGGCGGCGCTGGTGGTGGTGGCCGACCAGGCGGCCAAGGCGGTGGTGATGGGCGCCTTCGCGCTGGGCCAGGCGCACCCGGTGACCAGCTTCTTCAGCCTGGTGCGGGCGCACAACCGGGGCGCTGCGTTCTCGTTCCTGGCCGGCGCCAGCGGCTGGCAGCGCTGGGCCTTCACGGCGCTGGGCCTGGCGGCCTCGGGCTTCATCGTGTGGATGATCCGCAGCCACCCGACGCAGAAGCTGTTCTGCTTCGCCGTCAGCCTGATCATGGGCGGCGCCATCGGCAACGTGATCGACCGCCTGCTGCACGGCTACGTGGTCGATTTCCTGCAGTTCCGCTTCCGCTTCCTGGCGCCGCTGTTCGAAGGCGGCTACTTCCCGGCCTTCAACCTGGCCGACAGCGCCATCACGCTGGGTGCGATCTGCCTGATCCTGGACGAGCTGCTGCGCGTGCGGCGCGGGCGCTGAGGGGCCACCGGCCCGGGTCGCGGTGCCCGTCGCGGGCCCGGTGGCGTGTTCACTCGCGCACGAAGGCCGTCACCAGCGGCTCGTCGCCGAGCTGGCGGCTGCAGTGGCCGTGCACGCGGGGGTCGAACACCGACCCGGCCGGCAGCCGGTCGGCCGAGTAGAAATGCTGCCCCGGCCCGAACACGCGCACGCTGCCGTCCTGCAGGCCGATCTCCATCCGGCCGCCCAGGATGAACACCCATTGCGGCTGCTCGGTGCAGTGGAATTCGCTGCGAAAGCCGACCGGGCTCATGCGCAATTGCAGCGCAGCTGCGGGCAGCGGCGGCGACAGGCGGGCCTGCGGCTTGCCTTCGCGCAAGGGCAGCGCTTCCTCGCGGAAGCGGGCCCGGCCGTCGTCGGCGGTGTACAGAACGACCTTCGTGAATTCCATGCGGCGGGTCCGGCGGCGGCAGACGCGGCCATTGTCGGCCGGCTTGCCCGTACGATCCAGCCTCATGTCGACACTCCCCACCGCCCTCGTCACCGGCGCCGGCAGCGGCATCGGCCAGGCCTGCGCCACGGCCCTGCTGCGCGAGGGCTGGCAGGTCGTGTTCGTGGGCCGGCGCGCCGCGGCGCTGCAGGCCGCCATCGCTGCGGCAGAGTCGCAGGCCGGCACGGGCGGGCGCGCCATCGCCCTGCCCTGCGACGTGGCCGACGAGGCCGCGGTGGCGGCGCTGTTCGATACCGTGCAGCAGCGCTGCGGCCGGCTCGACCTGCTGTTCAACAACGCCGGCATCTTCGTGCCCGGGCGCACGCCCGACGAGCTGCCGGCCGCCGCCTGGCGCCAGTCGGTGGACGTCAACCTCAACGGCGCGTTCTTCTGCCTGTCGCACGCCTTCCGGCTGATGCGCGCGCAGCAGCCGCAGGGCGGCCGCATCATCAACAACGGCTCGATCTCGGCCCACGCGCCGCGGCCGGGCTCGATCGCCTACACCGCCACCAAGCACGCCATCACGGGCCTGACGCGCGCGGCCGCGCTGGACGGCCGCGCGTTCGACATCGCCGTGGGCCAGATCGACATCGGCAACGTCGCCAGCGACATGACCACGGCGATGGCCCAGGGCGTGCCGCAGGCCGACGGCAGCCTGCGCCCCGAGGCGCGCATGGCGATGGCGGCCGTGGTCGACACCTTCATGGCGATGGCGCGGCTGCCGCTGTCGGCCAACGTGCTGTTCATGACCGTGATGGCCACCCGGATGCCCTTCGTGGGCCGCGGCTGAACGCGCGGCCCACCCCACCCCGAGGAGAGAACCCCGCATGAAGCTGCTGCGCCATGGCCCCAAGGGCCACGAGAAGCCCGCGCTGATCGACGACCGGGGCCAGGCCCGCGACCTCTCGCCGGTGCTGGCCGACATCACGCCGGCCACGCTCGCGCCGGCCGGCCTGGCCGCGCTGCGGGCGCTGGACCCGCGCAGCCTGCCCGCCGTCGGCCTGGGGCGCCCCGGGGTGCCCTGGCACGGCATGGGCAAGTTCATCGCCATCGGCCTGAACTACGCCGACCATGCGGCCGAAGCCGGCATGCCGGTGCCCAGGGAGCCCATCGTCTTCATGAAGACACCCGGCTGCGCCATCGGCTGCAACGACCCGGTGGTGCTGCCGCAGGGCTCGGTCAAGAGCGACTGGGAGGTCGAGCTGGGCGTCGTCATCGGCAGCCGCGCGCGCTACGTGGCCGAGGCCGAGGCGCTGGCGCACGTGGCCGGCTACTGCGTGGTCAACGATGTGTCCGAGCGCGAATACCAGCTCGAGCGCGGCGGCCAGTGGGACAAGGGCAAGTGCTGCGACACCTTCGGCCCGGTCGGCCCCTGGCTGGTGACGGCCGACGAGATCGGCGACGTGCAGGACCTGGGCCTGTGGCTGGACCTGAACGGACGCCGCTTCCAGACCGGCAGCACGCGCACCATGATCTTCGGCGTGGCCGCCATCGTGAGCTACCTCAGCCGATTCATGACGCTGGAGCCGGGCGACCTGATCACCACCGGCACGCCGCCGGGCGTGGGCATGGGCGTGAAGCCGCACCCGGTGTTCCTGAAGCCGGGCGACGTGATGACGCTGGGCATCGCGCAGCTGGGGCAGCAGCGCCAGGCGGTGCACGCCTGGGACCCGGCCTTGATCGACGGCTGAGCGGCCGCCAGGGCGCCGGGCCGGCGACCCGCGAGCCGCGGTCGATCAGGCCGCCACGCCCAGCAGCGCGCGCGCCACCGATTCGGCCACCTCGATGCCGTCCACGCCGGCCGACATGATGCCGCCGGCGTAGCCCGCACCCTCGCCCGCCGGGTACAGGCCGGCCACGTTCAGGCTCTGGTGGTCTGGGCCGCGCGGGATGCGCAACGGCGACGAGGTGCGCGTCTCCACGCCGGTGAGCACCGCGTCGGGCATCGTGAAGCCCGGAATCTGGCGCTCGAAGGCCGGCAGCGCCTCGCGAATGGCCTCCAGCACATAAGGCGGCAGGCTGGGCTGCCGGGCATCGGCCAGGTCGGTCATGCGCACCCCGGGGCGGTACGAGGGCAGCACGGTGCCGGGCGCAGTCGAGCGCTGGCCGCGGAGGAAGTCGCCCACCAGCTGCCCCGGCGCCACGTAGCCGCCTCCGCCGAGCTCGTAGGCGCGCGATTCCCACCGGCGCTGGAACGCCACCCCGTCCAGCGGGTTGACCGCGCCCGGGCCTGCATCCTGGCGGTAGTCCTGGGGGCTGATGCCCACCACGATGCCGGCGTTGGCGTTGCGCTCGTTGCGCGAGTACTGGCTCATGCCGTTGGTGACCACGCGGCCGGCCTCGGACGTGGCCGCCACCACGGTGCCGCCCGGGCACATGCAGAAGCTGTAGACGGCCCGGCCGTTGCGGGCGTGGTGCACCAGCCGGTAGTCGGCCGCCCCCAGGATCGGGTGGCCGGCGCTGGGGCCGAAGCGGGCCCTGTCGATCACGCCCTGCGGATGCTCGATGCGGAAGCCCACCGAGAATGGCTTGGCCTCGAGCCGTACACCGCGCCGCTGCAGCATCGCAAACGTGTCGCGCGCGCTGTGGCCGAGCGCCAGCACCACGTGGTCGGCGCGCAGCTCGGCGCCCGAGGCCAGCGTGAGGCCGCGCACCCGGCCGGCTTCGATATGCAGGTCGACCACCTGCTCGCCGAAGCGAACCTCGCCGCCCAGGGCCACGATGTCGGCGCGCATCTTCTCGATCATGCTCACGAGCCGGAAGGTGCCGATGTGCGGCTTGCTCACGAACAGGATCTCGTCCGGCGCACCGGCCTTGACGAACTCGGTCAGCACCTTGCGCGTGAGATGCCGCGGGTCGCTGATCTGGCTCCACAGCTTGCCGTCGCTGAAGGTGCCGGCGCCGCCTTCGCCGAACTGCACGTTCGAGCCCGGGTCGAGCACGCCCTGGCGCCACAGGCCCCAGGTGTCCTTGGTGCGCTGGCGCACCTCCTTGCCGCGCTCCAGCACGATGGGCGCCAGGCCCATCTGCGCCAGCACCAGGGCCGCGAACAGGCCGCAGGGACCGAAGCCCACCACCACCGGCCGCAGCCGGCCGCTGGCGCGGAAATCCGCCGGCGCCCGGGCCACGAAACGGTAGCGCGTGTCGGGCGCCGGGCGCACGTGCGCGTCGGCCGCATGCCGGGCCAGCACCGCGGCCTCGGCCGCTGCATCGGCCAGCTCGCAGTCGACGGTGTAGCTCAGCACGATGGCACTCTTGCGCCGCGCGTCGTAGGCGCGGCGGAAGACGCTGAAGGCGCGCAGCGCCCCTTCGGCCACACCCAGCCGCGCCTGCACGGCCGCGCGCAGGGCCTCGGGCGGGTGATCCAGCGGCAGGCGGAGTTCGGTGATGCGGAGCATGGGCGCACCTCGAGCGCGGGGCCGGCCCGGGCGCCGCATGGGCGCGCGGCCGACGGCGTGCCGCGCGCCGGGCGGCTTCAGCCGAAGCCGGGGCCGGCCCGGCAGGCGCTCAGCCGCCCTTCTTGGCGCGCTTGCCCGGGTTCTTCTTGCTGCGCGTGTGCGAGCCACGCTCCAGGCTAACCTTCTGGCCGCGCTGGGTGGTCACGGTGACGCCCGTGGGGGCGACCGGGCGCGGGGTGGCCTTGCGGTCGGCTTCGGTGACGATCTTGTTGCCCATGATGAATTCCTGTCGCTCGCTTCGAACAAAACCCCGCATTAGGCCACAACGCGGCGCCGCTACAGCGCGGCCTGGAAGGTGTTGCACGCGTTCACCTGCCCGCCGGCCAGCCCGCGCTTGAACCAGTCCACGCGCTGCGCGCTGCTGCCATGGGTGAAACTCTCGGGCACCACCGTGCCGCGCGACTCGCGCTGCAGCGTGTCGTCCCCGATCTGCGAGGCCGCGTTCAGCGCCTGCTCGATGTCGCCCGCCTCCAGCCAGCCCTTGCCCTGCTGCGAGTGGAAGGCCCAGACGCCGGCCAGGCAGTCGGCCTGCAATTCCAGCCGGACCGAGGTGGCGTTGGCCTGGGCCGTGGACTGCCGGCTGCGCAAGGCCTCGACCTTGGCCGTGATGCCCATCAGGTTCTGCACGTGGTGGCCGACCTCGTGCGCGATGACATAGGCCTGCGCAAACTGCCCGGGCGCACCCAGGCGCCGGCTCAGGGTGTCGAAGAAGTCGAGGTCGAGGTAGACCTTGCGGTCGCCCGGGCAGTAGAAGGGGCCCATGGCGCTCTGGCCGGTGCCGCAGGCGGTGGGCGTGGCGCCGCGAAACAGCACGAGCCGGGGGTCTTCGTAGCGGCCGCCGGCGGCCTGGAAGATCTGGCCCCACACCTGCTCGGTGTCGCGCAGCACCACCGAAACGAATACCGCTTCCCGGTCGCCGGGTGGCGGCTTGTGCGCCGGCGCCTGCTGCACCACCGGCGCGCCGCTGCCGCCGCCGAGCAGGCCCAGCACGGTGAGCGGGTTGATGCCGAAGGCCCAGCCCGCCAGCAGCGCGATGACCACGCTGCCGATGCCGATGTGGCGCCCCCCGATGCCGCTGCCGCCGAGGCCGCCGCCGCCATCGCGGCGGTCCTCGACGTTGTCGCTCTGGTCCTGGCCTTCCCACTTCATCGCGGTGCTCCCCGGGGCGCGGGCTGGTCAGGTCTTGGGCAGGGTCACGCCGCGCTGGCCCTGGTACTTGCCGCCGCGGTCCTTGTAGCTGATCTCGCAGACCTCGTCGCTCTCGAAGAACAGCACCTGCGCGCAGCCCTCGCCGGCGTAGATCTTGGCCGGCAGCGGCGTGGTGTTGCTGAACTCGAGCGTCACGAAACCCTCCCACTCGGGCTCGAAGGGCGTGACGTTGACGATGATGCCGCAGCGCGCATACGTGCTCTTGCCCAGGCAGATGGTGAGCACGTTGCGCGGGATGCGGAAGTACTCGAGCGTGCGCGCCAGCGCGAAGCTGTTGGGCGGGATGACGCAGACGTCCTTGCGGATGTCGACGAAGCTGTTCTCGTCGAAGTTCTTCGGGTCCACCACCGTGCTGTGGATGTTGGTGAAGACCTTGAACTCGGGCGCGCAGCGGATGTCGTAGCCGTAGCTGCTGGTGCCGTAGCTGACGATGCGCTGGCCGGCTGCGCTCTCGCGCACCTGGCCGGGCTCGAACGGCTCGATCATGCCGTGCTGCTGAGCCATGCGGCGTATCCACTTGTCGCTCTTGATCGTCATCCTGGGCCTCGTGCGCGGATGCGCCGGCTGCAGCGCCGGGTCCGGCGCGGGTGGCGCGATTCTAGGAGGCGGCGCACGCCGCGCCGGGCCGCGCCACGGCCCGCCGGGCGCTCACATGCCCAGCAGGCGCGGCAGGAACAGCGAGATCGCCGGGATGTAGGTGACCATCACCAGGAACACCAGCATCGTCACCAGCCACGGCCAGACGGCGATGGTCAGCTCGGTGATGCCCATCTTGGCGATGCCCGAGGCCACGTACAGGTTCAGGCCCACCGGCGGGTGGCACATGCCGACTTCCATGTTCACCGTCATCAGGATGCCGAAGTGCACCGGGTCGACCCCCAGCTGCACCGCCACCGGGAACAGGATGGGCGCCATGATCAGGATGATCGACGAGGGCTCCATCACGTTGCCGGCCAGCAGCAGCATCACGTTGACCACCAGCAGGAAGCTGATCGGCCCCAGGCCCTGCCCCACCATCCAGGCCGCCATCGCCTGCGGGATCTGCTCGCTGGTCATGAGGAAGCTGAACAGCACCGCGTTGGTGATGATGTACAGCAGCATCGCGCTCATGTTGGCCGAGGCCAGCAGCACGCGCGGCACGTCCTGCAGCTTCAGGTCCTTGTAGACGAAGACGGCGATCACGAACGCGTAGACCGCGCTCACGGCCGCGGCCTCGGTCGGCGTGAAGACGCCGGTGTAGATGCCGCCGATGACGATGACGATGAGCATCAGGCCCCAGAACGACTCGCGGCCCGCCTTCGCGCGCTGGCCCCAGTTCGCGCGCGGCATGCGCGGGTAGCCGTTGCGCCAGGCGCGGTAGGCGGTGGTCATGCCCAGCATCGTCGCCAGCATGATGCCGGGCACGATGCCGGCGATGAACAGCTTGCCCACCGAGGTGTTGGTGGACACCGAGTACAGCACCATCGCGATCGAGGGCGGGATCAGGATGCCCAGGGCGCCGGCCGTGGTCACGACGCCGGCGCCGAAGCGCGGCGGAAAGCCCTGCGCCAGCATGGCCGGGATCATCACCGAGCCGATCGCCACCACGCTGGCCGGCGACGAGCCCGAGACGGCCGCGAACAGCGCGCAGGCCAGCACCGCCGACAGCCCCAGCCCGCCGTGCCAGTGGCCCACCAGCGAGGTGGCGAAGTTGATCATCCGCCGCGCCACGCCGCCGTGGGTGAGGAAGTTGCCGGCCAGGATGAAGAACGGGATCGCCATGATCTCGAAGTTCTCGATGCCGGTGAACAGCTTCATCGCCACCGAGTCCAGCGGCACGTCGGACAGCGTGTACATGAAGCTCAGCACCGTGAGGCCGAGCGCGATCGAGATCGGCATGCCGGTGAGCATGAGCGAGACCAGCAGGCCGAACACGATGCCCGCGCGCACGCCGCCGCCCGAGGGGATCATGCCGTGCTTGGCCATCAGGCCCAGGCCCAGCATCAGGAAAGGCAGCAGGATGAGCGCCAGGCTCAGCGGCCGGCCGCTGCGCGGCGCGGGTTGGGGTCGCGCGGCCGCGGCCGGGGCCGGGGCGGCAGCGGCGTCCTCCATGCCTTCGACATGGGCCACCTCGTGATGCGGCAGCGTGCCCGTCTTGAGGTAGTGCCAGGCCACCTGCAGGAAGCGCAGGCACATCAGCGAGGAGCCGAGCGGGATCGCCAGGTAGACGATCCACATCCGCACCTCGAGGTCGTTCGAGCGCGTGCCCGACTGGAACACGGTCCAGGTGAAGTGGGCGCCGAAGTTGGCGATGACGGCGGTGAAGAGCGCGCCGCTGAGCAGCCCGAACAGGATCACCTTGCGCGCCCGCGCCGGGGGCAGGCGCATCACCAGCACGTCGACCCCCACGTGGATGCCGGTGCGCACGCCGTAGGCGGCGCCGAACTTGGCCATCCAGATGAAGAGGTAGATGCACAGCTCCTGCGCCCAGGACAGGTCCAGGCCCGCCAGGAAGCCGAAGATCGCCCGGAACGGCGGCGACGCGAACGCCATGCCGTGGGCCTCGAGCCACTTGGCGAAGTCGATCGAGTTCGCAGTGCCGTAGCGGTGCAGCACGGCCACGAAGACGAGCGTGGTCGCCAGCGCGATGAGGCTGGCGATGACCCACTCTTCGAGGTGGTTCAGCAGCGAGTTCAGCTTGGTGAGCAAGGGGTCCCTCCCGGGGAGCGCGGCGCGGCTTCGGCGCCCGGCGCTGGAACGCTGGCGCTAGATCGTGATGCCGGCGGACTTGAGCAGCTCGTCGACGATGGTCTTGCCCACCCGACTCTCGGCTTCCTTGTAGACCGGCTTGAAGGCCGCTTTCCAGGCCGCGACCTGGGCCGGCGTCAGGGTGTGCAGCGTCGTCTTGCCCGAGGCCTTGATCTTGGCCAGCGAGTCGGCGTTCTCCTGCTTGGCGATCGAGTTGGTGTATTCGCTGGCCTCGTCCATCGCCTTGTCGAGCTGGGCCCGGATGTCCGGTG
This sequence comes from Burkholderiales bacterium, assembly GCA_028872015.1. Taxonomy (GTDB): domain Bacteria; phylum Pseudomonadota; class Gammaproteobacteria; order Burkholderiales; family Burkholderiaceae_C; genus Rubrivivax. The sequence continues at coordinate 28,330 of JAGWLO010000011.1, read as the reverse complement.
GCAGGCCCATCCAGAACTTGGTGTTGGTGATCACGGCGTACTGCAGGTGCGCGTGGTTCGACACCGTGATGTGCTTCTGCACCTCGTAGAACTTCTGCGTGTAGTAGTTGGACGGCGTGTTCTCGCAGCCGTCGACCACGCCGGTCTGCAGCGCCTGGTACACCTCGGAGAAGGCCAGGATCTGCGGCAGCGCGCCCAGGGCACGGAAGTACAGGTCGGCGATCTTCGAGCCCGAGATGCGAATCTTCAGGCCCTGGAAGTCGGCCGGCATCAGCAGTGGCGTGTTGGCCGACACCATGTGGAAGCCGTTGTCCCAGAACGCCATGCCGGTGATGCCCTTGGCCTCGAGCTTCTTCAGCAGGCCCTTGCCGATCGGGCCGTTGACGACCTTGTCGTAGCCGGCATCGCCCTCGAAGATGTAGGGCAGATCGAGCGCCTCGAACTCGGGCACGCCGATGGGGCGGAACTTGGCCGTCGACGGCGCCAGGATCTGCACCGCCCCGCTGTTCAGCGCGTCCATCTCCTCCTTGTCCTTGTACAGGGTGGAGTTGGGATAGACCTCGACCCGGACCTTGCCGCCGGTGTACTTCTCGGCCAGCTCCTTGAACTTGAGCGCGCCCTTGCCCTTGGGCGTGTCGTTGGTGACGACGTGGCTGAACTTGATGAGGATGGGCTGCTGCGCGAAGGCGCGCGGCGCCCCCACCGCGGCGAGGGCGCCCATGGCGCCCAGGGTGCTGATGGCAGTGCGACGTTTCATGCGAGGGTCTCCTGGAGTCGAACGATTCCGCCCGGCGCGCGGATGGGCGGCGCTGGAACAGGCGAAATTGTGCTCAGGTCCGCTTGCGGCCCGTCTCGGGGTAATCGCGCGTAACGCGAGCCCGCAGTCTCTGGGCGGTCTACTCCGGGCCCAGCCGCAGGCCGCTCGGCCGGCGCCGCTCGATCGCCCACTTCAGCAGCGCCGCGCCGCGGTACAGGCCGTGCGCGAACTTGCCGTAAGGCAGCGTGAGAAACAGCGCCATCACCGCGCCCAGGTGCAGCGCCAGCCACACCGGCAGCGCGCCACCGTCGCGCCCGGCCAGCAGCGCCAGGCCGCTGGCGCTGGTCAGCAGCAGCAAGGCGATGAAGCCGCGGTCCATGGGCCGCTGCGCCGGGTCGCCGTGCATCGGGTCGCGCCGCAGGTTCAGCCACAGCAGGCCGGCCGGGCCGGCGATCAGGCCGAGCCCACCCACGGTGCCCAGCAGCACCGGCAGGCTGGTGCGGGGGTACGGCGCCTGCCAGCCGTAGGCGTAGTGGTACAGGGTGGCCACGCTGGTGGCGGCGAAGCACAGCACGAAGCCGTAGAACGTGAGGTGGTGGAAGCGCCGCCGCAGCAGCGTGTAGCGGTCGTCCGCTTCGTTGCAGCCCTGGCCGTGGCCGCCGTCGAGGTACTTCAGGCTCAGGGCGTGCTGCGCCGCCTCGGCCAGCGCCGGCAGACCCAGCGGCCCCGGCGCCTGGCGGCGCCAGAAGCGCGCCACGCCGATGCCCAGTGCCAGCAGCGCGTAGGCGAACACGGGCGCGAACAGCGCCACCATCAGCCGGTGCGGAAACAGCGCATAGAAGCCGCGACCGGCGGCCGCGGCGCGGGCGTCGGTGCCCAGGGCCAGCGCCAGGCCGACGAACAGCGCCAGCCCCGCGGCCAGTGCCACGGCCAGCGTGAGGCCGTTGCGGGCATAGAGCCGGCCCAGCGCCGGCGGCCAGGCGTAGCCGGCATAGGTGCGCAGCCGCACCCGCGCCAGCGCGCGCGGCAGGTTGAGTGCGAAGTCGTGCGGCGGCGCGTACTGGCAGGCATGCAGACAGGCGCCGCAGTTGTGGCAGAGGTTGGCCAGGTAGTGCACGTCGGCGGCCGGGAAGGCCAGCCGCCGCGTCATCGCCGGGAAAACGGCGCAGTAGCCCTCGCAGTAGCGGCAGGCATTGCAGATCTGCAGTTGCCGTGCGGCCTCGGCCTCGGCACTGGCCGGGGCCCCGCCCGCGCCGAGCGCGGCGGCGTCGCGCACCAGGGTCTCAAGCGTCTGCATGGGCAGTCTCGCAGGACGTCATCGGCTCGGCTGGCGCCGAGGACCCGGCTTGCGCGGCTTGCGCGGCCACCCGGCCGGCGATGCGGCCGAAGGTGGTGCCGATCGACATGCCGACGCCGGCCGTGTAGCCCTGGCCCAGCACATTGCCGGCCATGATCTCGCCGGCCGCGTACAGGTTCGCGCTGGCCCGCCCGCCGAAGTGCACGGCCGCGCGGGCGTCCACCTTCAGCCCCAGGTAGGTGAAGGTCACGCCGGGCCTGAGCGCGTAGCCCTGGAAGGGCGGCGTGTCCAGGGGGCGGGCCCAGTGCGTCTTGGGCGGGCTCAAGCCCGCGGTGGCGCAATCGTCGAGCACGGTGTGGTCGAAGCGGCCGCCACGGCAGGCCGCGTTGTAGGTCGCCACGGTCTGCACGAAGGCACCTTCATCCAGCCCGAGCTGCCGCGCCAGCTCGGGCAGCGTGGCGGCCCGCGCGCCCGGGAACACCGGCGGCATGAAGCGCCCCACCGCCTTGGCATCGATGATCGAGTAGGCGGTCTGCTGCGGCTGCTGCGCCACCAGCCGGCCCCAGATGGCATAGCGCTTGGGCCAGAAATCCTCGCCCTCGTCGTAGAAGCGCTGCGCATGGACGTTGACCACGAGGCCCAGCGAGACGCAGTCGATGCGGGTGCAGATGCCGCCGTCGTACAGCGGCGCGCGCGCGTCGATGGCCACCATGTGCGCCTGCGTCGGCTCGCCGATGGCGTCGGCGCCGGCGTCGATCAGCTGGCGCAGCAGCACGCCCTGGTTGAAGCGGGTGCCGCGGATCAGGAAGTTGTCGGCCACCCAGGCGCCGTCGACCTGGCCCCAGGCCTGGCGCAGCCAGTCGCGGTTGGACTCGAAACCGCCGCTGGCCACGACGCAGGCGCGGGCCTCGAAGCGGTGCGCGCCGCTGTGGGCTGCCACGAAGCGGCCGGCCTCGGTCTCGATGCGGTCGACCGGGGTGTCGTAGCGCACCTCGACGCCCAGCGCCTGCGCGCTGCGGTAGTAGGCGTTGACCAGCGCCTTGCCGCCGCCCATGAAGAAGGCGTTGGTGCGCGCCACGTGCAATGCGCCCGACAGCGGGGGCTGGAAGTGCACGCCGTGGCGCCGCATCCAGGGCCGGCAGGTGGCCGAATCCCGGATCACCATCCGCGCCAGGGTCTCGTCGGTGCGGCCGCCGGTGACCTTGAGCAGGTCCTGCCAGAACTCGTCCTCGGGGTAGGCCTCGACCAGCACGTCCTGTGGCGCGTCGTGCATGCAGCGCAGGTTGCGCGTGTGCTGCGAGTTGCCGCCGCGCCAGGCCCGGGGCGCGGCCTCCAGCAGCAGCACCGTAGCACCCGCCTCGCGCGCCGTGAGCGCGGCGCACAGGGCGGCGTTGCCGCCGCCGATCACCAGGACATCCACCATCGGGCGATTGTCGCCCGCTGCTACGATGCCCGCCGCAAGGAGACCCGCCATGGCCACGCCCTTCCGCCCCGCTGTCGCACTGCTGGCGCAGTACGCGGCCTACCACCGCGACCGGCGCAACATCGCCACCCATTTCGTCGGCGTGCCGATGATCGTGTTCGCCGTGGGCGTGCTGCTGGCCGGGGTGCGGTGGCCGGTGGCCGGCCTGGCGCTCACGCCGGCCTGGGCCTTGTTCGCGCTGGTCTCGCTGTGGTACCTGACGCGCGGCGCCGCGGCGCTGGGCCTGGTCACCAGCATGGCGGTGGGCGGGCTCATCGCGCTGGCGCACCGCGTGGGCGGCGCATCGGCCTCGGCCTGGCTGGCCTGGGGACTGGGGTGCTTCGTCGCCGGCTGGATCATCCAGTTCATCGGTCACTACTACGAGGGCCGCAAGCCCGCCTTCGCCGATGACCTGGTGGGCCTGCTGGTGGCACCGCTGTTCCTCACGCTCGAAGCCGTGGCCCCGCTGGGCCTGTGCCGGCCGCTGATGCGCGAGGTCGAGCAGCGCGCCGGGCCGACGCTGATCCGCGACCTGGCCCACCCGGCCACCCGATGACGGAGCCGATGCCCGGGCCGGTGCTCGTGATGGGTGCCGGCTCGGTGGGCTGCTTCATCGGCGGGCGGCTGCAGGCGGCGGGTGCCCAGGTGCGCTTCGTCGGCCGGCCGCGCGTGCTGGACGGCCTGCGCGCGCAAGGCCTAGCCCTCACCGACCTGGCCGGCGGCCGGATCGAGCTGCCCGCGGCCGCGCTGCAGCTGCTGCAGGCGCCCGCGCCGCCCGCCGCCCTGGTGCTGCTGTGCGTGAAGAGCGGCGCCACGGCGGCGGCGGCGCGCGAACTCGCCGCCGCGCTGCCCGCGGGCACGCCGGTGCTTTCGCTGCAGAACGGCGTGGACAACGCCGCCACCGCCGCGGCCGCAGCGCCGGCCCTGCGCTGCCTGCCCGGCATGGTGCCGTTCAACATCGCCGAGCTCGGCCCGGGCCGATTCCACCGCGGCACCGGGGGCCGACTGGCGGCGCAGGACGACCCGCTGCTGCGCCCCTGGCTGCCGCTGTTCGAGGCCGCGGGCCTGCCGCTGGTGCTGCATGCCGACCTGCGGCCGGTGCTGTGGGGCAAGCTCGTCATCAACCTGAACAACCCGGTCAATGCCTTGTCGGGGCTGCCGCTGCGCGAGCAGCTGCTCGACCGCGACTGCCGCCTCGTCTGGGCCGCGCTGCAACGCGAGGCGCTGGCCGCGCTGGACGCCGCGGGCATCGTGCCGGCGCAGGTGCTCACCGTGCCGCCGAGGCGCATGCCCGCCCTGCTCAAGCTGCCGAACTGGGCCTTCCGCCGGGTGGCCGCGCGCATGCTGCGCATCGACCCGAAGGCGCGCAGCAGCATGGCCGACGACCTGGCGCTGGGCCGCCCGACCGAGATCGACGCCCTCAGCGGCGCAGTCGTGCGCCTGGCGCGCAGCCACGGCCGCAGCGCACCGCTGAACGAGCGCCTGGTGGCGCTGCTCAGCGTGGCCCGGCCGGCGCCGATCGGCGGGCGCGCACTGCGCCACGCCCTGGGGCTTTAGGGTACGCCGCCGAGCAGGCAGCTGTCCTCGCTGCGGATGCGCAGGGCCACCCGGTCGCCCGGGTGCGGGCTGAGGCGGCGCAGGGCCTCGGGCAGCGTGCAGGCCTCGGCCGGGGCGCCCCAGGGCAGCGTGCAGTGCCAGCGCCACAACGGGCCCTCGCAGTGCAGTTCGTCCAGCACCGCCGGCAGCACCCAGGCGTCGGGACAGGGCGGCGTGGCCTGCGCGGGCGCGGGCGCGCAGGGGCTGATGGCCTCGGCGCGCACCGCCAGGGTGACGCGGCTGCCGACCTGCAGGGCCAGGCCCGGCGGCAGCCGGCCCCGCCAGTGCAGCACCGGCGTGGGCTCCCGGGTCGTCGCGCCGTCGGCGGCGCCGAGGGCCAGCACCGTGTCGCCGCCAGCCTGGCTCCACTGCAGCACCTCGAGCGGCCACAGGTTCTCCACGCCCAGCAGCCGGGCGCTGCGCAGCTCGGCCGGGCGGTCGAACACGTCCGTCGCCGGCCCGCATTGCAGCAGCCGGCCGCCGTCGAGCACGCCCACCAGGTCGCCCAGCAGCCGGGCGTCGGTGGCGTCGTGGGTGACGAGCACCGTGGTCAGGCCGCGCTCGCGCAGCAGCCGGGCCAGGGTCCGGCGCAGGGCGGGCCGGGCCTCGGCATCGATGGCCGAGAGCGGCTCGTCCAGCAGCAGCAACTCGGGCGCGCCCACCAGCGCCCGCGCCAGGGCCACCCGCTGCCGCTGCCCGCCGCTCAGCTGGTGCGGCCGGTGCGCCAGCCAGGGGCGCAAGGCCAGCGCGTCCAGCAGGCCGTCGAGCGGCCCCTGCGCGCCGCGCCCGAAGCGCAGGTTCTGCTCGATCGTCCAGTGCGGAAACAGCGCGTCGCGCTGGAACATGTAGCCGATGCGGCGCTGCTCGGGCGGCAACGCGCCGAGCGCGCGCCCGCCCAGCATGGCGGCGCCCGCATGCGCCGGCAGGAAGCCCGCCAGCGTGTCGAGCAGCGCACTCTTGCCGGCGCCGTTGGCGCCGAGCAGCACCAGGGTCCGGCCGGCGGGCAGATCGAGGTCGGTGACGGCCGATCGCCAGCGCCCCGCACCCCATTGCAACCCGTCCAGACGCAGGGACGCGCCGCCGCTGCGCGCGTGTGCCGGGCGCAGCGCGGTCGGGGCCGCCGGGCCGGGCGCGTCCAGCGCCGGCGTCAGCGCACCCGGGGTCGGCATCACCGCGACCAGGTGGTTGCCGCCGCGGGCGGCGCGTCGCGGCGGCGGGGCGACGCCAGCAGCCGCACCAGCCAGAACAGCCCCAGCAAGGTGGCCAGGAAGAGCACCGAGGCGGCCACCGACTGCCGCAGCCCCGATTGCAGGAACAGGTCGTAGATGCGGATCGGTGCCGTCATCGGGTAGTACGCCAGCAGCACCACGGCCGCGAACTCACCGATGGCGCGGGCGAAGCACAGGGTCAGGCCGGTGACGATGCCGCTGCGCGACAGCGGCAGCGTGATGCGCGTGAAGACGCTCCAGGGCCGGGCGCCCTGGATGCGCGCGGCGCGCTCGATCTGCGCGTCCACCGCCTCGAAGCCGCCGCGGGCCGCGTTCACCGCATAGGGCAGCCCGACATAGGCCATCGCCAGCACGATGCCGGCGAAGCTGCCCCAGAAGTCCAGCCCCAGGCGCGCCAGCGGCGCCCCCAGCCAGCCGCCGCGGCTGAACACCAGCAGCAGCGCGATGCCGGCAATGGTGTGCGGAATGGTCAGCGGCAGATCGACCAGCGTCTCGACCGCGCTCTTGCCGCGGAACTGCTGGCGCGCCAGCAGGTAGGCCAGCGGCAGCGCGAACACCGCGACGATCGCCGTGCTGACGAAGGCCGCCGCCAGGCTCAGCGCGATTGCGGCGCGCACGTCGGGCAAGGCCGCCACCTGCACCAGATCGGCCAGCGTCGGGTGCAGCACCAGCGCCAGCAGCGGCAGGGCGATGAACGCCAGCAGCGTGGCGCCCAGCAGCCAGAACACCCAGAACATCGCGCCGGGGCGCCCGCGCTGCGGCATGCGATTCAGGGGCGGGCGTGCAGGGGGGCGCCGCTCACTGCGGCCACGCCACGGTCAGCCCGCGCAGCGCCGGCGGCACGTGGTCGCGCTCCATCGCATAGGGCTGCTTCATGGGGATGAAGCCGTTGGCGGCCATCACCTGCTGCCCCACCGGTCCGAGCACGTAGGCGGCGAACTGCTCGGCCAGCCGGGCATGCGGCGCGCCGAGCGGAATCGTCAGGGCATACACGATGGGCTTGCCGCTCAGCACGCCGTTGGCCGTCTGCGCCTGGGCCCGGGCGTAGTCGGCGGCGTAGCGCGGATCGCTCAGGTTGATCTGCGGTGGCAGGTCCAGCGCCTGCAGGTGGTGCTGCACCGCGTCGGAGCGGTAGATCGCCAGGTAGTCGATCTGGCCCAGTTCGAGGGCCGCGATGAGATCGGTCTCGGTGTCGCGGATGTTGGCCCGCGGCGCGTTGGCCAGCACCCGGGCTTCGAGTTCGGGCTGGCGGTAGTAGCGGCCGGCCAGGTCGAGCATCTGCAGGGTCTGGTAGCCCGAGGGGTCGGTGTCTGGGTTGGAGCGCCCGATCTGCACCCCGGGCTCGGAGAGCACCTGCCACCAGTTGTCGGCCCGGATCTGCTGCGCGCCCTTGCTCTTGGGCGTGTAGACGAAGGTGATCGCGTTGCCCAGGAACCCGATCGACCAGTCGGCGGTCGCCGGCTGGCCCGGGCTGCCGGCGGCGCCCTTGAACATGTACTTGGGGATCACGGCGTAGTCGGCCACGGCCACCAGATCGGCCGGCTGGTGCAGCACCGTCACCTGCTTGACCATCTTGACGCTGCCGCCGAACTGCGGCTGCACCGTGACGCCGGGATGCTCGCGCTCGAAGCCGCGAGCCAGGGTGGTGAAGGTCTTGCCCAGCGTGCCGGCGGCAAACACGGTGAGGGCTTCGGCCTGCGCCGAGCCGGCAAGGCTCAGTCCCAGACCCAGACCCAGGGTCAGGGCCAGGGCCCGGGGTCGCAAGGCAAGGGCCGCAAGCAGGCTGGCGCGGCGGCGAGGGGGGGTCGATGGGGTCATGGGAGCAGGCTTTCGGAGGGACGGGGGCCGGTGGCGGGGCGCGATTCTCACCGCCATGCAGCCGGGCGCGCGATATGGCCGCGCTGGCATACGCCGGGATGCGGCGGCAGCGCGGCGCTTGCTCAGTCGGATGTCGCGTTCGGGAAGAACAGGGGCTCGCCGCCGACCTGGTAGCCCGCGATCACGGCCTGCCCGGCGGGCGACACCACCCAGTCGGCGAAAGCCTGCGCCAGCGCGGCCTTCACGCCCGGGTGGCGCACCGGGTCGACCACCATCACGCCGTACTGGTTGAACAGGCTGCGGTCGCCCTCGACCAGCACCTTCAGGTCGCCGCGGTTCTTGAAGGCCAGCCAGGTGCCGCGGTCGCTCAGCACGTAGGCGCTGGTGGCGGCGGCGATGTTCAGCGCCGGGCCCATGCCGCAGCCGCATTCGCGGTAGCCGGCCGGCTTGCCGGCGGCGAAGTCGAGGCCGGCCTGCTTCCAAAGCCGCAACTCGGCGGCGTGGGTGCCGCTGCGGTCGCCGCGCGAGATGAACTCGGACCGGCTGCCGGCGAGCTGGACGAGCGCGGCGGCGACGACGCGTCCGGCCACCCGGGCGGGGTCGGCCGCCGGGCCGATGAGCACGAAATCGTTGTACATGACGTTGCGCCGCGCCTTCGCATGGCCCTCGGCGACGAACTTCGCCTCGGCCGCGGTGTCGTGCACGAACAGCACGTCGGCATCGCCGCGGCGCCCGATGTCCAGCGCCTGCCCGGTGCCCACGGCCACGACGCGGATGTCCACGCCGCTGGCCTGCTTGTAGGCCGGCAGCAGGTGGCCGAACAGGCCCGACTGCTCGGTCGACGTGGTGGAGGCCATGGTGATGAACGGCGCCTGGGCCCGGGCCGGCAGGCTCGCGGCCAGGGTGATCGCGGCGCTTGCGGCCAGGCCCAGCCGGCGCAGCCATCGGTTCAATGCCATGGAAGTTCTCCCTTGAGGAACTGCGCGGCCTCGGCGGGCAGCGCGTCGTTGAAAAACCGGTCGACCGGCAGGTCGACCACCAGGCGCCCGCCTTCGAGGTAGGCCACCCGGGTCGCCAGCCGCTTGGCCTGACCCAGGTTGTGGGTGCTCATCACGAGGGTCACGCCCTCGGCGGCGATCTCCTCGATCAGCGCCTCGACCTCGCGCTTGGCGCCGGGGTCGAGGCTGGCCGTGGGCTCGTCCAGCAGCAGCAGGTCGGGCCGCAGTGCCCAGGCGCGCGCCAGTGCCAGCCGCTGCTGCTCCCCGCCCGAGAGCTGGTGCGCCGGCCGCGAGGCCAGCCGCTGCAGGCCGACGCGCACCAGGGCCTCGTCACAGCGGGCCGCGCGCTGGGCCCGCGGCACGCGCGCCAGCCACAGCCCCAGCATCACGTTGAAGCGTGCCGACAGGCTGAGCATGAAGGGGCGCTGGAACACCATCGCCGCCACCGGCGGCCGCGGCGCGCCGGCCAGCCCGAAGCAGCGCTGCCCCGCGTGCGGCAGCAGGCCCTGCAGCAACCGCAGCAGCGTCGTCTTGCCGGCGCCGTTGGCCCCGACCAGGGCCAGGCGCTCGCCGCGCCGCAGCTCGAGGTGGATGTCGCGCAGGGCCTGCACCGCCCCCAGCCGTGCCGACACGCCCTGCAGGCGCAGCAGCGGCGCCCCGGGGGCGCAGGCGCAGACGGCGGTGGCTGCTGACAAGGCCGTCACGCCAGCCCTTCCGCGTGCCGGCGGCGACCGCCCGGCAGCGCGGCGATGGCCAGGTTGAGCACGCCCACCAGGCCCAGCAGCACCAGCCCCAGACCCAGCGCCAGCGGCAGATCGCCCTTGCTCGTTTCCAGCGCGATGGCGGTGGTCATCACGCGCGTGTAGCCGGCCATGTTGCCGCCCACCACCATCACCGCGCCCACCTCAGAGATGGCGCGGCCGAATGCAGTCAGCACAATGGTCAGCACGCCCCAGCGCTGGTGGAGCAGCATCAGCAGGCCCGACAGCAGGCGTCCGGCCCCGAGGGCGCGCAACTGCTCGCCGCCTTCGCGCAGCGCGTCCAGCACCAGGCGCCGCGCCAGCGCCGCCACCAGCGGCAACACCAGCAGGCTCTGCGCCACCACCATCGCCGGCGGCGTGAACAGCAGACCCCAGGCGCCCAGCGGCCCGCTGCGCGACAGCAGCAGGTACACCAGCAGCCCCACCACCACCGAGGGCAGCGCGAGCAGCGTGTTCACCACGACCACCACCGCCCCGTGACCCGGGAAGCGCAGCACCGCCAGCGCCGCACCCAGACCCAGCCCGAGCAACGCACCCACGAGACAGGCGCTGAGGCTCACCCGCAACGACAGGCCCACGATTTGCACCAGCGTGGCATCGGCGCCCAGGACGAGCCCGAGCGCCACCCACAGGCCGTCGGCCAGCGTCGTCACGCCGCGCCTCGGGGACGGGGTCTGGCCCTGGCCCGGGCCGGCGCGGCGCGGCGCCGGCATCGGATGCCGGCGGGCTGTGGCAGGTGCAGCAGGGTGGTGGCGCGGGCGGTGGACAAGGCGCGCGATTCTGGCGGCAGCGCGCCCGGCCGCGCGATATGCCGCGTGCGGCATAGTGCCGTGCCGCTGCAACAATCGCGGCCTGCCCGACTCGTCCACGAAGCGCTCCGCGCCCGCCCTGATGCCCGACCTTTCCGAATCGCCGCTGACGGCCGGCGACCGCCACCTGAGCGTGGCCGAGGCCCGCGCCGCCATCGGCGCGGTGCTGCAGCCGATCACCACCGCCGAGGTGGTGCCGCTGCCGGCGGCATTGGGCCGCGTGCTGGCCGAGAGCGTGGTCTCGCCCATCGACGTGCCGGCGCACGACAACTCGGCGATGGACGGCTATGCCTTCGACGGCGCCGCGCTGCAGGACCACGGCCCGACCCGGCTGCGCGTGGCCGGCACCGTCTATGCCGGGGCGCCGCATGCCGGCCGCACCGGCGCCGGCGCATGCCTGCGCATCATGACCGGCGCCGTCATGCCGCCCGGCCTGGACACCGTGGTGCCGCACGAGCTGTGCCGGGTCGAGGGCGGCGACGTGGTGGTCGAGCCGGGCGTCATCCGCCCTGGCGAGAACCGGCGCCGCCGCGGCGAAGACCTGCGCCACGGCACGCCGGCCCTGCAGGCCGGCCGGCTGCTGACGCCGGCCGACCTGGGCCTGGTCGCCTCGCTCGGCTTGCAGCAGGTGGCGGTGCGGCGGCGCCTGCGGGTGGCGCTGTTCTCCACCGGCGACGAGCTGCGCAGCCCCGGGCAGCCGCTGGACGCCGGCTGCGTGTACGACAGCAACCGCAGCAGCCTGGCGGCGGCACTGCAGCGTCTGGGCCTGACGGTGGTCGACCTGGGCCTCGTGCCCGACGACCCGGCGGCGCTCGAGGCCACGCTGCGGCAGGCCATGCATGACGCCGATGTGGTGCTGACCAGCGGCGGCGTGAGCATGGGCGACGCCGACCACACGCGCGCCGTGCTGGCGCGCCTGGGCGAGGTGGCGTTCTGGAAGGTGGCGATGCGGCCCGGCCGCCCGTTCGCCTTCGGCCCGCTGCGGCGCGAGGCGGGCGCCGCGCCGAGCTGGCTGTTCGCCCTGCCCGGCAACCCGGTGGCGGCGCTGGTGACCTTCTATGCCTTCGCGCGCGAAGCGCTGCTGCTGCTGGCCGGCGCCAGCCCGCGGCCGCTGCCCACGCTGCAGGCGCGCTGCACCACGGCGATCCGCAAGCGGCCCGGGCGCACCGAGTTCCAGCGCGCCATCGTCGAGCCCGCGCCCGAAGGCGGCTGGCAGGTGCGGCTCACCGGCTCGCAGGGGGCCGGCGTGCTGCGCAGCATGAGCGAGGCCAACGCGCTGCTGGTGCTGCGCCACGAGCAGGGCTCGGTGGCGGCCGGCGAGCCGGTGGACGTCTGGCTCTTCGACGGCCTGGTCTAGCGCCGCTGCGGCGGCGCCGTGGCGCGCCGTCTCAACCGGCGACCACGCGCATCGGGCCGCGCTGCGGCTCGGGCTCGGCGTCGAAGCGCTCGGCGCCCGTGTAGCACAGGAAGTGCCGGTTGGCCGCGCGGCCGAAGAGCGTCATGCCCAGGCGCGTGGCCAGCTCGTGCCCCATCGCCGTGACGCCGTTGCGCGAGACGATGATCGGCACCCCCAGCTGCGCCGCTTTCATCACCATCTCGCTGGTCAGCCGGCCCGTGGTGTAGAAGGCCTTGTCGGCCCCGGTCACGCCGTGCATGGCCATCCAGCCCGCGATGGTGTCGATGGCATTGTGGCGGCCCACGTCCTCGACGAACATCAGCAGGTCGGCCGCGCTGCCGGCCAGGCGGAACAGCGCACAACCGTGCACCGAGCCGGCCTTGCGGTGGATGCTGTCCTGCTGGCGCATGGTCTCGAGCATGCGGTGCAGCGTGCCCTGGGCGATGCGGGCGCTGGCGGCATCGGGCAGCGTCACCCGGTCCAGCTGCGACATCACGTCACCGAAGACCGTGCCCTGCCCGCAGCCCGTGGTGACCACGCGCCGGGCGGTCTTGGCGGCCAGGTCGGCCACGCCGCCGTGGGTGCGCACGGCGGCGGCGCCGACCTCCCAGTCCACCGTGACCGAGTGCACCTGCTGCACGCGCTCGATCAGGCGCTGGTTGCACAGGTAGCCCAGCACCAGCAGTTCGGGGCAGGCACCCAGCGTCATCAGCGTGACCAGTTCCCGCTTGTCGACGAAGACCGTGAGCGGGCGCTCGGCCGGGATGTGCAGGCTGCGTTGCTCGCCGTACTCGTCGACGATGCGGATCTCGCGCAGCAATTCGCAGCGGGCGGCGGTCAGCTGCGGCGCGCCGGCCACCGGCTGCAGGGCCGGCCGCGGCAGGTCGAGCGCGGCCGGGTTCACGGCTGGCCCACGGCCGGCTTCTTGACCGCGCTCACGGTCGCGCTCGTGGCCGATGCCGCGGAGGCCGGCGCTGCCGGCGCGTAGGCGAACGGGCCCGGGTCGACGCAGGGCGGCGTGGCCACCGGCGGCGGCACCGGCTTGCCGGCCCGGGCCTGCTGCGCCCGGTACACCGCCGCCACGTGGTCCATGCTCTTGCACAGCAGGTAGGCGTCGACCTTGCCCGCCCAGGCGGTCTTGGCGGCGGCCTCGGCCGCCTTGGCCTTGGCCTCGTCGCTCGGCGGCGGCAGCTTGGCCAGTGCCAGGCTCGCCGGGACGGCCAGGGCCCCCATGAGCAGCACGGCAGCCAGACCCGGCCGAACCAGGGAAAGCGCAAGCGTCATCGGGGAGGTCTCCTGTTGCGGCACCCGGCTCAGGCCTGGGCCGACGGATCGCCCAGGCCGGCGGCCGGGGCCGAGGGGGCGGGCGCCCGCACGGACGAGCGCTGGGCCGGGATCTTGCCCGCCTCGATGTCGTCGTACCACCACGGGTGATGGGCGCGGGCCCAGTTGGCATCGACGTAGCCCCGGCGCATGGCCTGGTAGGCGCCCTTCATGCCGATGCTGCCGATGTAGATGTGGCCGATGAACATCGCCATCATCAGGCCGGTGGCCACGCTGTGCACCACGCTGGCCACCTGCATCTCGCCGCGCGTGATGCCCCAGCCCGGGATGAGGCGGTCGAGCACCAGGCCCGAGCCGATGACCACCGCGCCCAGCGCCAGCACGCCGCCCCAGAACACCAGCTTCTCGCCGGCGTTGAAGCGGTGCGACGGCGCCTCGTGGCCGCCGAACAGGCCACCGCCGCGGCGCAGCCAGTCGAGGTCGCCGCGGCCCGGCAGGTTGTCGCGCACGAAGGTGACGAAGACGATCGCGAGCGAGACCACGAACAGCGGCCCGACGAAGTTGTGCACCGTCTTCAACGCATAGGTCAGCCAGCCGAAGAGCTGCCCGCCGAGCACCGGCAGCAGCACGAACTTGCCGAAGGCCATGACCAGGCCCGAGGCGGCCAGCACGACGAAGGCGATGGCGTTGGCCCAGTGCGCCGAACGCTCGAAAGGCGTGAACCGCTCGATCAGGCGGCCGCCGTCCGGGACCTCGCTGCCGAGCGGGCCGCGTCGCCAGTAGAACAACCCCACCGCCCCCAGCACGATGAGCAGCAGGGCGCCGCCGTAGGGCAGCAGCCAGCGGTTGCGCAGCTCGCGCCAGGCTTCGCCGGCGGTCACCCCGCGCGAGCCCGGCAGCTGCACGAAGCGCTGGATCAGCACGCCCTGCTCGGCGCCGGGCAGCGTGCTCACGCCGGCCTGGTCGCCCGAGCGCCGCACCGCGCGCCACAGCGGCGCGTTGTTGCCGGGCTGCACCAGCGCGCGCCGGGCCTCGGTGTCGTCGGGGCGCGGCAGCGCGGAGGCCGATGCCGGCTGCGCGGCGTCCGGCGCCGTGGCCTGGGCCCGGGCCGGGGCGGGGGGCAGCAGGAGCACGGCGGCCAGTCCGGCAGCCAGGAGTAGGGGTCGCATCAGGCCTTGCATGGCGGCTCCGGGTTGCGCGGCCGCCTCAGCGGGGCTGGATCCGGGTGTATTCGTTCTGGCCGCGCTCGGCGCGGGTGCGCAGCTCGGCGCTCCAGCTCGCCTCGTTGCCCGGTATCCAGCCCGGCGCGGTGAAGGCCGTGGCCGGGCCGGTGTAGGCCGGCTGATCGCCTTTGCGGGGCCCCAGGGTCTGCGGCTTCTCGCCGCAGGCGACCAGCAGCAGCGCCGCCGCCAGGCCGGCCCACAGCGGGCCGCTTCGGCGCGCCGTCATGACTTCGCCCCCGCGGCGGCCTGGGGCGCGGGCGTCGCGCCCGTGGCGGGTTTGCCATAGGCCGTGCCCCAGCCCCAGACCTCGCTGCCCTTGCCGCGCACCAACACGCGCTGGCGGAAGATGTCGGCCACCACGTCGCCGTCGCCGGCCAGCAGGGCCTTGGTGCTGCACATCTCGGCGCAGGCCGGCAGCTTGCCTTCGGACAGGCGGTTGCGGCCGTACTTCTCGAACTCGGCCTGGCTGCCGTTGGCCTCGGGTCCGCCGGCGCAGAAGGTGCACTTGTCCATCTTGCCGCGCAGGCCGAAGCTGCCGTTGGCGGGAAACTGCGGCGCGCCGAACGGGCAGGCATAGCTGCAGTAGCCGCAACCGATGCAGACGTCCTTGTCGTGCAGCACCACGCCTTCGTCGGTGCGGTAGAAGCAGTCCACCGGGCACACCGCCATGCAGGGTGCGTCGCTGCAGTGCATGCAGGCCACCGAGATGCTCTTCTCGCCCGGCACGCCGTCGTTCATGGTCACCACGCGGCGCCGGTTCACGCCCCAAGGGATGTCGTTCTCGGCCTTGCAGGCGGTGGCACAGCCGTTGCACTCGATGCAGCGCTCGGTGTCGCAGATGAATTTCATTCGGGCCATGTCGATTCCTTACGTCGAGGCGCGCTCGATCTGGCAGACGGTGGTCTTGGTCTCCTGCATCATCGTCACGCTGTCGTAGCCGTAGGTGGTGCCGGTGTTGACAGCCTCGCCGCGGATCACGGGCATGGCGCCTTCGGGGTAGTAGGGCGCCAGGTCGGCGCCGTTCCAGTGGCCCGAGAAGTGGAAGGGCAGGAACACCGTGTCCTCGCCCACGCTCTCGGTCACGCGCGCCTTCACGCGCAGGCCCTTGAAGCCGGCCAGGCCCTGCATCGGCGGCGTGCGCACCCAGACGTCGTCGCCGTCGCGGATGCCGCGGTCGTTCGCGGCGCGCGGGTTGATCTCGACGAACATGTGCTGCTGCAATTCGGCCAGCCAGGGGTTGGAGCGCGTCTCCTCGCCGCCGCCTTCGTACTCCACCAGGCGGCCGCTGGTCATGATGAGCGGGAAGGTCTTGCCGATGTCGATGTTCTTCTGCTGCACGCTCTTGAACAGCGTGGGCAGGCGCCAGAAGACCTTCTTGTCGTCGTGCGTGGGGTACTTGGCCACGAGGTCGGGGCGGGTGCTGTACAGCGGCTCGCGGTGCTGCGGAATCGCGTCGGGAAAGTTCCACACCACGGCACGCGCGCGGGCGTTGCCGAAGGGGTGGCAGCCGTGCACCTGCATCGCCACGCGGATGATGCCGCCGCTGGGGTCGGTCTTCCAGTTCTTGCCGTCGGCGGCCTTCTGCTCGGCCTCGGTGAGGTCGCCCCACCAGCCCAGCTTCTTCAGCAGCAGGTGGTCGAATTCGGGGTAGCCCGTGGTGAGGTCGGATCCCTTGCTGTGCGATCCGTCCGCGGCCAGCAGCGACTGCCCGTCGCGCTCGACCCCGAAATTGGCGCGGAAGTTGCCGCCGCCCTCCATGACATGCTTGCTGGTGTCGTACAGGTTGGGGCTGCCCGGATGGCGCAGCTCGGGCTTGCCGTAGCAGGGCCAGGGCAGACCGAAGTACTCGCCGTCGAGCTTGTAGCCGGTGGCCTGGTCGATGCCGCCGCGCGCGCGCAGCGTGCTCACGTCGAAGACGTTCATGTTGCGCATGTGCGCCTGCAGCCGCTCGGGGCTCTGGCCGGTGTAGCCGATGCTCCAGACGCAGCTGTTGATCTCGCGCAGCACCGACTCGGTCTCGGGCTCGGGCAGGCCGCCCTTGCCCGGCACCATCTTGTAGTTCTTGACGAACTCCTTGCCGAAGCCCAGCTTGTCGGCCAGCTGGGCCATGATCATGTGGTCGGTGCGGCTGTCCCACAGCGGCTCGATGACCTTCTCGCGCCACTGCAGCGAGCGGTTGGACGCCGTCACCGAGCCGCTGGTCTCGAACTGCGTGCAGGCCGGCAGCAGGTAGACCGCGCGGTTCGGGTTGAGCTCGCCGGCGGCGCCCGGCATGGCCGCCATGGCCGCGGTGGCCGAGGGGTAGGGATCGATCACCACCAGCAGGTCGAGCTTGTCCATCGCCCGCTTCATCTCGAGCCCGCGCGTCTGCGAGTTGGGCGCGTGGCCCCAGAACACCAGGCCGCGCAGGTTGCTGTCCTGGTCGATGAGGTCGTTCTTCTCGAGCACGCCGTCGATCCAGCGCGACACGGTCATGCCGGACTTGCCCATCATGCCGGGCGCGAAGCGGCCCTTGATCCACTCGAAGTCCACCCCCCAGGCCTGGGCATAGTGCTTCCACGAGCCCTCGAGCAGGCCGTAGTAGCCGGGCAGCGAATCGGGGTTGGGGCCGACATCGGTGGCGCCCTGCACGTTGTCGTGGCCGCGGAAGATGTTGGTGCCGCCGCCGCTGACGCCCACGTTGCCCAGCGCCAGCTGCAGCAGGCACGAGCTGCGCACGACCGCGTTGCCGGTGGTGTGCTGGGTCTGGCCCATGCACCAGACCACCGTGCTCGGGCGGTTCTCGGCCAGCGTCTTGGCCACCAGGTAGGTGGTGGCCTCGTCGACGCCGCAGGCCTCCTGCACCTTGTCGGGCGTCCACTTGGCCATCACCTCCTCGCGCACCTTGTCCATGCCCCAGACACGGTCGGCGATGTACTGCTTGTCTTCCCAGCCGTTCTTGAACACCTGGTACAGCACCCCGAACACGAAGGGAATGTCCGAGCCCGAGCGGATGCGCACGTGGTGGTCGGCCTTGGCCGCCGTGCGCGTGAAGCGCGGGTCGACGACGATGACCTTGCAGCCGTTCTCCTTGGCGTGCAGCAGGTGCAGCATGCTCACCGGGTGCGCCTCGGCGGCGTTGCTGCCGATGTACATCGCCGCCCGGGCGTTCTGCATGTCGTTGTACGAATTCGTCATCGCGCCGTAGCCCCAGGTGTTCGCGACGCCCGCGACCGTGGTGCTGTGGCAGATGCGCGCCTGGTGGTCGGTGTTGTTCGTGCCCCAGAACGACACCCACTTGCGCAGCAGGTAGGCCTGCTCGTTGTTGTGCTTGGAGCTGCCGACGAAGAACATCGAGTCGGGGCCGCTGGCCTGGCGCAGGGCCAGCATCTGCTTGCTGATCTCGTCCAGCGCCTGGTCCCAGCCGATGCGCTGGTACTTGCCGTCCACCAGCTTCATCGGGTACTTCAGGCGGTACTCGCCATGGCCGTGCTCGCGCAGCGCCGCCCCCTTGGCGCAGTGCGCGCCCAGGTTGATGGGGCTGTCGAACACCGGCTCCTGGCGCACCCACACGCCGTTGTCGACCACCGCATCGACGGCGCAGCCCACCGAGCAGTGGCTGCACACCGTGCGCCGCACCACGACCTGGCTGCTGCCGGCCGCCGGCGACGCCGCACCGGCCGGGTCGGCCGCCTGCGACTTCTGCACCAGCATCAGCTGGGACGCGGCCAGCCCGGCGCCCACGCCCAGGCCCGAGCGGCGCAGGAAGGCGCGCCGGTCCATGGTGGGCACGGCGCGCGAGACGCCGCGGGCGAGGCTGGCGACCAGGCCCGAGCCGGGCGTGCCGGTGGCGCTGGACTTGCGGGTGAGCAGCATGGACGAATCCTCGGAGCAGGTATGCGGCATGAGGGCCGTCGGGCCGGCCTGCCGGAATGGACGCGGGCTGGCGAGCGGCCCGGCCACCGGGCCGGGCACGGCGCCTCAGAGCCTGGCGGTGCGGTAGTAGCGCTTGACGTGGTCGCTCAGGCGATAGCCATCGGCGGCGGCCGGGGTCTGGGATTCAGCCGCGGCCAGGGCTGTGGCAGGGGCCTGGTTCGCGCTGCGCGGCAGCAGCACCGCCGCGGCGGCCAGCGCGCTGGCGGTGCCGGCGCCGGCGGCGAAGAGGCGGCGGCGCGACAGGCCGGCTTCGGGGGGGGCCGGCGCGCGGGGCGCCGAGGCTGGATCGGTCTTCACGTTCCCAACTCCCGGCAGGTGGAAGCCCCTGCCTATGCTTCGCAGACCATAACCGATTTGAGGATGCGCCGCCTCGGGGTAAACCGAGCCCGCGCCGCCAGCGCGACGGGCGGCGGGGGCGGCGGCCGCCACCTAAACTCAGACCTTCCGACCCCCTGATTCCCCGATCCCTCTACCCGGCCCCGCGCCTGCGAGCCTGCGAGCCTGCCTTGGACCCCCGCCCCAGCCTGTGCGTTGCCGTGCAGATCGAACGCGAACGCCAGCCCAACTCCTGGGAGGACTGGCGCTTCCGCATCACGCAGGTGCTGGCCGACGACGGCCGCTTCGGGGCCGGCGCCCGTACCCTGCGCGACGACGGCCGCCACGCGGTCTTCCTGCACCCGGGCCTGGAGGTGGCGCTGTACCCGGACGAGGCGGCCGGCTACCGGCTCAACCTCGATTCGGGCGCGCCGGCCTGGTTCGTGATGTGGCGCGTGGCCGATGACGACCCCTCGCGGGCCTGGCCCGAGCGCGTGACGCTGTCCTACCATGAGGCCGGCCGCCTGCTCGATGCCCAGGAGCGCGTCGACAGCCTGCCCCTGCCGCCCGAGCTGCTGCCCTGGCTGGCCGATTTCGCCCTCGCGCACGACCGCCCCGAGCCCCGGCGGCGGCGCCGCCCGGCGTCGTTCCAGGCCCCGGGCGAGCGTTGACGCCGCGTCGCGATGGCCGCGCAGGCACCGAGCTTCTTCCAGCGCTGGGCCCGCCGCGACGGCGGGCCGGGCGCCGAGGCGCTGCCGAGTCCGCCGCTGCCGCTGACCCCGCTGCCCCCGCCGGTCCAGCCCGCCGGTCCGGCCGAGCCGAAGGCGCCGCTGCCCGCGCCGACGCTGGCCGACGTGGCGCAGCTCGGTCCCGACGCCGACTACGCGCGCTTCGTGGGCCGCGACGTGGCGCCCGAGGTTCGCAATGCGGCGCTGGGCCGGCTGTTCACCGACCCGCGCTTCAACGTCATGGACGGCCTGGACGTCTACGTCGACGACTACAGCCAGCCCGACCCCCTGCCGCCGGGCATGCTGCGCCGCATGGCGCAGTCGCAGTGGCTCGGGCTGTTCGACGGCGAAGACGTGCCGGACCGCGCAGCGCCGCCAGGCCCGGCCCCGCAGCCGCAAGCCGAACCCGCCCTGACCGCCGCCGCCGAACCACCGCCCTCCCCCGCCCCCGCCACCGGCTCCGACACCGGCGCCCACATCGGCTCCGACACCAGCTCCACCACCGGCCCCCGCGATGAAGACCCTGATCTGCAACTGCAACCAGACGATGGCGCTCGCGGCCCCGGCGCTGCGCCAGGCGCTGGCTGGGCCGGCTGAGGCGGGCCCGGACGGGCTCGACACCGTCCACACGCTGCTGTGCCGGCGCGAGGCCCCGGCCTTCCAGCGCGCGGCGCGCGAGACCGCCGCCAGCGGCGAGCCGCTGCTGGTGGCCTGCACGCAGGAGCAGCGCCTGTTCCTGGAGCTCAACGACGCCACCGAGGGCACGCGGCCCACGTCGCAGCGGCCGATCCATTTCGTCAACATCCGCGAGACCGCGGGCTGGTCGCGCGACAGCGCCTCGCCCACGCCCAAGATCGCGGCCCTGCTCGCCGCGGCCCAGTTGCCGCCGCCCGAGCCGGTGCCCACCGTGAGCTACCGCTCGGCCGGGCGCTGCCTGGTCGTCGGCGCCGCCGCCGCCGCCGAGCGTGCCGCGGCGATGCTGGCCGACCGCCTGAGCGTGAGCGTGCTCGTCACCGAGCCCGGCGGCCCGCTGGCGCAGGACCACGTGCGGGCCACCCACCACGGCCGGCTGCTGCGGCTGCAGGGCTGGCTCGGCGCCTTCGAGGCCGAGTGGGAAAGCCGCAACCCGATCGACCTCGACCTGTGCACGCGCTGCAACGCCTGCATCGACGCCTGCCCCGAAGGCGCCATCGGCGCCGACTGGCAGGTCGACCTGGCCGCCTGCAAGAGCCACCGCGACTGCGTGCGCGTGTGCGACGCCGCTGGCGCGATCGACTTCGGCCGCGCGCCGACCCGCCACACCGAGTCGGTCGACCTCGTGCTCGACCTGCGGCCCGAGCCCGCCTTCACGATGCACCAGCCGCCGCAGGGCTACTTCCATGTCGGCGGCCGCGGCGATGCGGCGGCCGCCGAGTCGGCCTTGCGCGACGCGGTGCAGGCGCTGCGCGATCTCACCGGCGAGTTCGACAAGCCGCGCTTCTTCCGCTGGCAGGCCAAGCTCTGCGCGCACAGCCGCAACGAACAGATCGGCTGCACGGCCTGCATCGACGTGTGCTCGGCGCAGGCCATCCGCAGCGACGCCACGCGCAAGGGCAAGGCGCCGGGGCAGCCGGCCGGGGTCATCGTCGAGCCGCACCTGTGCGTGGGCTGCGGCGCCTGCAGCACCGTCTGCCCCACCGGGGCGATGAGCTACGCCTACCCCGGCACCGTCGACCAGGGCCGGCGCCTGCGCACGATGCTGGCCACCTACGCCCGCGCCGGCGGGCGCGATGCCGTGCTGCTGCTGCACAGCGAAGGCGCCGGCAGCCGCCGCGTCGAGGCGCTGGGCCGCGCTGCGCGGCTGGACCGCCGCCTGCGCGGCCTGCCGGCGCGGGTGCTGCCCGTGGCGCTGTGGCATACGGCCAGCATCGGCCTGGACCTGTGGCTGGCGGCGCTGGCGCAGGGCGCGAGCCAGGTCTGGGTGCTGCTGACCGACGAGGAGGCGCCCGAGTACCGCGCCGCGCTGGCCGCGCAGATGGCCGTGGCCAATGCGGTGCTGGCCGGGCTGGGCTACGCCGGCACGCACCTGCGCCTGATCGAGGCGGGCCCCGAGACCCGCCACGAACAGGTCGCGCTCGACGCCGCGCTGCGGGCCCCGCCGGCGCAGACCGTCGCGCAGCCGGCGGCCTTTGCGGCGCAGGCCGACAAGCGCGCCACGCTGGAGCTGGCGCTCGAGCACCTGCTGGCGCAGGCGCCGGCCGCGCCCGACGTGCCCGACGCAGCGATCGAGCTGCCCGCGGCCGGCTCGCCCTGGGGCGGCCTGGCGATCGACACCACCAAGTGCACGCTGTGCCTGAGCTGCGTCGGCGCCTGCCCCTCGGCCGCGCTGGCCGACAACCCCGAGCAGCCGCAGCTCAAGTTCATCGAGAAGAACTGCGTCCAGTGCGGCCTGTGCGCCAGCACCTGCCCCGAGGGCGCCATCGCGCTGCGCCCGCGCCTGTGGCTGGCCGACGGCGGCCGCGCGCGCAAGGCGCCGCGGGTGCTGGCCGAGATGGCGCCCTACCGTTGCGTGCGCTGCAGCAAGCCCTTCGGCACCCAGCGCGCGATCGAGAACATGATCGCCAAGCTGGCCGGCCACTCCGCCTTCCAAGGCGCCGCGGCCGAGCGGCTGAAGATGTGCGGCGACTGCCGCGTGATCGACCTCCACACCAGCACGCGCGAGACGCGCATCACCGACCTCTAGGGCGTCCATGAACGAGCGTCCCGTGACCCTGAGCCCGGCGGGCGACCACGAAGAGCTGGCCCGGGCCGAGCTCTACGGCCTGCTGGCCCGCCTGTGGCTGGCGCCGCCCGACGCCGACCTGCTGGCGCAGTTCGGGGTGGCGGTGACGCAGGCCGAGGAGCCCGGCGCCGCGCTGCAGCCGCCCTGGGAAGCGCTCGTCGCGGCGCTGCGCGGCACGAGCGTGGAGGCCGCCGCCGCCGAGCACGACGCGCTGTTCCACGGCATCGGCAAGCCCGAGGTGCTGGTCTACGGCTCGTACTACCTCAGCGGCTTCTTGAACGAGCGGCCGCTGGCGGCGCTGCGCACCGATCTGGCCGCCCTCGGGCTGGCGCGCGACGCGCAGGCGCTGGAGACCGAGGACCACATCGCCTACGGCTTCGAGGTGATGCGCTACCTGATCGCCGGCGACGACGCCGCGGTCTGCAACCTCGAGCAGCAGCGCCGCTTCTTCCGCGCCCACCTGCAGCCCTGGGTCGAGGCCTGCTGCGAGGCCGTGCTGGCGCACCCGCGCGCCGAGCTCTGGCGCGCGGTGGCGGCCCTCACGCGCGCCTTCATGCAGGTCGAGACCCAGGGCTTCGACCTGCTGGAGTCCTGAGCCATGACGATCGCGCGCAGCGAGATCACCGGCCTCGTGCTGGCCGGCGGCCGGGGCAGCCGCATGGGCGGCGCCGACAAGGGCCTGCAGAACCATCGCGGCCTGCCGCTGGCCCTGCACGCGCTGCTGCGGCTGCAGCCCCAGGTGGGCCACGCGATGATCAATGCCAACCGCAACCTGGCCGCCTACGACAGCATGGGCGTGCCGGTCTGGCCCGACCCGCTGGCCGACTACCCCGGCCCGCTGGCCGGGCTGCTGGCGGGGCTGGAGCACTGCGAGACCCCGTACCTGGTGAGCGTGCCCTGCGACACGCCCGACTTTCCGGCCGACCTGGTCGAGCGCCTGTCAGCGGCGCTGCAGGCCGAGGACGCCGAGATCGCGATGGCTGCCACCCGCGACGCACACGAGCACGGCGGGCTGCAGCCGCAGCCCGTGTTCTGCCTGCTGCGGGCGAGCCTGATCGACAGCCTGGTGGCTTTCCTGCAGGGCGGCCAGCGCAAGATCGACCGCTGGACGGCGCAGCACCGCTGCGCGACGGCGGTGTTCGACGACGCGGCCGCGTTCTTCAACGCCAACACCGCGGCCGAACTGCAGCGCCTGCAGTCGCCGCCGGGCCGGCCGTAGCGGCGCGCCGTCGGCCTCAGGTCCGGGGCGGGCCCGACGGGCGGGACGGGCGGGGCGGCTGGGGCGCGTGGGGCGGGCGCGGCGTGCGGAAGCGCCACCAGGGCAGCGCCTGCGTCAGCGACAGCACCTCGCCGCTGTGCGCTGGCGCGTAGCCCGGCAGCGAGGCCACCGCATCGCGCCAGGCCGGGCCCTGCAACAGGCCGCGCAGGGCCCGCAGCGGCGGCTCATCCAGCGCCTCGCGCAGGCAGACCAGGAAGTAGTCTTCCTCGACCAGGGGCACGAAGCCCAGGCCGAACTGCATCGCCGCGGCTTCGATGCCCAGGCCGGCGTCGGCGCTGCCGCTGGCCACCGCGGCGGCCACGGCCAGGTGGCTGTCCTCGGCGGCGCGGCCGCCGGCCAGCAGCCCTGCCGGCGCGAGGCCGCCCGCCTGGCACAGGTGCTCGAGCAGCAGCCGCGTGCCCGAGCCGGCCTGCCGCGCCACGAAGCGCGCGCCCTGCCCCACGGCGGCCGCGGCGTCGGCCAGCCCTGCCAGGCCCAGCGGATTGCCCGCCGCCACCATCAGCCCCTGGCGGCGGCGCGCGCAGCCGATGAGCTTGTGCCGGCCCGGCTCGAGCAGCGGCTTGAGCTGGCGCATGAACACGGCACCGCCCTGGTCGCCCAGGGGCACGTGGAAGCCCGCCACGGTGCAGCGCCCGGCCGCCAGCGCGCGCAGCGCATCCACGCTGCCGGCGAATCGCAGGTCCACGTGCAGCCCCTGCGCGGCAGCCTGCTCGCGCAGCAGCGGCAGTGCCAGGTCGTGGCTGGCGAACACCGTCAGCAGCAGCTGCGAGCCGTCCAGCGCCTCGGCCAGCACGCGCTCCAGGTCGGCGCGCAGCGCCTCGATCTGGGGCGTGAGCCGGGCCCGGGCCTGCGTCTCGGCCCACAGCAGCCGCTCGGCGAACGGCGTGAGCCGCGCGGCCTGGCCCTTGTGCCACTGCACCAGCGGCTGGCCGAGCGTCTGCTCCCACTGCTTGAGCGCGCCCCACAGGTGCCGGTACGACTGGCCGCCGGCGCGCGCGGCCTGCGCGATCGAGCCCTGCTCGCGCAGCGCCAGCAGCAGGTCGAACAGCGGATTGTCGAGATCGCCCCCGCGCTGGCCCGGCGGGCTGCCGTCGGGCCGGGCCTCGAACCGGTACTGCAGGTGGACGCCGCGCTGGGTCATGGGCGGCCCGGGCCGGCGCCGGTGGCGCGCTGGCCGCTCAAGCGTCGAGGTCTTCCCAGGTCTCGGCGCTGGCGCCGGCCAGGGCGCGCACGCGCTCCTCGTCGGCGCCGAACTCGGCGGCCGGGCCTTCGTAGGCCATGCTGCCGTGCTCGAGCACGTAGGCGCGGTCGGCGATCTCGACCGCCGCGCGCACGTTCTGCTCGACCAGCAGCACCGAGATGCCCTCCTTCCGCGCGGCGACGACCACCTTGAACACTTCCTGCACGATCAGCGGCGCCAAGCCCTGCGACGGCTCGTCGAGCATCAGCAGCTTCGGATTGAGCAGGAGCGCGCGTGAGATCGACAGCATCTCCTGCTCACCGCCGGACAGCTGGCGGCCCTTGTTCGATTTGCGCTGCGCCAGCCGCGGGAAGAGCTCGTAGACGCGCGGGATCGTCCACGGCCCCGGTCGCTCGATCGGTACCTTGAGATTTTCTTCGACCGTCAGGTTGGCGAAAATCCGCCGTCCCTCGGGCACATAGCCGACGCCGATCCCGGCGATGCGGAAGGGCGACCAGTCGGTCGTGGCGTGGCCGAAGATGCGCACCGCGCCCTCGCGCGGATGGGTCAAGCCGACGAGGCTGCGCAGCGTCGTCGTCTTGCCAGCGCCGTTGCGGCCCAGGAGCGTGACGATTTCGCCTTCGCGCACCTCGAGCCCGACGCCGTGCAAGATGTGGCTCTTGCCGTAATAGGTGTGCAGGTCCTCGGCCTGGAGCACGACTGCGCCGCTCATGCCGCCTTCCCTAGATAGGCCGCCTGCACCGCCTCGTTCTTGGCGATCTCGGCCGGCGTGCCTTCCGCCAGCGGCGCGCCTTCCGCCAGGACCATGATGCGGTCGGCGAGATGGAAGACGACGCGCATGTCGTGCTCGATCAGCACGATCGTCAGCTTCTGGTCCTTGTGCAGCTTGCGGATGAGCTGCGTGATGTCATAGGTCTCCTGGTCGCCCATGCCGGCGGTCGGCTCGTCGAGCAGCAGCAGCCGCGGCTTCAGCGCCAGCGCCATCATGATCTCGGTCGCGCGTTGATCGCCGTGCGACAGCTCGCCGACCAGACGATCGGCTTTGCTGGCGAGGCCGCTCATCTCGAGCAGGTCGGTGACACGGGCGCGGGCCTCGCCGTCGAGATCGCGCGAGAGCCAGGTCTTGAGCCGGTAGCCCGCGGCGACCTCGACCGCAATACGCAAATTCTCGCGCGTCGTCAGCTCGGGAAACACCTCGGTGATCTGGAACGTGCGCGCCATGCCGCGCCATACGCGCTGCGCCGGCATCAGCTTGGTGACGTCCTGGTTGTCGAAAATGATCTTGCCGGCCGACGGTGTGAAGAAGCCGCTGATCAGGTTGAAGAACGTGGTCTTGCCGGCACCGTTCGGGCCGATGACGGCGCGCAATTCGCCCTGTTCGACCGTCATCGACACGCCGTTGACGGCAACCAGATCGCCGAATCGCTTGGAGACGTTGTCGACCTGGAGCAGGCTCATTGCATGGTCTTCCGCTTGATCATACCCAGGACACCGCGCGGGAAGAACAGCACCACGAGGATGAAAAAGAGGCCGATAAACGATTCCCAGTTCTCGGTGCGGCTCGAAATGTAGTCTTCGAGCACGATGAAGATGGCCGCGCCGATCAGCGGTCCCCAGAAGCTGCGCATGCCGCCCAAGACCGCCATGATGACGAAATTCCCCGATTGCTCCCAGTGCAGGTCATGCGGGTCGGAGAAGTTGTTCAGCATCGCATAGAGCGTGCCAGCCAGGCCGGTGAAGGTGCACGAGATGAGCCAGGACAACCAGATGTGCCGGTCCACCGGAATTCCGAGAAAGCGCGCGCGGCGCTCGTTCTCGCGGATCGCCAACAGCGTGCGGCCGAACGGCGAGCGCAGCAGCAGCGCCATGATGCCAACCGACACCGCGAAACAGAACAGCGCCACGTAATAGAACGCCAGGTCGTTGTTAAGGACGTCGATCTGGGTAAAGCCGAGGTTGATTGGCATCCGGTGCCAGCCGGAGAGACCATCGTCGCCACCGGTGACGTTGTTCCAGCGGTAGGCGATGAAATAGAACACTTGGCCGAAGGCAATGGTCACCATCGCGAAGTAGATGCCCCGCAGCCGCACGATCAACACGCCGATGATCGCCGCTGCGACGATGGCGGTGACGATACCGACCCCCATGCCGACCAGCGTGTTCGGCACCAGATATTTGATCGTCAGTCCGAGGCCGTAGCTGCCCAGGCCGAAATACGCCGCATGGCCGAACGACAGCACGCCGGTGTAGCCGAGCAGGAAATTGAGCGACATCGCGGCAAGCGCCAGAATCACAACGCGGGTGCCAAGCTGGGTGTAGCCGCCGATCCAGTCGATCCAGAACGGCATGGTCAGCAACAGCAGCCAGACGATGGCGTCGGCGGCGCGCCTGTCGACGCGAAAACCAGCAAGCGGGACGCTTGATGCGCCGGTGCGCGCGGCGTCCGCCGACTTATCGAGACGGACCATCAGAAACGACCCTCCTCACCCAGCAGGCCGCGCGGCCGCACCAGCAACACCAGACCCATCATTACGTAGATCACCGCCTCGCTCGCGTCCGGGAAGAACACGCTGGTGACGCCCGAGGCGACACCGATGAGCAACCCGCCCAGCAGCGTGCCCGGCAGGCTGCCGAGGCCGCCGATGATGACGGCGACAAAGCTCGGCATGATCAACTCGCTGCCGGTCGTCGGTTGCAAACCGAGCATGCCAGCGGCGAGCACGCCGGCGAGACCCGCCAGAAAGATGCCCAGCCCGAAATTGACCGTGCGTAGGAAGCGCGTGTTGACGCCGAGCACGGAGACGGTCTCGAGGTCCAGCGTCCCGGCGCGAATGCGCATGCCGACACGCGTCCGGCTGAGGATCAGGAACAGCGCGATGACCGCGACCGTCGCCAGCACCACCATGAACCCGCGGTAGCCGGTGAGGAAGAAGAACTGGGTGCTGAGCTGATTCTGCAGCCAGCCGGGCACCGAAAACGGCAGGGTCTGCGGACCCCATATGAAGCGCGTGCCGTCCTCGAAGATGAAAGCGAGACCGAAGGTCAGCAGCAGGCTGTAAAGCGGATCGCGGCCGTAGAGCGGACGGATCATGATGCGCTCGATCACCAGGCCGACGATCGCCGTGAGGAACGGCGAGATCAGCAGCGCACCCCAAAAGCCGACGAATGGAACCAGCACGAAGGCGAGATAGCCGCCGAGCGTGAGGAAGCCGCCATGGGCGAAGTTGATCACGCCCGAAAGATTGAGGATCAACGACAGGCCGAGTGCCATCAGCGCATAGAACGCGCCGATAACCAGGCCGTTAAAAACGTTGTAGAGAATGAGTTCGGTCATCGCGCGCGCGTCATTCCTGACGGTTCGTCATCGCGAAAGAGTTCCCACATAAACGCGGCCCGCACGCTTCAGCGCGCGGGCCCGGTGCAAACCATACGATCAACAACCGAAATTCTCCGTTCGTCCTATCGGGAACCGGGCGCCGCCACCGAAGCGGCACCCGGCTT
>JAGWLO010000075.1 GCA_028872015.1 Burkholderiales bacterium | reverse complement strand
ATCGGCCCTGAACGCGCGGCACGTAGGCCAGTTCGCCGTTGAGCAGTTGGCCATCGGCGCGCGCCTGTGCAAGCTCGCTTCGCACCGCGGCGCGGGTGAGCGCAGGGCCCGTTGCGGGCGCCACGGCGAGGAATTCGCCGAGAGCGCTCGGTGCGAGGGACCGGGCCTCGACCTGTACCGGCGTCAGAGGTTGGGCATTGGCCTGAACCGCCTGGACGGTGCCGGCATGGGCGAAAGCGGACAGTGAGGCGAGAACGGCCGCGGCGGCGATCATTGTCTGGGTGTTCATGCGTTTCTCCTTGAAGGGGTTGGAACCTGGGGGATCGACTGCAGCGCTCGCGGCGTTGCCGTCACCTCCTTGGTCGTGGCTCGACTGCGAAGCGTGACACCGTGTCGCCGGCACGCCGTGATGAACGCAAGCAGCCGAGCATGCGGAGCACGCCCGCATGCGGCGCGGCTGTAAGACTTCTCGCCGCTCGAACGTCTAGACCGCATGGCGCACTCTTCGGGCGCGCGCGCCGGGCGCCGGCCTTGACGAGCGGATTCAGTCCTGGGCTCGTTCCGGGCCCGAGGCGATGGTCAGCCCCGGGCCACCGGTGTGCAGCCAGCGAAGCAGGCCCATCCTCCTGCGAGGCCCTTCAACGACGAGAAGCAGCATGCATGCGATTCGAACCACTTCGGACAGCGGCCCGCAGGGCGTCGACACGAGCGCTGCGCTTGCACCGCAGTTGCCGGCACTGCGCCAACGCCTGCTGCGGCACGCGCGCTTTGCAGTGCACGATG
The DNA here is from genome assembly GCA_028872015.1 of Burkholderiales bacterium. GTDB lineage: Bacteria > Pseudomonadota > Gammaproteobacteria > Burkholderiales > Burkholderiaceae_C > Rubrivivax. The sequence continues at coordinate 15,806 of JAGWLO010000075.1, read as the reverse complement.
CCAGCCTGGCCGAGGACCTGGTGCAGGACACGCTGATGGCGGTCGTGGAGCAACACGAAGGCCGTCGAGGCACTGCGACACTGCTGACCTGGGCCATGGCGATCCTGAAGAACAAGGTCGCCGACTGGTACCGCTCGCCAGCGCGACGGCGCATGGTGCAGTTCAATCCCGACGACGATGCGCTCGACGATGCGATCGACGCCTTGTATGACGCCCAGGGCGCCTACCGCGAACCCGTCCCCGCGTGGCAGCAGCCCGAGGGGCAGATGGAGCGGCGACAAATGATGACGGTACTCGAGCGATGCCTGAGCTGCCTGCCGCGCCAGACCGGTCGCGTCTTCATGATGCGCGAATGGCTCGGATTCGAGACCACGGAAATCTGCGAACGCGTCGGCGTCAGCGCCGAGAACTGCCGGACCATCATGCACCGAGCGCGCATGGCGCTGCGCAGCTGCATGCAACGCGATTGGATCGACTCGAAGAAGGCAAGCACATGAACTGGATGCATTCGTGCCGTCGGGCCGCCGAGCTCATGTCGCAGAGACTGGACGAGCCACTGGGCCTTCTGGACAGCCTACGTCTTCGCATGCACCTGTCCATGTGCGGCGACTGCCATCGGGTCTCGACCCAATTGGCCGGTGTCGAGGCGCTCACGGCGGAGCTGTTCGCCGGCGCTGCCGAAGACGAAGAGGGAGGACCGCCTGCCCAGGCGCACGTGAGCACGACGGGATCAGAGCGACACGGTGGCGAAGAGAAGCCCACGGGCTGATCCCAGTCCGACGGGCAGGCCGCGCAGAACGTTCGCGCCGCGGCGATCAGGAGGCGTCGCGCAACTGGGCTTGCAGCACTGCCACGTTGGTGACCAGGCCCGGAAGCAGCCACTGGAAGAGCCGAGCCACGCGAAGCACCTCGTCGAGCGGCGCATCGGCCCGCGCGGCCTCCTGGAGCGCCTTGGCGGAAAGGCTCGCAGGCACGGGCAGCTGGCGACTCACGCGGCTCACCGCCTCGCGATGCACGGACTCGCACAGCGCGGGATACGCTGCCGTGGCGAGCGCCGGCTTCAGTTCGGCCCAGGCCAGCGCGAAGTAGCTCGGCCATCGCGCCAGCGCACGGTAGTCGGTGTTGACGAAGGGCAGGCCGAGCGTCTGCTTGATGTCCTCGTAGATCGCCCGCGTCGGCGCATCGGCGTGATGGGCTTCCATCAGCACCAGCGGCGCCTGGACGTCGAGCGCGCGAGGCGGCTCGACCGCCTGCAGCGCGAGCCCCGGGTCCGGCACCGCGTCCTGCCCCTCGAGGAGCAGGCGCACCAGGGTCGCGATCAGCAGATAGGGATGGTTTCCGTGCGCGAAGATCCCGAGCACCTGGCGAATCTGGTCGATCTCGCGCGGTGCATAGCCCAGAGCCTGGAGCGGCGCCAGCAGGTTGCGCAGCACCAGCGCTGGCGCTGCGCCCTCGACGATGGCGCGCAGCGCCGCGCCATGCCTCGCAAAGCTCGCGTCGGCGACCACCGGCCGCAGGCCTTGCCAGAGGACACGGAAGAAGGTCGGGTAGTGCGCGTACGCCATCGTCACGACCCCCATCCAGGGCACCTGCAGTGCCGCCTTCATTTCCTCGTAGAACCGGCGCCGCTCCCCGTCCACCTGATATTCCGGCACGGGGTGGATCGAGGGCAGCGGATCGGGCAGCTGGCGGGGCAACAAAACGCTGGACATCGACGGTCTCCTGATCGACGCGGACCCGCTCACCCGGCCCTCGGAAACGTGAACTCGCCCCCGGCGTGCGCGACCCGGGCGCGGACCCGGTCGAATCCGGGCAAACCTGCGGAATGTTTTGTATCATACAGTCCAATAAAGCGCTTCCAACGGCATGCCCCGCCCTCGCACCTTCGACGAAGCCGCCGTCATCGACGCGGCGGTGACCGCCTTCTGGCAGGGCGGCCTGCACGCCACCAGCGTCGACGAGCTGCTGCGGGCCACCGGGCTGGCGCGCTCGTCCCTGTACAACAGCTTCGGAAGCAGGGACGAACTCGTCCGGCTGGCCATCGAGCGCTATGTCGATCGTCAGATCGCGCAACTCGAGCGCGCATTCCAGGGGCAACGACTGGACGTCGCGCTGGAAGCTATCTTCATCGACATCGCGCGCGACAACCACGACGGCAAGGGCTGCCTGCTGATCAACGGTGTCAACGAACTGCACGATCCGCAGGCCGACGCGCTGGCGACGATCCGCAGAGGCTTTGCGCGCGTGGCCACGCGTCTGACCGCGCTCGTCGCCGCGGCACGCCCCGACGCGCAGGATCCTTCGCTGATCGCGGCCGAAGTCATCACGGCGATCGCGGGGCTGCGCACGCTACAGCGCACGGGACTGCCCTCCGCCACGGTGCGCGAGACCGCACGGCGATTCGCCAAGCGAATTGCCCAGGGCTGAGCACCACCCCATTCCACACCACTTTTTTTGCCCTGTTTTGGACTCATCGTTCCATTTCACGCCGCACCGACCGTGCGGCACAACCCGCGCCGACCGGCGCCCAAACCAAGGAAAGACCATGACATCGACGATCGCCAAGCTCGAGTTGCCCGCGCAGACCCCCGAATCGACCGACGGCAAGGCCAAGGCCATGCTGGAGACAGCCAAGGCCCGCCTGGGCTTCGTCCCCAAGATGTACGCGAACATGGTCAATTCGCCCGGCCTGCTGGAAACCTACCTGCTGGGCTACGAGCGCTTTCGCAACGAAGGCGGGTTCGCGCCGGCCGAGCAGGAGGTCGTCTTCCTGGCGATCAGCCGCTTCAACGGATGCACCTATTGCATGGCCGCCCACAGCATGATCGGCGCGAAGATGTCGAAAGTGCCTGCCGACGCGCTGCAGGCCTTGCGCGCCGGCACGCCGATCCCAGATGCCAGGCTCGAGGCGCTCTCGACGTTCACGCGACAGCTGGTCGACAGCCGCGGGAGCCCGACGCCCGCGCAATTGAGCGCCTTCAGGCAAGCGGGATACACCGACCGCCACGCGCTGGAGATCGTCCTGGCCATCGCCGTCAAGACCCTGAGCAACTACTCGAACCACCTTCTCCATACCGAGGTCGATCCGGCCTTCCAGGATTACGCCTGGTCCGCGTAGCGCATCTGCGATTTTGTGCGTGCACCGGTCGAACAGCACCGACCCCTGAGCGAGAAGTTGGGCGCGTTCTGGCGGAAGCTCGACGACCGGGGCGCGCACGTCACGACGATCGCGTCCGTGCCGGTGGCGCCGTGCTTCGAGGAACCACGGCCGACGCCGGCGTGCTGCATAGCGGGAGTGCGGTGGATCTCATGCAGTTGCCGGGGATGTGGCCCGGCCGCAAACGTCCGACAGCGTTGCCTGCAATTCCAGGCCTGATGCGACATAGGTCCGAACCTGATGCAGGGTGGCTTCACCCCGCCCGTCCGCCTCGGCCAGTGTGAGCTGGTTGCCCACTTTCGTCACGGCCTCAGCCTGCGCAGCACGACAGCTGCGTCACGTCCTTGGTGAAGGTCTGGGCGCAGAGCTTGAGCCCCTCGACCATGGTCAGGTACGGGAACAATTGATTGGCCAGATCCTGCACGCTCATGCGCGCGCGGATGGCCAGCACCGCGGTCTGGATCAGCTCACCGGCCTCCGGGGCCACGGCCTGCACGCCCAGCAGCCGGCCGCTGCCGGCCTCGGCGACGATCTTGATGAAGCCGCGGGTGTCGAAGTTGGCCAGCGCCCGCGGCACGTTGTCCAGGCTCAGCGTGCGGCTGTCGGTCTAGATGCCTTGCAGGTGGGCCTCGGCCTCGCTCAGGCCCACCGTGGCCACCTGCGGGTCGGTGAAGACCACGGCCGGCATGGCGCTCAGGTCGAGCGCGGCATCGCCGCCGGTCATGTCGATGGCTGCCCGCGTGCCGGCGGCCGCCGCGACGTAGACGAACTGCGGCTGGTTCGTGTAGTCGCCCGCGGCAAAGATGTTCGCGCTCGACGTGCGCGGGCCCGGGTCGACGACGATCGCGCCCTGCTTGTCGACCTCGACGCCTGCGGCCTCGAGGCCGAGGCCGCGCGTGTTGGGCGCGCGGCCGGTGGCCACCAGCAGACGGTTGGCGCGAATCTCGCTGCCGGCGGTGGCGAGGGCAAACTCGTCGTTCGCGTGCGTGACCCGGCTGGCCTGGGTATGTTCGAGAACTTCGATGCCTTCGGCGCGGAGGGCCGCCGTGATCGCCCGCCGATGGCGGGATCTTCGCGGAAGAACAGCGTGCTGCGCGCCAGCACCGTGACCTGGCTGCCCAGCCGGCCGAAGGCCTGCGCCATTTCCAGCGCGCCCACCGACGAGCCGATGACCGCCAGCCGCGGCGGGAGGGTCTCGCTGGCGAGGGCTTCGGTCGAGGTCCAGAAGGGGGTGTCCTTCAGGCCCGGAATCGGCGGCACCGCTGCGCTGGCGCCGGTGGCGATGAGGCAGCGGTCGAAGGGCAGTTCGAACGATGCAGCACCCACGTGGTGGCATTCGTCCACCACGATCTGCCCCTAGTTCTCGACCAGCGCGTTGACATCGCCCTGGCGCGACAGTAACCGCATCACGGCGATGTCAATCATCGCCAGGTGGCTTGACTGCCAGCGCTGCGAAGCTGACGGCGGCCGCGTCGGAAGATCGCGCCCAGCAGAAATACACCCGACCGGTGTCGACCGGCAATCAACGCAGGGAGAGAGTCAGGCAGCGCGCAACGGGATCACATTCGCGCCTGCAGCCAACGCTTCGACGCGATCGGCCAGGTACTGCAGCGCCCTCTTCCGATCCCCCGCCAGTTCCATGTGGCTGTAGGCCGCCACGGTCGCGTTCTTCTCGCTGTGCGCCAGCAGCAGCTCGACGACATCGCGGCCGAAGCCGTGCTCGCGCAGCAGGGTCGCCGCAGTGCCGCGTGTGCCATGCGGGCTGAAGTCGGGCACGCCAAAGTCGATGCGCTTGAAGAAGTGGTTCAGCGTCACGTCGCCCATCGGCACGCTGCCGCGAAAGATCGATGGGAAGACATACTCGCCGTGGCCCGTCAGCTCGTGCACTTGGCGAAAGATGGCGGCGGCCTGGCGCGACAGGAACACGCGGTGCGGCTTACCCATCTTCATGCGCTCGGCCGGGATGTCCCATTGCGCGGCGTCGAGGTCAAACTCGTGCCACTTCGAGCGCAGCAGTTCGCTCTTGCGGGTCATCGTGAGCAACAGCAGCTTGGTCGCCGCTATCGTCGTCGTGTGCGCGCCTTGCTCGTCCAGTTTGCGCCAGAAGGCCCCCAGCTCATTCTCGCTCAGGTGCCTGTGATGCTGGACCGGAGCGCGGGCGATCGCACCGCGCAGCGGCTGCGCCGGGTTCGTCGTCACCAGCAGATTGCGGATCGCATGGTTGTAGAACTGCTGCACGATGACGCGGATGCGTTCGGCGGTCACCGGGGTGTCGGCGCGAGCCTTGATGATCGCCAGCACGTCGCCGGGCTGCACGTCCGCAAGCTGCATGTCGCCGATCGCCGGGTCGATGTAGGCGTCGAGCCAGCGCACGATCTGCGCGACGTAGGCGGGCGATCGATAGAACAGGGTCTCGTCGATCCAGCGGCGCGCGAATACGCGGACGGTCAGGTCGCGTGACTTGGCGACCTTGCGGGCGGCCACCGTCGCCTGCTTGGACTTGGCCGGGCTCTCGCCTCGCTCGACGAGGGCGCGCAACTCCTCGTGCCGATCGCGCGCCTGCTTGATCGTGTAGGCCGGGTAGGCGCCGATCGTGACCTTCTCGCGCTTGCCGTTCAGGTGGTACTTGAAGCGCCAGGTCTTGGTTCCGGAGGGAAGGACTTCGAGCAGAAGGCCCCCGCCATCGGTCAGCGCATACGCCTTGTCGCGCGGCTTTGCGTTGTCGATGGTGACCGGCTTGAGCAGGTAGTTGGTGTGCCTCATTTTTCGTCACCTGGCGGAAGCCATGGCCCCATGATGGCCCCATTTTTGGCCCCGTTTCGGTCGGCAGTCAAGGCACCAGGCGGGAAGTGCTGGGACACAGAAAATGAAAAACCCCAGTCGAATCAACGATCTGGGGTTCTCTTGGGACGGCCTTGGAAGGCCTGAAACCACGTTACATCATGTCGATCATCACCTGCCCGAAACCCGAGCAGGACACCTGCGTGGCGCCCTCCATCAGGCGCGCGAAGTCGTAGGTGACCTTCTTGCTGAGAATCGACTTTTCCATGGCGCGGATGATCAAGTCGGCCGCTTCGGTCCAGCCCATGTGGCGCAGCATCATCTCGGCCGACAGGATCTCCGAGCCCGGGTTCACGTAGTCCTTGCCGGCGTACTTGGGCGCCGTGCCGTGGGTGGCCTCGAACATCGCCACCGAATCGCTCAGGTTGGCACCGGGTGCGATGCCGATGCCGCCCACCTGGGCCGCCAGCGCGTCGGAAACATAGTCGCCGTTCAGGTTCAGCGTGGCGATCACCGAGTACTCGGCCGGGCGCAGCAGGATCTGCTGCAGGAAGGCGTCGGCGATCACGTCCTTGACGACGATCTCGCGGCCCGTCTTCGGGTTCTTGAACTTGCACCACGGGCCGCCGTCGATGAGCTCGGCGCCGAACTCCCTCTGCGCCAGGGCATAGCCCCAGTCGCGGAAGCCGCCTTCGGTGAACTTCATGATGTTGCCCTTGTGCACGAGGGTCATGCTGGGCTTGTCGTTGTCGATCGTGTACTGCAGCGCCTTGCGCACCAGGCGTTCGGTGCCTTCGCGCGAGACGGGCTTGATGCCGATGCCCGAGGTATTCGGGAACCGGATCTTCTTGACGCCCATCTCCTCGATCAGGAACTTGATGAGCTTCTTCGCCTTCTCGCTCTCGGCCTCGTACTCGATGCCGGCATAGATGTCCTCGGAGTTCTCGCGGAAGATCACCATGTGGGTCTTCTCGGGCTCCTTCACCGGGCTGGGCACGCCCTTGAAGTACTGGATCGGACGCAGGCAGACATAGAGGTCGAGTTCCTGGCGCAACGCGACGTTGAGGCTGCGGATGCCGCCGCCGACGGGCGTGGTCAGCGGGCCCTTGATCGAGACCACGTACTCGCGCACGGCCTGCAGCGTCTCCGCCGGCAGCCAGACGTCGGGGCCGTAGACCTTGGTCGCCTTCTCGCCGGCGTAGACCTCCATCCAGTGGATCCGGCGTTTGCCGCCATAGGACTTGGCCACCGCGGCATCCACCACCTTGAGCATCACCGGGGTGATGTCGAGACCCGTGCCGTCGCCTTCGATGTAGGGAATGATGGGCTGCTCGGGCACGTTGAGCGAGAAGTCCGCATTGACGGTGATCTTCTGGCCGCCTGCGGGCACCTTGATGTGTTGGTACATGAATCGCTTCTCCGGTGCGCCGACGGATGCACCGCGGCGGCTTGCGCAAGGTCGAGCCTTAAATTCTATGTCACGGCTACACCTGTCAACCGAGTGCCGCGGACCCGCGTTGGAGCCCTGCCTTCCACGTGGAAGGCCCTTCCCCACAAACCTAGAAAGGCTCCCCGAATGAACAAGATCCTGGCCGTCCTGGCCCTTGCCGCCATCGCCTCGGGCACCGCTTTTGCCGCCGATGCGCCTGCCGCGAAGCCGGCCGCCGAGGCTGCCTCGAACGCCAAGGCCAAGCACCCGGTCAAGAAGCACGCTCCGATGAAGCACGCGACGAAGGCTTCGGCGCCGGCTTCCGCAGCAACGAAGTAATCGGCCAGCCTTGGCCGGTGCCCTCGGCGGCACCCCGTGGTTCGACGCCCAGCTTCTCGCTGGGCGTTGTTTTTGAACCGGCGCGCTGCCAATGCCGCCGGGATAATGCAAGACGGAATCCGCCATGCCCCGCAAGCCGCCGCGCCACCCGCCGTCGCCCCCGCCGGGCGCCCTGCTGCGTACCCTGCTGGCTGCGTGTGCGCTGGCGCTCGCCGCGCCGCGGCCGGCAGCCGCCCAGCAGGGGCCGCAGCCCAGGCTGCCCACCACCGACCTCACCATCGGCATCTACGTCATCCATGCCGAACTGGCCACCACGCCCGATCAGCAGGAAACGGGCATGATGTTCCGGCGCAGCATGGGCAGCAGCGACGGCATGCTGTTCGTCAACGACGACAGCAGCGTGCGCTGCTTCTGGATGCACAACACCCTGCTGCCGCTGACCATCGCCTTCATCGCCGATGACGGCCGCATCGTCAATCTGGCCGACATGGCGGCGCAGACCGACACCACCCATTGCTCGGCCAAGCCGGTGCGCTATGCGCTCGAGGTGCCGCTGGGCTGGTTCGCCAGGCGCGGCTTCAAGGCCGGCGACCGGTTGCGCGGCCGCCCCTTCGGCAATTAGCCGACGCCTTTCAGGCGAAGTTCGCCTCGGCGTAGCCCCAATTGACGAGCTTGTCGAAGAAGGTCTCGACGTACTTCGGTCGCAGGTTGCGGTAGTCGATGTAGTAGGCGTGCTCCCACACGTCCACCGTGAGCAGCGCCTTGTCGGCCGTGGTCAGCGGGGTGCCTGCCGCACCCGTGTTGACGATGTCCACGCTGCCATCGGGCTTCTTCACCAGCCACGTCCAGCCCGACCCGAAATTGCCCGTCGCCGACTTGATGAAGGCCTCGCGGAACGCCGCGTAGCTGCCCCACTTCGCCTTGATCGCGGCCGCCAGCGCGCCGCCGGGCTCGCCGCCGCCGGCGGGCTTCATGCAGTTCCAGAAGAAGCTGTGGTTCCAGATCTGGGCCGCGTTGTTGTAGATGGCGCCGGAGGCCTTGCGCACGATGTCTTCGAGCGGCATCGCCTCGAACTCGGTGCCCTTCTGAAGATTGTTGAGGTTCACCACGTACGCGTTGTGATGCTTGCCGTGGTGGTATTCGAGGGTCTCGCGGCTGCAGGCCGGCGCGAGCGCGTCGATGGCGTAAGGCAGGGGAGGCAGGGTATGTTCCATGGTCATCGTCCTCGGTCGGGTTCGTACGAAGAGCGTGCTGCACGCGACACTGCCGGTCGGTGCGCTGGCGCCCAATGCTCAAATCATTGTAGGCAGGCCGGGTGCATCGACCGGCCATGGGGCTTCGACCGACCGCACCTCGGCTTCGGCCCGGCCGTCGGCCCAGACGGCGCGCACGGCCTGGCCCGGATGCAGCGCGGCGGCCGAGACGATGGCCCGCCCGTCGCCGGCCTCGACCCAGGCGTAGCCGCGCCGCAGCACGCGGTGGGGGTCGTGCGCCGCCAGCTGCTGGTCGGCAGCACCGAGCCGCAGCGCCTGTTCGCGCAACTGCACCGCCACGGCCTGGCTCAGGCGCCGGCCCACCGGCACGAGTTCGACCGCGGCCTGCCTCAGCCGCTGTGGCAGCACCTGGCGCAGACGGCGCGCGCGCTCATCCAGCCGCGCGCCTTCGCTGCGCAGGGCCTTGGCCGGCTGCCCCAGGCGCAGCGCCAGCACGTCGAGCCGCTGGGCCTGCGCCTGGCCCGCGCGCTCGGCGGCGCGCTGCAGGCGCTGCCGGCGCAGCGCCAGGGCCTGCAGCGCCTCGTCGCGCGACGGCGCCGCGAGCTCGGCGGCCGCCGTGGGCGTGGGCGCACGCAGGTCGGCGGCCAGGTCGCACAGCGTCACGTCGGTCTCGTGCCCCACGCCGCACACCACCGGCAGCCGGCTGGCCACCACGGCCTGCACCACCCGTTCGTCGTTGAAGGCCCAGAGATCCTCGATCGACCCCCCGCCGCGCACGAGCAGCAGCACATCGACCTCGTTGCGCCGGTCGGCCAGCTGCAGCGCGGCCACCAGCGCCGCCGGGGCATCGGCCCCCTGCACCAGGCTCGGGTACACCACCACCCGCACGTGCGGCGCACGTCGGGCCAGCGTGGTCAGCACATCGTGCAGCGCTGCCGCGCCGAGCGAGGTGACGATGCCCAGCGCCGTCACATGCCGCGGCAGCGGCCGCTTGCGCGCAGCATCGAACAGCCCGGCCGCTTCCATGCGGGCGCGCCGGCGCAGGAATTCCTCGAACAGCGTGCCCGCACCCACGCGCTGCATGGACTCGACCACCAGCTGCAGCTCGCCCCGCGCCTCGTACACCGCCAGGCGGCCACGCAGTGCCACCTGCTGCCCGTCGGCCGGCGTGAAGTCCAGCAGGCCGGCGGCGCGACGGAACATGGCGCAACGCAGCAGCGCCTGGGCGCCCTCGGCGTCCTTGAGGGTGAAATAGCAGTGGCCGCTGGCGGCGCGCGAAAACCCTGAAAGCTCGCCCCGCACCGCCACCGCGCCGAAGCGGGCCGCCAGCGCATCGCCCATGGCCAGCAGCAGGGCGGCGACTCCCCAGGTCAGGGGCGCCGGCGCGGCGTCCCGGGCCTCAGCCATGCCAATCGCAAGCACTGGCGCGGTGCGCGAACTCCACAGGCGCGCCAATCCTGGGCTGCCCAGGCCATGCCACCGTCACGGAACGGTCACTTTCGTGCAAGCAATTGATTCGCATGGAGAAAGCGGCGCCCAAAATTTGAGCAGGCGGGAGACAGACGTGCCGGCGAACCACAGGCACGGCCGCTTGCGGGCAGCTCTCCACAGAGTTATCCACAGACCGGTGCGAGCGTGTTGGACGACCTGCGCCGCAGCGCCGGACGCGGCAGGGGCATCGGCCATAATCGCGCCTCTTCCGAGCTTCCGCAGCGGCCTCGCACGCGCACCCCACCCCTTGCTGACGATCATACAAGCCGCCGGCTGGCCGATCTGGGCCCTGATCCTCTGCTCGATCGTGGCGCTCACCGTCGTGATCGAACGCCTGTACCGGCTGCGCGCCCCCCTGGTGGCGCCACCCAAGCTGCTGGACGAGGTGATCGGCGTCACCCGGGCCAGCCTGCCCGGTGCGGACGTGGTCAACAAGCTGGCCGACACCTCGGTGCTCGGTGCCGTGCTGGCCGCGGGCCTGCGCAGCGTGGTGGCCGAGCCGCGCATCGCCGAGGCCGCCCTGCGCCAGTCGTTCGAGAACGCCGGGCGCATCGCCGTGCACGGCCTCGAGCGCTACCTCAACACCCTGGGCACGATCGCCGCCGCGGCGCCGCTGCTGGGGCTGTTCGGCACCGTCATCGGCATGATCGAGATCTTCGGCTCGCAGGCGCCAGCCGGCGCGTCCAACCCGCAGCTGCTGGCGCACGGCATCTCGGTGGCGCTGTACAACACGGCCTTCGGGTTGATGATCGCGGTGCCCTCGCTCATGTTCTACCGCTACTTCCGCGGCCGCGTGGACGAGTACCAGCTGCAGATGGAACTGGCCGCCGAGCGCATGGTGCCGCACCTGATGCGCTTCGCGGTGAAGACATGACGCCCCGGCAAGCGCCGCCCCGAGACGCCCTGCGGAGCAGCCGCCGATGAGATTCAGCCGCCGCCACATCGAAGAGCCCGAGATCAACCTGATCCCGTTCATCGACGTGCTGCTGGTGGTGCTGATCTTCCTGATGCTCTCCACCACCTACTCGCGCTTCACCGAGCTGCAGGTGACGCTGCCGACGGCCGATGCCGAGCGGCTGCGCGACCGCCCCGGCGAGGTCATCGTGGCCGTCTCGGCCGACGGCCGCTACAGCGTCGACGGCAAGCCGGTGGACGGCCGCAGCGTCGAGCTGCTGACGGCCGAATTGAGTGCCGCGTCAGCCGGCCGCCCCGACACCATGGTCGTGATCTCGGCCGACGCGATGAGCGCCCACCAGGCCGTGATGAACGTGCTGGACGCGGCCCGCCGCGCCGGGCTGTCGCGCCTGACCTTCGCGGCGCAGACCCCGCGCGGCGCCGCGCGCTGACGCCGCCATGGCGCGCCGCCCGAGCCTGGCGGGCCGCATCGAAGCCTTGCTGGCCCGGCATTGGTGGCAGCCGCGCCCGACCCTGCTGGCGCGCCTGCTGCAACCGCTGGCGGTGCTGGCGGGCCTGGCGGCCGCGCGGCGGCACCGGGCCGCAGCGCCGGCGGCCGCGCTGCCGGTGCCCGTGATCGTGGTGGGCAACCTCATCGTCGGCGGCGCCGGCAAGACGCCGACGGTGATCGCCCTGGTGCAGGCCCTGCGAGCGGCCGGCCGGCGGCCCGGCGTGGTGTCGCGGGGCCACGGGCGCGCGGGTGGCGCCGTGCGCCCCGTGCTGCCCGACACGCCCGTGCGCGAAGCCGGCGACGAGCCGCTGCTCATCGCCCGCCGCACCGGGGCGCCGGTCTGGGTGGGCCGCAACCGGCGTGCCGCGGCGCTGGCGCTGTGTGCGGCCCATCCCGACGTCGACCTGCTGCTGTCCGACGACGGCCTGCAGCACACCGCCCTGGCGCGCCAGGGCGAACTGCTGGTGTTCGACGAACGCGGCATCGGCAACGGCTTGCTGCTGCCCGCGGGCCCGCTGCGCCAGCCACTGCCGCGGACCCTGGCGCCTCAGCAGCGTGTGCTCTACACGGGCGCACGCGCCAGCACCGTGCTGCCCGGCGTGCTGGCCCTGCGCCATCTCGAGCAGGCCTGGCCGCTGGCGGCCTGGCATGCCGGCCAGGCCGAGGCGGCGGTGCCGCTGACGGCGTTGCGCGGCCGGCCTTTGCTGGCCGTGGCCGGGCTGGCCGCACCCGAGAAGTTCTACGCCATGCTGCAGACGCTGGGCCTGCGCTTCGAGCGACTGCCGTTGCCCGACCACTTCGACTATCACCGGCTGCCCTGGCCGGAGGGCTGCCCAGACGTGGTGACGACCGAAAAGGACGCGATCAAGCTCGACCCGCAGCGCCTGGCCGGCACGCGCGTGTGGGTGCTGCCGCTAGACTTGCAGCTGCCGCCGGCCTTGGTCGACGACCTGCTGGCGCTGCTTGCGCCGCGCAGCGCGCACCCCAACGCCCCTTAGCCCGCCATGACCCTGGATCACCGCCTGATCGACCTGCTCGTGTGCCCCGCTTGCAAGGGCCCGCTGCAGATGCGGCGCGACGCCGACTCGCGCCCCGTCGGGCTGGCCTGCGCGGCCGACCGGCTGCTGTTCCCGCTGCGCGACGGCATCCCGGTGATGCTGGAAAGCGAGGCCCGGCCGCTGGACGGCCCGGCCACCGGCCCATCCTCGCCGTAGGCCCGGGGCGCATGCGCTTCTCGGTGCTGATCCCGGCGCGGCTGGGCTCGACGCGCCTGCCCGACAAGCCGCTGGCCGACATCGCCGGCAAGCCGATGGTGGTGCGCGTGGCCGAGCGCGCTGCGCTCAGCGGCGCGGCACAGGTGGTGGTGGCCGCGGACGACGCCCGCATCGTCGCCGCCTGCCGCGCCCATGACGTGCGAGCGATCCTGACCCGCGCCGATCACCCCAGCGGCAGCGACCGCCTCGCCGAGGCCTGCACCCAGCTCGGGCTGGACGGCGCCGAGCTCGTGGTCAACGTGCAGGGCGACGAGCCGCTGATCGACCCGGGCCTGATCCGCGCCTGCGCCGAGATCCTGCAGGCGCAGCCCGACTGTGCCGCCAGCACCGCGGCCCACCCGATCACCGAGCTGGCCGACTACGCCGACCCCAACGTCGTGAAGGTGGTGCTCGACGCCGCCGGCCGGGCGCTGTACTTCTCGCGCGCGCCCATTCCGTGGTGGCGCGACGGCGCGGCGCCGGGCCGGCCTGCGCTGCCCGCGCCGGCGCCGCTGCGGCATGTGGGGCTGTATGCCTACCGGGCCGGCTTCCTGCGCCGATTCCCGGCGCTGGCCGCATCGCCGCTCGAGCAGTGCGAGGCGCTGGAGCAGCTGCGCGTGCTCTGGCATGGCGAGCGCATTGCCGTGCACGTGGTGCCGCACGGGCCCGGTCCGGGCGTGGACACACCCGCCGATCTGGCCCGCGTGCGGGCCCTGTTTGCCCAGCACGACCCGGCCGCCTGACGCGCAGGGTCGCGTGCTATTCTCGATCGCAGAGACACGCTCGGCCTGGGGCGCGCGCGCAGCCGGCGAATGACCGACCAACGAGAACGGCTACAACGATGCGACTGATCCTCCTGGGCGCCCCGGGCGCTGGCAAGGGCACCCAAGCCACCTTCATCTGCCAGCACTTCGGCATCCCCCAGATCTCCACCGGCGACATGCTGCGCGCCGCCGTCAAGGCCGGCTCGCCACTGGGCGTGGCCGCCAAGAAGGTGATGGACAGCGGCGGCCTGGTCAGCGACGACATCATCATCGGCCTGGTCAAGGAACGCCTGGCGCAGCCCGACTGTGCGCAGGGCTTCCTGTTCGACGGCTTCCCGCGCACCATCCCGCAGGCCGACGCCATGAAGCACGCCGGCGTGAAGCTCGACGCGGTGCTCGAGATCGACGTGCCCGACTCGGCCATCATCGAGCGCATGAGCGGCCGCCGCTCGCACGCAGCCTCGGGCCGCACCTACCACGTCAAGTTCAACCCGCCCAAGGTGGAAGGCCGCGACGATGTCACCGGCGAGCCGCTGATCCAGCGCGACGACGACAAGGAAGAAACCGTGCGCAAGCGGCTCGAGGTCTACCAGAAACAGACCCGCCCGCTTGTCGACTACTACGGCCAGTGGGCTGCCAGCGGCGAGGCCGGCGCGCCGCGCTACGCCAGGATCAGCGGCACCGGCAGCGTCGAGGAAATCACCGCCCGCGTGATGGCGGCGCTGGCCGCCTGAGGCCGGAATCGAAGGAAGAAGCACCATGGAAATCCGGGGCAAGGTCTTCATCGTCACCGGCGGCGCGTCGGGTCTGGGCGAAGGCACCGCGCGCATGCTGGCCGCCGAAGGCGCCCAGGTGGTGGTCGCCGACCTGCAGGTCGAACGCGGCCAGGCCATCGCGGCCGAGATCGGCGGCGTCTTCGTCAAGTGCGACGTCAGCCAGGAAGCCGACGGCCAGGCCGCCGTCGCCGCGGCCGTGGGCCTGGGCAAGCTGGTGGGCCTGGTCAACTGCGCCGGCATCGCACCGGCGGTCAAGACCGTGGGCAAGGACGGCGCGCATCCGCTGCACACCTTCACCAAGACCATCACCGTCAACCTGATCGGCAGCTTCAACATGATCCGCCTGGCCGCCGAGGCGATGAGCCGCAACGTGCCCGAGCCCACCGGCGAGCGCGGCGTGCTCATCAGCACCGCCAGCGTGGCCGCCTACGACGGCCAGATCGGGCAGGCCGCCTACTCGGCCAGCAAGGGCGGCGTGGTCGGCATGACGCTGCCCATCGCGCGCGACCTGGCCCGCAACGGCATCCGCAACATGACCATCGCGCCGGGCATCTTCGGCACGCCCATGATGTTCGGCATGCCCAAGGAGGTGCAGGATGCGCTGGCCGCCAGCGTGCCCTTCCCGAGCCGCCTGGGCACGCCGGCCGACTACGCCAAGCTGGTCAAGCACATCGTCGAGAACGAGATGCTCAACGGCGAAGTGATCCGGCTGGACGGGGCGATACGGCTGGCGCCGAAGTAGGCGTGGCGATGGCGCGTCGTCCGAAGCGGCCGCCGCCGACCAAGGCGCCGGCGGGCAGGCCGGGCCGCTAGGCTACGGCAGGACCGGGTGCAGGCCGGCGCGCGGTGACCTCGATCTCGATCTTCATCCGCGGGTCGGCCAGGCCGGCGGCGATCATCGTGGCGGCGGGGCGTGCCTGGCCGAAGCAGTCACGCAGCAGCGGCCAGCAGCGCTCGAAGTCGGCCGCATTCGGCAGGATGTACATCACGCGGACCACGTCGGCGATGCCGGCCCCGGCTTCGCGCAGCGCGGCCTCGATGTTCGCCAGGCACTGCGCCGTCTGCACCAGCAGGTCGTCGGCGAGCGTCATCGTCGCGTAGTCGAAGCCCGTGGTGCCGGAGACGAACACCCAGTCGCCGTCGACCACGGCGCGCGAATAGCCGATGGCGGCTTCGAAACTGGAGCCTGAGCTGATG